>NZ_CADFEM010000015.1:0-197173 GCF_902833245.1 Burkholderia sp. BCC0398
CCCCTTGAAGGGTCGTTCGAGACCAGGACGTTGATAGGTCAGGTGTGTAAGCGCAGTAATGCGTTCAGCTAACTGATACTAATTGCCCGTAAGGCTTGATCCTATAACAAGTCTGTCTCGATGCCCGTTAGCGCTTTAGCGCTTACGGACATCGAGCGTCGAGTGCGAGGCATTCGACGTACGACGGTTGAACTACCGCGTATGTGTGAGATACAACCTCACAACCCACCTAAATTACTGCTTCTTCCAAGATTGGTCGCGCTGCGAAGCAACGCGACAACCCCCTTTGCCTGATGACCATAGCGAGTCGGTCCCACCCCTTCCCATCCCGAACAGGACCGTGAAACGACTCTACGCCGATGATAGTGCGGATTCCCGTGTGAAAGTAGGTAATCGTCAGGCTCCCTTAGCCAGAAACCCCCGCCCGAAAGGCGGGGGTTTTTGCATTTCGGCGATGGAAATGTTCAGTGCACCGGGCGTGGCTTGCAGCTCACGCTGAAAGCGCTCCACGGCGGCGGACCCGAGTATCCGGTCCGCTGCAATTGCAGAACGATCCCCGCTTGTCACAGTTACTAACGGTGCTGAGTATCGGCCACCGAGCTTTCAGGCAGATAGTGACTTGCGATGCCCGCCATGGGCAATGCGCCGATCACATCGGCGTGATGATGAGTCGCTTGTCCTCGACGGTAATCCGGACGCGTTCTCCAGCCTCGAATCCCGCGTCCTCAAGCCATACTCCAGCCAATTTGATCCACGGGAAGTACGTCGTGTTCAGCTTCCGGTGCGCTCGGATGGCACGGAGAACTCTAGACAAGGAATGATGGCGTGCTGACTCTTGGACGGTGACGAAGCGTTCCGTTACCGGGGGACGTGACTTATGATTGGCGTTAGCCATTTCCGACTCCTCTACTGAGTTGGTGGTGGTTAGCGGGTCGTATGGGTGGCAGCCCATGCGGCCCGCGCTTTTTGCGGTGACGCCGTTTGAGTCTACCTAACTGGGCATCTCGAAATATGAAAAATTCGAGGGATGGCCAAACGGCATAGCTTCTTGAGTTTTCGCCGCAAGAAATTACGGCATAGGCTTAGATGTCGATGAACGACGAGACCTGCGAAGCAATCAAGCGCGGTGACGGTGAACACTGGCACACGCATAAGTCGTCATTCAGTGCCGCCTGCCGTCCGTCTGGTCCGGTGGTGGGGATGCGAGGCCCATCACATACGATCTTGCCCACCGTCTTGCACGCGGGGCACGAGACCGGATCGCCCTCGTAAGCCTGTTCGCTCGCGCCGATCAAGTCGTTGCCGTCGCCTCCCTGAATCAAGCCGCCCGCGGTCGTGGTATCGCCCTTCACGATGTCATAGCGCCTCACTTGGTTGCCTCCGCTTCACCTGGCCGGGGGCCGCGATAATGGAAGCTGTTCAGCACCGCGTCCCATGCTTGAATCGCTTGTGCTTCGTTGACAGGAGAGGTTGCCTGGGCGGCTGATGTGATCGAGTCGGGCGCCGCACCGAAAAGCAGTTGAATCGCCGTGTGAGGTTTCGAGAGGTCGTATTCGACGCCCGGGGCCAGCAGATAGAAGTGGTACTTCTGCACGCCGTCCTCACTGATGGCGATCAGCAGTTCTTCCGCCTCCATGCCAGCGAACTGGCGTTTGCCTTTCCTCAGGATCTTGTAGCGGCCCAGGAGAGATTTCAGCTGGATCTCGAACGCTGGAAGCCCGTCGAGTAGCGATGCCTTTTGATCGACATCGACCGACTCGCGCAGCTTGACGACGAAGGTTGACGGGGTGCCGGGTAAGAGCCCCACGGATAGCGTGGCATCGAAGCCGCGAAATGGCTTGCCGCTTATTGCACCGCCGTTGAAGCAAAACGCTCCGTCTACGGGAATCTCCCAGTCCTGTCGTGGGCCGATGTGACGAAGAATCTGATTCGCGACTTGAAGATTCGAGTCGTCGTATCGAGCGCCGATGAGGGTTTTCAGCGTGAACAGGGTATCGCTGGACCAAGCGTAGCCCTCAGCCTTGTACGGAATATCGATAGATGTTGTGTCTGCCTTTCTGAAAATGAAGAGCCGCGTGTCGTCGTTCGGGCGGATCGCTTCCTTAAGCCAAACGTTGTTTGTTGTTCCTGTGGCTTGCGTCATATCCATTCTGAGCGTCGTTTTCAGCTCCTTCTCTCTTGCGTCAACCTGCTGCAGAAACGTGTTCCTGGAAATGTTTCGAGTGGTCTCGATCGTGTAATCCATGTACTTGAATTGTTGGTTGTACACGGCGATATCACTCGGGAGATCGAGAGCGAAGCGACCGATACACCAGGGACGGGTATCGTGCATCACGGGTGTAGTCATAACGTACTCCGAAGGATTGTTTTTCGCACAAGCGGTCAGCCCCAGAAGAATGGTTGTTGCCGAGATCAGGAGCACTTTTCTGACTCGAGTCAATACGCTCATCCCCGTGCCTCGATACGCTCTGCGATCTTGACGACGCTGTACAACGTGGCCCACCTGGCCCACGGATGTTTGAAACATTCTTGATGACCAAGGCCCCTTTGATCGAATGCGATATGTACGCCCTCGGCCTTGCCACCCGGAACCCCTTCTTTCAGTCCGCGAGCGACCGATTCGCCTGACCAGAATGGGACGGTGCCATCACCGAAAATCAATCCACGCTCAGCAGCAGAGTTGGGTGTCGCCAACTCCGCTTCTATCGTGTACGTCTGATCTTTGATGCGGATGCGAATTTGGCCCCTGCGGTTATCACTCAGGAACTGAGCACGAAGTAGGTCGTCTTCGGTTGTGCCTGCTGGGAAGGGGCCTCGCCATAGGATCTTGCCGAATGTGAGCAGTTTTCCACCAGGTTCGGAAACCTCCCGACGCTTGGGTTGGGGCGAGAGGTTGGCGTCCGATGACGAGCTTTCCGAGGTCTCTTGGAGAGGGCCGTTCCCGTAGAAGGCGTAGGTGTTCGGATGATATTTATTGACGAGCTGTTTTTGACGTAAAACCACATCGGTAATCGTCTCGACGAAGTTCTCCTGAAGAGATTTTTTGCGATTGGTATCCGATAGCCGCTTCCTGACAACACCGGCCGGGTCGAGGACAGAGTCCGACTGATCGGGCACTAGCCCGTACCACGCCTGCGACGTATACAACGAGAGCGTGTTGCCAGGTTTAGGGAGTTTTAGGATCGGGTCACGTTTTAGATTACATACGATCCACCACGGCTCGTAGTTGTGATAGTCGGGCATCGGCAAGAGCTCCAAAGGCCCGGGCGCATTCGCCGTCACGGCCGTGAACTCGAGACCATTTCGTCCCGCCAGCACCTGATTGATGACCGTGTTTTCTGTTTGTGCCCCGGCCCGGAATCGCCGTGCTGCAAGCGGTGCACCCGTAGCCGGCTGCGCGCCGTGAATCACCCCGTACATCAGGTCGGCATGCCCAGCGATCACCGACGCCATTCGCGTGACAAGCCCGCCCATCGAATGTGTAATGACGATCGCCTTCTTCACCTTGTTCTCTTCGCAGATTTCCCGGATGCCCATAAGCCGAGCCTTCTTGTTGCGCTTCTTGTCGACGCAGTCGATGCCTTCGACCACATCCCGAGCCGAATCGAGATTCGACTGAAGCCAGTTGTAGCCGATTGCGTAGACGGGATAGCGAAACTGGCAGAATTTCCTGAACTCGTCGGACGTGGCGTGAATCACGTCAGCAGTCGCGCCGTGTGCGCCGTATAACTTCGGTGAGGTGCCGATGACCGGATTCAGCGTGAATGTCTCACCCTTCGGGTCGCCCGATGCCCAAGCCCCGAGCAGCTTGCCTGAGTCGGCCGGGTTATTCAGTTCGCGTTCGAGCCACGCGAAGGTTGAGTGGTAGCTTCCGCGGTGCACGGATCCCCAGCCTCGGCGCCGCGCCTCCTCTACTGAAACGTCGCACCCGTCCGTGCTGACGTCTCCGAAGGCCGAGACCATGGCCGCATATGGGTCGTAACGTATCTGGCGCTCCGCAGCATTTGCGAAGTACCCGGAAGCAGCGAAAGCCAGGGACTCGGCGATGCTATTCGGTGGGCTCCATATTTCGTTGCCGGTGTTCTGGTCGAGTAGCAAGGATCCCATGACGCCGGGAATGAAGATCACCGGGATCGGCTGCCGTGGATCGCAGTCGATCTGCTTCGTGCAGGTGTTCGAGTGGGGTGTCAGCGTCACTCGTGCAGACGAACCGCCTCCACGTTCGTGCTGCGCCTGGATGACGACGACTTTTGCCTTCTTGTCGGTGGTGTTGCTTGCGGGATTGCTCATGCGATTATCAGGAGTAAACGATGGTCGATCGATGAAGGGCGAGTTCGCGTTCTAATTTGGACGCGCCGCTATCCGGCGCCGTCGCGAGGGAACGGCAACACTCGAATCAGTAGCGATTCGATATCGACGTTTTTCTGTACGGTGGTCTGCCCGGATTCGTCCGTCGTGCCCTTAATGACCGTTCCATCGCCGCGCACGATTTCGTATGGATGGTTCTTGAGGACTTCCCCGGTGATCTTGTGGCGCAGAACGTAGGGATCGTTGAACGCGGTATGCGGTCGTTCGTTCATGTGCTCAGCGAGCGAACCTGGCCCGAGCCGGCTGAACGACGCAGCCTTGCTCGTTCGGGCACCGAGCGTGCCCTCTTCGATGCCGTCGGCCGTGATGCGAATGTATGAACCGCCGCACTTCAGCAGCAGCTCCTTCTTGCCTTCGATGGAAATGCAGCCGCGATTGCTGGTGATTGCAAGATCGAGATCCGCGTAGAGCCGCATAGCGTCGCTTTGCGCTTCGATCTCGACCCGGCCCTTCGCTGCGAACAACTTCATACCCGCTTTCTGGACATACAGACTGATTTTCTCGACAGCGGCTGCGATCAGCGACTTGCCCGTCGCGATGTGGGTATGTTCGCCACTGACAAAATTGATGTGCTTGTCCGCTGCGATTTGTGTCGATTGCTGCGTCGTGGCCGCGATTCCTGCGGGGCTGGACATGACGATCAGCGGTGATGCAAAGCCGTTCGCTTCGCCCAGGCCGCCGCCATTCGTTCGACCGCCGGAGGTCTGGCCGGACTCTGCTTGTTGAGTGGCTTGTGCGATTGCTTCGAAGTCGTCGCGACCCGCCTGTAGCGATTCAGCCTGCGCCGTCGCGCTCGCATGCGACAACGACTCAAGCAGCATGCCGGCGCGGGTCAGCTGATCTCGTGCTTCGGTAACGTCGAGTTGGTCACTATCGATCGATTTCGCATGCGTGGTCAGATGGAGGCCTCGATTCGCTCGTACTGCACCGTAGTCGTCGGTGTGCAGTACGAATCCCATGCCGAGGTAGCGGCCCCGCGTGTTGCCGTCCTGGCGAATCAGGTAACCCTGATGAAACAGGCTATAGTGCTTGCCCGTGAAGGTGGTTAGTCGTGTACTGCCTTGATTCGTTGCGTCGTCATGGACCAACGAGTTGTAGGCGCCTGTCTTGCCGAACCCCTTCGATTGGAACCCTGAGAGCAGCACGTTCGTATGCCAGGGTGGTGGCGTTGTCGCACCGTTGAGGCGGCCCAGCACGAACGGACGATCGCAGTCGCCGCCCCAGTGCCCGATCGCCACCCATTCGCCAGCGCGCGGGACATGCACCGCGCCATATGCATTACCCGTGTCGGCTTGCAGCGACAGCAACAGCGGTGACGTGCTGAAGGCGCCGGACGGACTTTGACGATCCCATACATGGCGCACGCGGATCCGGTTCAGTGGGTCGGACCACGCTTCCTCGCCCTCGGGCGCAACAACGTGCGCATGTTCGATGTGTATCGCCGGCTTGGGGTGTTCAAACGGGCTGCGATACTGGACCGCCGTGGGCTGCGCTTCTATCTCGACGACGAAGAATCCGACTTCTCCGTCGCTGAAGTGTGGCCGAGAGTCGAAGCGAGGGCCGTGCTTGGTTTTCGTATTGGCGATCGTCTGCTGGAGGCTGCTGGGAAAGGCATCGGTCTGCTGTCCGATCGGAATGTTGTTCTCGATGTACCAACGCGCTTCAATCGTGACGAATTCACGATTGTGCGGTGCGATCGCGATGTGCCTCGGGTGATTGTTCAGGACGAAGCGCGTACCCGCATCGATCCAGCGCAGGCCGCCCGTTCCTGTGTAGCGATGGGCCAGCGAATCCCATGCTTCTGTTCGAAGTCGAGCTCGCTGGTTGCCGGCGTCAAGATCGGCGTAGCCGTATGACGTCGACTCGAAAATCTCCATCGGTGCGGACGGAATGCGACGCGTCGTGCGGTAGCGACCTTCGTCAACCTCGTACGTTGTCGATGCAAGGTCGCTCGATGAATCGAAGTCGTGATGCGAACCTTTGTAATCGAACGACCGCGACGTGTAACGAACGCTTTGGAGAGTTTGGTGAGTGGACCATTGCGTCAGGCCGTCCGCTTCGTTGCCGGTGTCATCACGGCAATATTTCACCGACCTCGCCTCGGGTAGCGACGACAGGCGATCGACAATGACCAGCATCGTCGCTGGCTGCTCGCCTTGTCGGACTTCCATGTGCTCCCAGTAGCAGTACCAGCCTTCGTCTTCGAGTATCCGGTGAACGAAGTTCAAGTCGGAGTCTGCTTGCCGGCAATACGACCGTACTCGCGGGGAGTTTGTGACGTCCAGGCGGACGCAGCCGCGAAGCTGCGGATAACGGTTGAGCACGTCGAGCAGGATCTCGCGTGCATCCTTTTCCATCCAGTAGTGATCGTCGCGTGCGTGGCCGAGGAAGAAAAGGGCCGATGCGAACTCGATCTGGTAGACGGCGAGATCGCCGTCGCCGCCCAGGATTCCGGCGCGATGGACGAAGCCGTGGATCGGACGGTACGTCGAGCTTGTGAAAGGTGCGCTTGCTTGCTGAATCCAGAGTGTGACCGGCTGGTGCATCAGCGAGAGCAGTGCGATGTCGTTGCGGGTTGATGCGACGTCGACAGTCCATCGGTAGTCGCGGCCGATCTTTGCCCATCCCGTTGCGCGGAGTGGAATCAGCTTGTTTGTACCGAGAGGCGTATCCAGCTTCAGCAGTCGTTCATGCTGCAGGAGGCCTCGGCGGAAGGCGTCGACAAGACTGCGGGATGTGAATTTTCCAGGTGTCGGTGGTCTGGCCAACAAGGTTATTCTCCCTTTCTCTCAGGTTCCCCGCACGGCGGCGGAGGCGAGGACGGTCATGTTGTCATCGCGTATTTGTCTTCTGACATGTCCCAATCAATGCGGCGTGATTTTGGACATGTACTAAGGAATGCAAACTTAAATGTGGACTCGAACGACCCGGATATAAACGTGGTCGTCGTCGAAACCGGAAAGGGGAATTTGCACCAAGATGAAACTAGGCGGCAAGCCGTTCGAACCGCTGGATGAAATGGGGCGAGGGCTTCTTTGAGGCGGATATTTGTGCCAGCGTAGAGGGCACGCTGTCGGCGCGTGGGGGCGCGCTTGGTCTTTCGAGATAGGGGAATGTCTCAGATTGTCACATTACGGATCAGGCGACGATCGTAGACCGACACCTACTTGAGCATCGAAGAGTGGAATGAGTTTGGCGATTCGACATACAGCCCCCGACTGACCTGCCCCCAGCAAACAGGGCCAGCCGGAACCTAGTAAAGTTCGTTTTCGGAGAAGACGAACACGAAGAAGCGCTTTTCGGAAGAGCAAATCATTGGCTTTCTGAAGGAAGCCGAGGCCGGTATGCCGGTCAAGGAACTGTGCAGGAAGCACGGGTTCAGTGACGCGTCGTTCTACACCTGGCGCGCGAAGTTCGGCGGCATGGAAGTCTCGGAAGCCCGCCGGCTCAAGGACCTTGAGGTGGAGAATGCCCGGCTGAAGAAACTGTTGGCCGAAGCAATGCTCGATATGGAAGCGTTGAAGGTCGCCGTCAAGGGAAAGCCCTGAGCCCGCAAGCCAAACGCGAAGCAGTGTCGGCGATTCGGGAGAAGGTCAACATCTCTCAGCGCCGTGCCTGCCGGCTTGTCGGGCTTTCTCGCAGCGTGCTGCATTACGACGCGAAGCCGGACCACGAGAATGAGGTGCTAGCGGCGCGTCTGGTGGAGTTGGCGCACGAACGTCGTCGATTCGGCTACCGCCGATTGCACGCCCTGGTGGAACGCGAAGGCACGCATGCCAATCACAAGCGCATCTACCGCCTGTACCGTGAGGCAGGGCTGGCTGTGCGGCGCCGTCGCAAGCGCCACGGCGTCATGATTGAACGCGAGCAACTGGCATTGCCGGGCGCACCCAACGAGGTGTGGTCAATCGATTTCGTGATGGATGCGCTTTCCAACGGTGCGCAATCGGGTTTCGCCCGCCCGACTCGTAGACGAGACGCGGAGGCGAGGCAACAGTCCAAAGATGGCCAAACAGCCAGTTCGAATCCTTGAGTTTCTTTGCTATCCTCTCAGCATTCCTATCGCATACCGATTGGGCTTGCCCCAGAACTCCGAACGGATCTAAAATATCCCAAAACGGGATACTCACTAATGTCTGAAAGTACGATCGAACCCAAGAAGAAGACGCCGACCAGTACGGTTGGGCGTGGAAAAGCTGTCACGTTGCCCACCATTCCCGCGGCCAATCGATGGGTCGATGACTCCGTGACACTATGCTTGGGGGACAGCCTCCATCAGTACGCGAGTTGGGACGCACCACAAGTCATCGTGTCCGACGGTGCCTACGGAATCTTAGGATTTGAAGGCGACACGTCCGACCATTTGGCCATGCCGGATTGGTACGAGCCACACGTGAAGGCGTGGAGCGAGCGAGCTACCGCGCAGACAACGCTTTGGTTCTGGAACTCGGAAATCGGCTGGGCGGCCGTACATCCGGTGCTAGAGCGCCACGGCTGGCGTTATGTAAACGCTAACATTTGGAACAAGGGTAAGGCTCACATTGCTGGAAACGTGAACACTGCGAAAATCAGGCGTTTCCCGGTGGTCACGGAAATGTGTGTTCAATATGTTTTTGAGCCTCGCGTCGATGGCTTGACACTCCAACGCTGGCTTTACAGGGAGTGGAAACGTACCGGTCTTGCTTTCAAAAAGGCAAACGTCGCGTGTGGCGTGGCCGATGTTGCAGTGCGCAAGTACCTCGATCAAGGTCACTTGTGGTACTACCCCCCGCCAGAAATGTTCGCAAAGATGGCGGCTTACGCGAACGAGCATGGCGATCCGTCAGGTCTGCCGTACTTTTCGCGCGATGGTCTGCGACCGATGACTCAAGACGAGTGGGCCAAAATGCGAACCACGTTCCATTGCCCTATGGGCGTGACCAATGTGTGGGAACGCAATCCGCTAAAGGGTGCCGAGCGTATTCGGGTACCTGAAATCAGCGGTAAGGCGGCCCACCTGAACCAGAAGCCGCTTGACTTGATGCGAATGATCATTGAAGCGTCGAGCGATCCGGGACACGTGGTATGGGAGCCGTTCGGTGGCTTGTTCTCGGCCTCACTCGCTGCAAAGCAAATGGGCCGTCGTGCGTATGCAGGTGAAATCGACCCAACGTACTATCAGTTGGGTATACACCGTTTTACGCAGACGGACCTGTTTTAGTCGTCACTCGACTACAGGCTCTCCAACGTCCCTAATATCAAAATGGCGTTCTAGTTCGCGTCGGATCGCAAGATCCGACCCTTTAGACAGCAGCCAGTTCCAATCTCCAATTGTTCTACCATGGAACACTGTTTCATGGACCCGGCGCTTAAACGTCTCGATCTCGGCGTGATCGATACGGTCCATTTTTGCAAAATTCGTATCGAGCCGATATGAGAAGCGCGAGGTCAGTTCGCGCAACCGTGCCTGGTACTCTGGTGTCGGCAAATACGTTGAACCGCCAATCCCCCACGAAGCAACAATTGATTGGGCTTCGCGAGCCTCCGCTGCGGTTCCTTGAAATTTATATCCATTCGTGTTTGTCTGTTGCAAATTTATCGTTCGCGCCGTCGTATCCCCCGGTTCCAGTACCAAATAGTCGGGCGGATTGTGGTAGTGCAAATCCCGAGCTCGCGCAACTGATGCACCGGACATTACAACAATGTCAATGATCTTCGGTTTCCCGAAAATAAGAAATTCCGGCAGCCACGCCAGCATTGCCACGTAGGTTTGGTCCTGCACGAAATGGTTCTGGCTGTCCTTGAATCTCGCAGTGATTTCGGTAGCAAGCGGAAACCAAGCCTTGATTTCAAAGCCTGGCGTTGGGCTGACCGCCCCTGCAAAGATGGTGTCGGGAAAACCTGGATCCTGTCGCTGCCAGCGACCAAATGCTGAAAAACCTTCCTGATCGTTCAGATACTCGCATGTATTGAACTCGATAAGGTTGCCGACCATCGGCGACAACTTCGAAACGATCTTGGCCAAATTAACGGCTGCTTCCGGCGACACTGGTCTTGCAACATCCAAAACGTCGAACTCATGTCCCACCAAGCCTTGAAGGTACGCCCGCGCTAGACCGATGACTTCTTGGGTGTTCAATTATTCTTCTCTTTACGAAGTGGGGTGATAATGCTGTTCGGTTCAACGCCTAGAACCGCACAGACCTCGATGAACTCCACGACGTCCAGCCGACGCTCCCCCCCTTCATACTTGGCGACAAAGGATTGAGGGCGACGAAGCCGCGCAGCGACTTCCGTTTGAGTAAGACCTGCATCTTCGCGGGCTTTACTCAAAAGCTGCCGAAACAACACATAGCTGGGAGAATGAAGGGATTTCACCATTGTGAAGATGCTATATCCTAAATTGGGTTATCCCAATTCGGGATAATTTTGGATGTATACCTTCGCCGATCGGCAATACACAGTTGCCACACGGAAAATCACCATCTGTGTGCTTGTCAGCTCCTGGGAGCATCGGCAGACATGACACTCAACGACGATGCTGTCGAATCGCTGCTCCTATGCGTGCAATCGTGGGGTGCGAACGTTTGCCGCTGCGAACACACTTTGAACGTTTCCCCGAATATCCTGGTCTCCTCGAGGTAGGCATGTAGCACGCCTCGAGCGTGTGATGCCGGGGCAGGGCGAGCGGCTTGCCGCCCTTCTCGCGTAACCGCACTCATAGGCGCGTATGCGGGTTACGGATTACCGACGCGAAGAACGTGCGCTCCCGCGCTCTCCAGCCATCGCGACCAGCGCCGGCATTGTGGCAACGGCCCGATGGGCAAGGACCGTCTTATCCACCGACCAGCTGCTTATGCAGTTCTTGCATTCGCTCAATCAGTTCGCTCGAACGCACGATAAGCCGATTCTTCGCGTCAGTTAGCGCTCGGTTCGAATATGGAATGGGATACCGCGCAACGGTCGCAGCGGCCTCGCGTGCCGCCATAGCATCAATTTGGTTATGCATGCTGCCAACTAGCTGGTCCAGTAGGTCCAGCCGCAGGCGGATTTCATCCTCTGTCATAACGTCACCTATGTGTGATAAAGGACATTGTCAGGCGTATCAAGGCAAAGTCTGCAGCCGAAATGGGGAAGTGACACATGATGTAATTTCATCGTTACTATCTTCGCGCCCCATAATCTTATTGCCTTACAGGCGTGGGGATTTAGCTTGGTGTGGTGACCGAGGCTCTGGAGCGTGCGAGCAACCCAACCAATCTGTATCCGCGTAAACTACCATCACGTAGCATGGAACATTGCTCAGCTGCGTGAACATCTGGCCACGCATGAGCTTCTTGTCAAACACCATCCTGCCAAACGCATGCCGCGTATCCGGGGGGAAGCAATGTTTACCCAGATCGGTGCCGATCAACGAAGCAGATTGATGATAGTCTCTCAAAAGAACAATCCCCACTCAGCGTAGACCGCTAAGCGGGGATCGGATTGATCATCACATCTGAGCTCCGACGCGTTGGTTTTGCATATACTCGGAGAAAATTTCCGTCCAAAAAGGCTCATGACGAGCACCAAATTTTTTCGGAAATTTTCACTTAATGCGTATTCAGTTTTCAGCTTTTATGTCGTTTTTTTCACCTATAGTGACATTCGACTGCAGGGATCCCGAATTTGCTAGACCGCGCACGCTTAAGAATCAAGCACTTGCTAACGAATTCGATCCGTCCGCTAGGACCGACCGAATCGAAATAATTGGACTAGCCGGACTTGTGATGGAATTCGTTAGACTGGAATGCTCGCCCCGGCACGAGTGCCTCTTCATCGACGTCCGGCAAGTCCAAGCGGGTTGACCGCACGGCCTGCGCACTCTCCTTTTAGAGTCATGCTGTAGATTGTTCGGAGTGGCGAGCACGCCACGAGCATCGCACGTCGCCGCATGGCATGTGGCACGTTTTTCATACGCGTTTGCGGTTTCGAATCAACGCGATAGCTCGGCACCGCCATGCCAAGAGGGAACGCTGGCGCCGATGGCAGCGGCAGCACATGAGCTGCGACCCTGGAGCCCAGCAATGAATTGGATTGCCGCTGCGTCGCCTGCTGAGCGCTTTTCACTCTCTCACACACGTTCCGAATCAACGGTCTTATTCATCAAAGCCACGCAGCGCTACAGGAACCATACGATTTCGAAAGGTTGAGGAACGATTTTTCGCTCCGCGCCGCGTGGTAGGCGAACGGCGGTAGTGATATAATCCAACCGTGCGCAGCTGTAGCTTTTGTGGAGAGTTATTGCGTGTCAGACTCCAAAAGTAAAAGGTCCGACGGGAAGTCCAGATTCCCCTCGGATGACCTAGGAGAATTTGGACTTCTCCTTGTAACTGGGATTTCGTTAGTTCTCGACCGGCTCGGCCAGCGCACACTAATTCTGATTTATTCCTCGTCTAAGTTCATATACAGACAGGAACCATATCCGTTGAGCCGGTTCTGACGTAGACAATTTGCTAATAATCCGCTCACGCCGTAGCACAACCTGAACAACTGATTGATGCCGGTGTGGAAAAATAACTATTGCTCGCAGACCAAGGTGGTCGGTGATTTTCATCGCGCCACCCTCGATGTCCTTAACCTCGGGTCGACCTAACATATCAACTTCAGCGATTTCGGCGACAATTCGCTTTGCGGCGCTCAATAGATTGAGACTTTGGAATACACGCTCCTTCAATCGTTTTTGCCGAGTGATGTGGCGCCAGCCTACGCGATTAATAAGTATTTGGCCGAGAGTTGGATGTTGAGTCGGATAACTGCTTTGAGACCAAGTCTTATAAAATCCGCGAGCAGCGTGAATGAGCGTTTGCGTACGCCCCGGTATTACGAGTTCGTCTCGGGTTAGTTCGATTATCGGTAAAATTTTGTCGATAGGACCGGTCCCGCACAAGCGGTGAAAATCACCCTTCGAGTGCGCACCAAATCTCTGTTTCTTAGGGACAAGCAGCATGCCGCCGTTTGTTTGCGAGTATGTCGACGGGTCCTTCAAATCGGCCCACCAAGCGGGAGGCGATATAGGATCTATCGTATCGTCAATAAATACGATAACCGATGGACCAACGGTGGAACTCCATCGAGGATAATGCTCGCGAACGTAATCTTTTCCCAAGCTAACGCCAATTTTATCGGGGTGCTGTTTCTGGTCCTTACGGTATCCATCTCCCCCGCATTTGACTTGGGTGAATACGATCCCTCCGGTCTCCTTCCCACGCTTGCGCATGATAATGACGCCGTCAATGCCGTTATCATTTCTCGCGTCCAGTTCTTGCCAGCCACAATCCCAAGATTCGCGGGTAATTTGCTGAACAACTCTCATGCCAATTGCTTCTTTCTGGCGATTGGACATCGTTGCCTTCTTCTTTTTCTTGTTCATGAAATAAGCTTGCTTGTCGATGATAAAAAATAGAGGTGTGTCAATTAATTTGTGGAGCCGACAGCTTGTGGCTTGGCCTCGGTTTTGGTCCGAACTGCAGTTAGAGTACGAGGTTAGACTGGTAACATCGAGTTCTTAACAGACTATTTCCTCAAGTTCTCCCGAGCTCGCCACATCACCACGGCGTCGTTCGAGGGCGCTAAAGTCAGGCCGACAAAGGTGTCCACAAGCTCTTGCGACACTTCGCTCGCAGCCGCGAACGCCCTCGAGTTCTTCACCGCGCTATAAAGATAGCCTGCGCCCACCGAAGCAAACCACGAAGTCCATGACCCGAACTTGGCATCAAGCGCGTCAGTTGCCAATTTTGTCACCAAGCTCATGACGACGGCATCCGCCTGCCACTTGACGAGAAAATTCCGCCGACGCTCGAACGCACGTACCTCGTCATTGAGCTTTGCCACCAAGCTCCTTAGTTCATCACCGTTCGCTGGTCCACTGACCAACCCCATAGCTACTTGACGAAATCGAGACACGGAACTCGAGCCGAAATTTTTGGCCACTTCTATTGGCGGAATATCCGTTACGGCTAGCAGTCCCTCGACAACCGTATGCATTCGGTTTGCCAATGGTTCCTGCGGGATATGACGACTTCGACTGACATGGCTAGCAATAATCGATGCGTTATGTGTTTCGTCGAATCCTCCCATTTGCCGCGGCACGTATGCTGCGCCTAAACCCATCGACCACTCCATCGCAGCACCGACCACCGACATCTCGAGCCGTGCATCTATCCCGCGAAGCCGATAGAGCACTTCTCCGAGAAAGGCACCAAAGCCAATTCGATATGCCGCGTTGGCTCCTCGCACGGCGTACTCTAAGCCATGTTGTGTCAGGGAGGACGAGTATGTGGAAACAAGCGCCTTAAATGCCTCTTGCGTTGCACTTTGATGCAGAAGGCGCAAGACAGCCGTTCGCTCACCAGTCGAAAATGGACCGTACAGCAACGGATCCTTTCTTTCCCCGTTCCGCACAACGTGCATCGCGAGATCTCGGCTGAGCACAACTCCGTCGTCTGACTGCGCGGTGGCCGCCAGAATGACGCTTTCCGGGTATCGACTCATAGATGCAGGCAGCACAAGTCTTACGCGCCCGGACGCCGCCATTACTTCCAGCTCCGATAGCGTTAGGCGGTGACGGCTCATCCACGTCAAATCCTCGCCAGGTACGATGTTGACGACGTCATACAATGTGAGCAGTTCAGCGAGTTGCACTGGACTCTCATCGCGCGTGTCGTAAAGACACGCGAAGCGATGCGGAGTGGAGCAAGCTCTCTCGGCCAGAACGTTTTTGTCGCCACGCTTCGCGATAAAGGTGCGCCACGTGTCTTCGTCGCGCTCGACCAGGAGACGGATTTTATGACTCGTGGATGGCACCGCATGTCGGGTGCCAACCTCAAAAGCATCGCGCGCCATTTGTGGAGCTTTCTGCTCTGAAGAGGGCGGAGCCGTTTGCTCAACAAACTCAATCTCATCTTGGATGCCCAGG
This sequence comes from Burkholderia sp. BCC0398, assembly GCF_902833245.1. Taxonomy (NCBI): domain Bacteria; kingdom Pseudomonadati; phylum Pseudomonadota; class Betaproteobacteria; order Burkholderiales; family Burkholderiaceae; genus Burkholderia; species Burkholderia sp. BCC0398. The sequence continues at coordinate 15,305 of NZ_CADFEM010000015.1, forward strand.
GTAGCGCATGCGTCCCGCACTGCCTGTCGACCCGCGTCATCGATGCCGAAGTGCCGAAATTGCCACCTGCGTGTCTCATGGATATAGTCAATCCCGCCTCTTGGCACCTGCCCCGATATAAGCGCCAGCATTTGGTTGGTGTGACTGACTGACAGGGGGCTATAAGTCGACCACATGTCTTCCTGAATGGTCGTCGCTACTTGTACTTGAGTGAATTCAGGTGGCGCGCTCTCTACGACTGAGACGTCAGCACTAGCCGGACGAATATAGTGGTCAAAATGTTCCGCAATCTCGGCAAGACGCGTGCCGACGTCTCCAATCACGACGAGAAATTTGAGGCCTTTCTCGAAAAGCGTCGGTGTGAGGGAAAGGTCATGCAGCGCAAGTTGTTGCAGTGCGTACATGGCCCAGCGCCTATGCACTGCAATCAGCGGATGAGCTTGTTCTTCGTGAAGAGGTTCCATCGGCAGATTATTAAGAGCGATTTGATCTAGTCTACGTTCTTACGGCCTCCTCTTTGAGACTCAGTCCCCGAGCCGTGAATAGACGGCATTAGTTGGTGCGTTGAACCGAAAAGGACAGAATTTCGTTCTGCGCCTCGTCTGAAATATTGAGATATTGAGTAATGCGCTCCACAACTTCGTCCGGCGTACCGGACCCGCCAAGCGCTCTGAGCGCGTCTAATGCAGGCCCCATGTAGCGAAATATTGAAGCGATGTCTTTCTTCTCTTTTGCCATCGTTGTATGCGTGTTCTGAAAACAAGCATCCCTTGATTCGTTGAGCATCCCGATACAAATATGTCGCGGACGTCGAGAATATTACTTCTTCATCTGGTGAGTGTGGGGTCGGGCTCTTAGAAAAAAGACCCATAAATCTCTCGACTTATGGGTCTGGTTTTCTCGGGCTATGACGTTACTTAGAGCCTGGGTTAAACGTCAATATTCCCCGCCCGCAACGCGTTCGACTCGATAAACGCCCGCCGCGGCTCGACATCATCCCCCATGAGGGTAGTAAAGATCCCATCCGCAGCAATCGCGTCTTCGATCTGCACCCGCAGCAGGCGCCGCACTGCCGGATCCATCGTCGTTTCCCACAGCTGCTCGGGGTTCATCTCGCCGAGCCCCTTATAGCGTTGTTTGGAGACGTTGCGTTCAGCATCCGCCAGCAGCCACTTCATCGCGCTCTTGAAGTCCGCCACGGCCATGCTGCGCTCGCCGCGCTTGATGACCGCCCCTTCCCCAATCAGTCCCTTGAACGTATTCGCCGTCGTCACGAGCTGCTGATAATCCGCCGTATGCTGGAATTCCTGGTCGATGACCGAGACCCGCACGTTGCCGTGATGCGTCCGCTCGACATGCAGCGCCCGCTGTTCGCGAACCGCGTCATACGAAGGCACAACCCGCACTTCGTTCTTCAGCGCTTCATCATGCAATGCAGCGTGCAGCGCCTTAGCCGAAGCCTCCGTCGACTCCTCATTGGAAAGATCGATCACCACGCCATCCATAACCGCTTCCAGCGCGGCCGGATCATACAACCGGCTCAACCGATCGATCACGCTCTGCGACAGCAGATACGATCTTGCCAGCTCCCCAAGCGCATCACCCGAAATCGCCGCCGCATTCTCACCCGGCACCAGCTCCGACCCTTGCAGCGCCAACCGCAGCATATGCGCGTTGAGCTCCACGTCGTCCTTCAGATACCGCTCGTCCTTGCCCGCCTTGATCTTGTAAAGCGGCGGCTGCGCGATATACACGTACCCGCGCTCGATCATGTCCGGCATCTGGCGATACAGGAACGTGAGCAGCAGCGTCCGGATGTGCGCACCGTCGACGTCCGCGTCGGTCATGATGATGATGCGGTGATAGCGGAGCTTCTCGAGGTTGTAGTCTTCCTTGCCGATGCCGCAGCCAAGCGCGGTCACGAGCGTGACGATTTGCTCCGACGACAGCAGCTTGTCGTAGCGTGCCTTCTCGACGTTCAGCACCTTGCCGCGCAGCGGCAGGATCGCCTGGAACTTGCGATCGCGCCCTTGCTTGGCCGACCCACCTGCCGAGTCACCCTCGACGATGTAGATTTCGCACTTCGCCGGGTCTTTCTCCTGGCAGTCCGCGAGCTTGCCCGGCAGGCCGACGCCGTCGAGCACGCCCTTGCGGCGCGTCATCTCACGCGCCTTCCGCGCCGCATCCCGCGCCCGAGCAGCTTCGACGATCTTCCCGCAGATGATTTTCGCGTCGATCGGCGTCTCCAGCAGGAACTCTTCGAGCGCCTTCGCCACAACTTCCTCAACCGGCGCACGAACCTCGGAAGAAACCAGCTTGTCCTTCGTCTGCGAGCTGAACTTCGGCTCCGGCACCTTCACGGAGAGCACGCACGACAGCCCTTCGCGCATGTCGTCGCCGGTCGTCTCGACCTTCGCCTTCTTCGCGATTTCGTTGTCGGTGATGTACTTGTTGATGACGCGCGTCATCGCGGCCCGCAGGCCGGTCAGGTGCGTGCCGCCGTCGCGCTGCGGAATGTTGTTCGTGAAGCACAGCACGTTCTCGTTGTAGCTGTCGTTCCACTGCATCGCGACTTCGACGCCCACGCCGTCCTTCTCGCCGTTGGCGAAGAAAACGGTCGGGTGAAGGTTGGTCTTCGTCTTGTTGATGTACTCGACGAAGCCCTTCACCCCGCCGGCGAACGCGAAATCGTCTTCCTTGCCCGAACGAAGATCGGTGAGACGAATCCGCACACCGTTGTTCAGGAACGAAAGCTCGCGCATCCGCTTCGCGAGGATGTCGTAGTGATACTCGACCGTTCCGAAAATGGTCGGATCGGCCATGAAGTGCACTTCGGTGCCGCGGTTCTCGGTGTCACCGGTCACGAGCATCGGCGACACTTCCACGCCGTCCACCACTTCGAGCACGCGATCCTGCGCAACCCCGCGATGGAACTCCATGAACCGCTTCTTGCCGTCGCGGCGCACGGTGAGGCGCAGCCAGCTCGACAGCGCGTTCACGCACGACACGCCCACACCGTGCAGGCCGCCGGACACCTTGTAGCTGTTCTGGTCGAACTTGCCGCCGGCATGCAGCTCGGTCATCACGATCTCGGCGGCACTGCGCTTCGGCTCGTGCTTGTCGTTCATCTTCACGTCGGTCGGAATCCCGCGGCCGTTGTCGGTCACGGAAATCGAGTTGTCGGCGTGAATCGTCACGTGGATGTCGTTGCAATACCCGGCCAACGCTTCGTCGATCGAGTTGTCGAGCACCTCGAACACGAGGTGGTGCAGACCGGTGCCGTCCGACGTGTCGCCGATGTACATCCCGGGGCGCTTGCGCACCGCTTCCAGACCTTCGAGGATCTGGATCGACGAGGCGCCGTAGCTGCTGTTATCGGGTTGCGAATTGTGCTGTTCACTCATGGATATCTTCCGGTTCTGCGAGGCCACTCAAGCGGCGGCGCGGTGCGTTTTCTTGCGAAAACGCCGGGCCGCTCCAGTTTTCCTGGCCCGTCCTAGGCGCCGTTAGGGCACCAAAGGGACGGGTTGTCGGTTCGCCATAAAAACGCCAAAGGGGCTTGCCGCCCCCTGGTGTGTGTCTTGATGTCGTGCGCGTCAGATGCGCATCGGCATCACGACATACTTGAACTCGTCGTTCTCGGGCACGGTAATCAGCGCGCTTGAGCTGGCGTCGCCGAGGCTCACCTGCACGGTGTCGACCTTCAGGTTCGCGAGCACGTCGAGCAGATACGTGACGTTGAAGCCGATGTCGACGGTATCGCCCTGGTAGGCGATTTCCAGTTCTTCCTGCGCCTCTTCCTGGTCGGCGTTGGTCGACATGATCTTCAACTGGCCCGGCGCGATGATGCAGCGCACGCCCTTGAACTTGTCCGAGGTCAGGATTGCCGCGCGTTGCAGCGAACGCTGCAGCTCTTCACGGCCGATCTCGAACGTGTTCTTGTGCGCCTTCGGGATCACGCGCTGGAAGTCGGGGAACTTGCCCTCGACGAGTTTCGACACGAGCTCGACCTGGCCGAACGTAAACTTGGCCTGGGTTTGCGCGATGTCGATGGTGACGGTGTCGTCGATGTCTTCGAGCAGGCGCTGCAGCTCGAGAATCGTCTTGCGCGGCACGATGACTTCCTGGCGGCCGAACGTGCCGCCTTCGAGCTTCATCGACGAGAACGCGAGGCGGTGGCCGTCGGTGGCCACGGCCATCAGCTGGTCGCCGTCGACGACGAGCAGCATGCCGTTCAGGTAGTAGCGGATGTCCTGCTGCGCCATCGCGAAGTGCACCATGCCGAGCAACTGGCGGAACGACTTCTGCGGGACGGTGAGCGTGGCGCCGAAATCCTTCGCCTGCGCGACGGTCGGGAACTCGTCGGCCGCCAGCGTCTGCAGTGCGAAACGGCTCTTGCCCGATTGAACGGTGAGGCGCTTGTCGGCGAGCGACAGCGTGACCTGGCCGTCAGGCATCGCGCGCAGGATGTCGAGCAGCTTGCGCGCCGCGACGGTGGTCGCGACCTGGTCGCCGCCGACGCCGAAATCGGCGCGCGTGGTGATCTGCAGCTCCAGGTCGGTCGACAGGAATGAAACGTCCGGGCCGTTCTTGGTGATCAGCAGGTTGGCGAGGATCGGCAACGTATGGCGGCGTTCGACGATGCCGCTGACCGTTTGCAGCGGCCTGAGGAGGGTGTCTCGTTCGGTCTTGACCAGTTGCATAGAGTTCCTTCGTTGAGTAACGGCCTGCAGCGCAGCAGCCTCGCAGCGCCCCGCCGGCCGGGCTCTTGGCCCGCCACCACCGGGGCGGTCAAACCAGTATTGTGCCTCAAAACCGAACCGCCCCCCTTAAATTGGGGCGGAGGCCGAATTATCAAGCGCGGCGCGCGCGCTCAGCCCTTCAGCGTCTGTTCCAGCACGTGCAGCTCGTGGTTGAGCTGCGCGTCCTTGCTGCGCTCGTCGGCGATCTTGCGCACCGCGTGCAGCACGGTGGTGTGATCGCGCCCGCCGAACAGCTCGCCGATTTCCGGCAGGCTCTTCTGCGTGAGTTCCTTCGCCAGGTACATCGCAATCTGCCGCGGCCGCGCGATGTTCGCGGGGCGCTTCTTCGAATACATATCCGCGACCTTGATGTTGTAGAAGTCGGCGACGGTCTTCTGGATGTTCTCGACCGAAATCTGCCGGTTCTGCACGGTCAGCAGGTCCTTCAGCGCTTCCTTGGTCAGCTCGATCGAGATCTCGCGGCCGTGGAACTTCGAATACGCGAGGATCTTGCGCAGCGCGCCTTCGAGCTCGCGCACGTTCGAGCGCAGATGCTTCGCGACGAAGAACGCGACGTCTTCCGACAGGTTCACGCCCTCCGACTGCGCCTTGCGCATCAGGATCGCGACGCGCATTTCCAGCTCGGGCGGCTCGATCGCGACGGTGAGGCCCGAGTCGAAGCGCGAGATCAGGCGATCGTCGATGCCCGAGATTTCCTTCGGATACGTGTCGCTGGTGATGATCACCTGCGCCTTGTTCGCGACCAGCGCCTCGAACGCGTAGAAGAATTCCTCTTGCGTGCGCGACTTGCCGGAGAAGAACTGGATATCGTCGATCAGCAGCAGGTCGAGCGAATGGTAGTAGCGCTTGAAGTCGTCGAACGCCTTGCGCTGGTACGCCTTCACCACGTCCGACACGTATTGCTCGGCGTGGATGTAGCGGATTCGCGCGCCGGCCTTGTCGAGCAGCAGCTGGTTGCCGATCGCGTGGATCAGGTGGGTCTTGCCGAGGCCGACGCCGCCGTACAGGAACAGCGGGTTGTACGAGATGCCCGGGTTGTCCGCGACCTGGATCGCGGCGGCGCGCGCGAGCTGGTTCGCCTTGCCGGTCACGAAATTGTCGAACGTGAGCACCGGGTTCAGCTTCGAACGTTCGTACATCGAATCGGCTTCGCCGCCGTTCGCGGGTGCGGCGCCTGGGCCCGGCCGCCACGTGCGGCGGCCGGCTGCCGCTTCGTGTGCGGGCAGGCTCGGCAGGTCGATGTCGGCGTCGTCGGCGTTCAGGTGGTGCGCGGCGGCCGCCGACGGCGTCATCGGCACGTCGGCCGGCGCGGCGGGCGCAGCGGAAGCATTCGCGGTCAGGTTGGCGGCGATCGCGGCGACCGTCGCCGCCGGGCCGCTCGGGGCCAGCGGCGCACGCGGGGCGGCCGGCGCGACGCCCGCGGGGGCGCTGCGCATGCCGGCCTTCGGATCGAGGACGAACTGGACTTCGATCGGCGCATTCCAGAAATCCCGGGCCAGATCGGAGATCCGGCCCGAAAACTGGCTCTTGACCCAGTCCAGCTTGAAGCGGTTCGGCGCGGCGATGGACAGCGTGTTCGCCGACGCATCGAAGGCCACCGGGGCCAAGGGTTTGATCCACGTCACGTACTGCTGGGGCGTCAGCTCGCGCTCCAGCAGTGCGGAACAGTGTTGCCAGAAATCGTTCATCAAGTAACTGTCGTTTTTTGCGTGCACAGCGCGGCTCGCCGGCGCCCTTGTCGCGGTCGCGCAACAAGGCCCGAAGCGGTCGTGCGAGCGTGCCTCGGACGCCTGCGTCACAGTCGTGGAGGGGCAGGCGCGAGCCGAAGCGGCGTGCGGGATTCTTGGAGATAAGGCGAGATTCTAACGCCAAACGCGGCCACAGCGGGACTTATCCACAGGCTGGGTTTGTGGGTCGCGGGGCCGGATCGGAGCGGCCCGGCACAGGTGAGCGACTCGTAAAGTATTGACCGTCAACGGAAAAACGGTTTAAATAGCGGGTTCCGCGAAAACCAATCCTGTATTCCCGGCGATTGCGTTCGCCCGAATGCCTCCGGTTAAGGGCACGCGGTCCCCTGAATTTCGACATTCTCGAACAAGTGAGAACATCATGAAACGTACTTACCAACCGTCCGTGACGCGCCGCAAGCGCACCCATGGCTTCCGTGTCCGCATGAAGACGGCAGGTGGCCGCAAGGTCATCAACGCTCGCCGCGCGAAGGGCCGCAAGCGCCTCGCCATCTAAGGCAGGTTGCGCGCTGTGTCCGCCGTCCGCAGTCCTGCGGAAGGTGCCGTCGAGCCGGGTGCGAATCCGTCGCAGACGAAAGCCGCCTTCCCGAAAGCTGCGCGACTTCTGAAAACGGATGAATTTTCATCCGTTTTTCGTTTGCGCCCCTGGCGGCGCTCCGCGCACTTCGTGATCTACGGCAAGCCGACCGGTCAGCCTGCACGTCTGGGGCTCGTCATCGGCAAGAAGTATGCGCCGCGAGCGGTTACCCGTAACCTCGTGAAGCGGCTGGCGCGCGATCAGTTTCGCCTGCGCCGGGCCGAATTCGCCGGTTACGACCTGCTGCTGCGGCAGCACACGCGCTTCGACAAGAAAGCGCTGCCGAGCGCGGCCTCCGCCCCGCTCGCGGCGATGTGCGCGGCCGAGATCCGCGAACTGCTCGACAGGGCAGTCCGGGAAATCGCGCGCCGTGCGTCGAAGCCCGCGTCCGAGTGACGCATCCGTGCCCGGCGCGGCGTTCGCGCCCGCCCGGCCGGTTTTGACGCGGCGTCGTACGGCGCCGCCCAAGGTATGGAAACGGTATTGATCGCCTTGCTGCGCTTCTACAAGGTTGCCGTGAGCCCGATGCTCGGCAACCGTTGCCGTTTTTATCCTTCCTGTTCGGATTACGCGCGCGAGGCAATCCAGTATCATGGCGCCGCGCGCGGCACGTATCTCGCCGTCAGGCGCGTGTGCCGATGCCACCCGTTTTCCGCGGGCGGCGTCGACCTCGTCCCGCCGCCCAACTCCGACACTCGCGCTCGCGGCGAAGCCGACGCGCGGTCCCATCGACTCTGAGACAACGCATGGATATCAAACGCACCGTCCTATGGGTGATCTTCTTCATGTCAGCTGTCATGCTGTACGACAACTGGCAGCGGGACCATGGACGCCCGTCGATGTTCTTCCCGAGCGCCACGCAGACGGCCCCGGCTGCTGCCGGCGGCGCATCGGGCACGGGCGCGACGAAGACCGCAGGTGACGTGCCGGCCGCCGCAGCCGGCGCCGCACCGTCGACGACGGCCCCGGCCGCGCAGGCGCAGCTCGTGAAGTTCTCGACCGACGTGTACGACGGCGAAATCGACACGCGCGGCGGCACGCTCGCGAAGCTGACGCTGAAGAAGCAGGGCGACGGCAAGCAGCCCGACCTGTACATCACGCTGTTCGACCACACGGCCGGCCACACGTATCTCGCACGCACGGGCCTGCTCGGCGGCGATTTCCCGAACCACAACGACGTCTACACGCAGCTGAACCCCGGCTCGACGTCGCTGACGGGCGACCAGAACACGCTGAAGCTGTCGTTCGAATCGCCGGTGAAGGGCGGCGTGAAGGTCGTGAAGACCTACACGTTCACGCGCGGCAGCTACGTGATCGGCGTCGACACCAAGATCGACAACGTCGGCACGGCGCCCGTCACGCCGACGGTCTACATGGAACTGGTGCGCGACAACACGGCCGTCGAAACGCCGATGTTCTCGCATACGTTCCTCGGGCCGGCGGTCTATACGGACGCGAAGCACTTCCAGAAGATCGACTTCAGCGACCTCGACAAGAACAAGGCGAACTTCGAGAAGGCCGCCGACAACGGCTGGGTTGCGATGGTGCAGCACTACTTCGCGTCGGCCTGGATTCCGCAGCAGGGCGCGAAGCGCGACATCTACGCTGAAAAGATCGATCCGACGCTGTATCGCGTCGGCGTGAAGCAGCCGGTCGCCGCGATCGCGCCGGGCCAGTCGGCCGACGTGCAGGCGCGCCTGTTCGCCGGTCCGGAAGAAGAGCGCATGCTCGAAGGCATCGCGCCGGGCCTGGAGCTCGTGAAGGACTACGGTTGGGTGACGATCATCGCGAAGCCGCTGTTCTGGCTGCTCGAGAAGATCCACAGCTACGTCGGCAACTGGGGCTGGGCGATCGTGCTGCTGACGGTGCTGATCAAGGCCGTGTTCTTCCCGCTGTCGGCTGCGAGCTACAAATCGATGGCGCGCATGAAGGAAATCACGCCGCGCATGCAGGCGCTGCGCGAACGCTTCAAGAGCGATCCGCAGAAGATGAACGCCGCGCTGATGGAGCTGTACAAGACCGAGAAGGTCAATCCGTTCGGCGGCTGCCTGCCGGTCGTGATCCAGATCCCGGTGTTCATCTCGCTGTACTGGGTGCTGCTCGCGTCGGTCGAAATGCGCGGCGCGCCGTGGATTCTGTGGATTCACGACCTGTCGCAGCGCGATCCGTTCTTCATCCTGCCGGTGCTGATGGCCGTGTCGATGTTCGTGCAGACGAGCCTGAACCCGACGCCGCCGGACCCGGTCCAGGCGAAGATGATGAAGTTCATGCCGATCGCGTTCTCGGTGATGTTCTTCTTCTTCCCGGCTGGCCTCGTGCTGTACTACGTCGTGAACAACGTGCTGTCGATCGCGCAGCAGTACTACATCACGCGCAAGCTCGGCGGCGTCAAGAAGAAGCCGGCCTGACGCTTGATGCATTCGCGGGCGGCCAGCCGCCTGCGATGCTCGCAAAAAAAGCCGCATGGTTCGCGACCATGCGGCTTTTTGTTTCCCGGTGACGGTGACGGCGCGTGCGGTGGCTGTCGCTCAGGCCTTCTTCGCTTCGAGTTTCGGATCGCCGTAGAACTGCTCGACGAGTTCCTGAACGAGGTAGCGCTGGTGTGGAGACAGCGCCTCGATCTTCGATGCGAGTTCAATCGTCTCGGGCGTCGGCGGATAGCGTTCGTCGCGCGGCAGCGGTTGCGGCGTCGGATGTTCGACCACGCTCGGCGACGGCCCGTAATGCAGCCAGTGCACTTCAACGCGCAACCATTCGGCCAGCGTTTCGAGTTTGTCCGACGTCGGGATCGTGCGGCCCGTCAGCCATTTGTGCGCGGTTTGCGGCGAAACGGGGTGCGTTCCGCGGTGACGCAGATTGAATCGGTTCGCCAGCTCCGTCGCGCCCGTGACCTTCTCCGGGCTGCGCCGCAGGGCGAATTTCAGGCGTTCCGAGAACGCGGCTTTTTCTTCGGATGTCGGCATGGGGGAGATTGTGCAATTTCATCGCCGCATTTCAGACAACCATATAGGATAAACATATCTCATTCGGACGAATCCCGACCGGGATCAGGATGGTGGATGAAATTGAGGGACGCAGTGTCGAGCCGCTCCAGCAAACATACTTGTCCGAAATGGCGGGTGGCTCATCACGCTGGACTGATACTTAGCTTATCCCCGGCGGGATAAATTCGGGCGAGTCCGAATCGGGCGCCGCGGCCGGTGGCTGATGAGCCCGCACGCTACAATGCCGGCGTTCCTCTGCCCGAACTGTTGCGCGGGCGCACCATTGACTCGCTGATTACCCGATTGCTCTGATTGCCATGCTCGCTACCGATTCCGATCCGATCGTCGCCATTGCCACTGCTGCCGGCCGGGGCGGCATCGGCGTCGTCCGCGTGTCGTTCGGGCGCGGCGGCGAGGCGGCCGCGCTGCCGCTGGTCGACGCGTTGTGCGGGCAGACACTCGCGCCGCGCCATGCGAGCTACGTGCCGTTCCTCGACGCGCACGGCGCGCCGCTCGACCGCGGGATCGCGCTGTATTTCCCGGCGCCGCATTCGTATACCGGCGAGCACGTGCTCGAACTGCAGGGGCATGGCGGGCCGATCGTGATGCAGTTGCTGCTGCAGCGTTGCCTGGATGCAGGGCGCGACTTCGGGCTGCGGCTCGCGGAGCCGGGCGAATTCACGCGGCGCGCGTTCCTGAACGACAAACTCGACCTTGCGCAGGCCGAGGCCGTCGCCGACCTGATCGAGGCGAGCACCGAGGCGGCCGCGCGCTCGGCCGGGCGTTCGCTCGACGGCGCGTTCTCGCGGCAGATCCATGCGCTCGTCGAGGACGTGATCACGCTGCGGATGCTGGTTGAGGCGACGCTCGATTTTCCGGAGGAGGAAATCGACTTCCTCGAAGCGGCCGACGCGCGCGGCAAGCTCGCGAGGATTCGCGAACAACTCGCACACGTGCTCGGCGACGCGCGGCAGGGGGCGCTGTTGCGTGAAGGGCTGTCGGTCGTGCTGGCGGGGCAGCCGAACGTCGGCAAGTCGTCGCTGCTGAATGCGCTGGCGGGCGCCGAGCTGGCGATCGTCACGCCGATCGCCGGCACGACGCGCGACAAGGTCGCGCAGACGATCCAGGTCGAAGGGATTCCGCTGCACATCATCGATACGGCCGGGTTGCGCGAGACGGAAGACGAAGTCGAGCGGATCGGCATTGCACGCACGTGGAGCGAGATCGAGCGTGCGGATGTCGTGCTGCATCTGCTCGATTCGCGCACGGGGATGACGCCGGACGACGGGACGATCGCCGCGCGGTTTCCGGCCGGCGTGCCGGTGGTGCGCGTGCTGAACAAGACGGATCTGACCGGCGTGCCGGCGTGCGTCGAGCATCCGGCGGCGGAAGGCGATCTGACCGAGGTGCACCTGTCGGCGAAGCGCGGCGACGGGATCGATATGTTGCGTGCCGAGCTGCTGCGGATTGCGGGTTGGCAGGCGGGCGCCGAGGGTGTGTATCTCGCACGCGAGCGGCATCTGATTGCGCTGCGGGCCGCGCAGGAACATCTCGCGCAGGCGGCGGATCACGCGGAGCAGCGCGCGCAGTCACTCGATCTGTTTGCCGAAGAGCTGCGGCTCGCGCAGGAGCAGCTCAATGCAATTACCGGGGAGTTCACGTCGGATGATCTGCTGGGGGTGATTTTCAGCAGGTTTTGTATTGGGAAATAGAAACGAAAAGGATTGCAGGCCGGGAATGGCACGGCCATTGCCCGGTTATAGCGCATGTCTGCATCCGCGTGACGACTGCCGACCAGGTTGCAACAGTGGCTTTACAGGCGCGGACGTGCCGCTAGCAGCCGATCGATGAACGCTGGCGGAAGCGGTATATATACAGAATCATCTCCGCCGTCGCCTTTTGAAAAGGCCACGTAGGCATCGCTATAGCTATTCCAGGAAATTTCGGGAGTAGGTGTGTTAAATGTGTGCTGAGCTAGTAACCTTCCGGTTTGCGCGCGGTATACGCGGCCAACGTACCGAGAATCTCCACCCGGAACCCAGGCTAAAAGGCACAGGTCGGCAATATATATTCCATCTGGAGATGTCGATTTTCTACATTCTTCCCCTTGAGGGGTTCTGTCAAAGGCAAAGATGCCGATCAGTGCCGCAAAGAGCAGTGCGCAGATAATTTTTGAACAATTCGTCATGATTTGTTGTTGATTTTGATCATAGCCGAATTTTTATGAATGGGGAGATTGGAATGTATCTTTTGTCGGAGTAGATGATAAAGTCGCCACCTCTGTCATGCATTTCAGACCATCTTCTAAAATCGCTGTTCTCCACTGGATAGTAAACATTCCCTTTGATCCAATTTAACGGTGGACATGTCGTACATGTCGGAGGGGTATGATAGTCCGTCTTGATTGATTTCCACCTCTTCGTCCGAAGAGGTGCGCGAGTAATTTAATTTTCCGGAAAACCATCGCTCCATCAGTGCGGCAGATGTCGGGAGGTATATCTTGCGCATTGTTGCGGGAATTTCCTGGATATCGAACGCTGGTACGGAATCGTCCCTTTTTAGTTTCACGATGGTGGGTTTGGGAGAATCGGGGGCATTGAGCCATGCTTGAAAGCGTGCCAGCGACTTGCCGACCCTCTCCAAACCATCAACCATTTTGTCAAGCGAGTCGCGCTTTGGCTCGGTGGATGCATGCTTGGGTTCGGCTACTTTCGGTTTTTGTAGTATCGGAAGCGGTGGTGCAGGCTTATCCATGGAAAGCGCGATGTTTGGAACGATTTTGCACCCATCTGCGCCGTCATGAAATTTCCATTTCCAAATGAACTTATTTATTGTGAAGTAGGGAATTTTATCCAGATCTGATGGCATTTCTGCTTTAGCTCCGTTGATGTTGGGCGGTATGCGTAATGCCTGTTACGCTAACGTGCTCATGCCCCGGAAATCAATCGAACTAGTTTGAAATGATTATCCAGATGGTTGAGTTTCAGACGAAATATTCTTTGAACTTTCCCGGCCATCTAAGCGCGCTGGGCGCATGAGATCGCCGATGGGTAAGTCGATACCCGCAGGAACTGCGCTCTTTAAAATTCTTCTTGGCAAGGCAGTTGGAGCGAGCGTTAGCCCGCATCTAAACCACGAACTCGAGGAGAGGCCTAACGTTTCGTGGAATGGGCGTCTGTGGGTCGCCACGACGCTCGTGCCGCTGATGTCCACCGGGGCGGTGCCGACACGTCGGGTCCTTTCGAACTTCTCGCTGTCAATTTCGCCGCAGCGAGGGCGATATGCTGGACGACGGTCGAGGCATGACTGATCGAAGATCAGCCCACAAAGATGCGCGCCTCGAGCGTCCGGACCGTCACCTCTATCAATCCCAATGACGATGATGATGGTAATACCCACCCCCACCGTAATACCCGCCACCATCCGGCACGACGATACAGCCGCTCAACAACACGGCGACGCCGGCAATCAGCAAAAGGGCCTTCTTCATCGCGTTCACCTGCTCGGGTTCAATATGAAACCCAGCATAGCGAGCGGCCCCGGCCCGGGCTGTAAGCGATCGTATCCCCGCGCCGCAATCCGTAACGGCGGATTATTCCGGTCACAATGGCCGTAACAATTGGCCAAACAACAGACGTTTTCAGGCGACGACGACCCGGTTTCGCCCCGTATCCTTCGCCCGATACAGCGCGGCGTCGGCGGCTTCGATCAACGCGTCGGGGGTCGACAGATCGTCGGCCGACACGGTCGCGCAACCCACGCTGACGCTCACGCGTCCGGCCGGCGAGTCGGGCATCGCGAGGTCGAGCCGCAGCACCGCGTCGCGCACTTCGTCGGCCACCACCCGCGCACCGCGCGCGCCGGTGTTCGGCAGCACGACCGCGAACTCCTCGCCGCCGTAACGCGCGACGATATCGGCCGGCCGCCGCACCGCGCCGGTCAGTGCATTCGCGACGGCGATCAGGCACGCATCGCCCTTCACGTGACCGAACGCGTCGTTGTATGCCTTGAAGTGGTCGACGTCGACCATCAGCAGCGACAGCGGTTCGCCCTGCCGCCGCGCCTGCAGGAACAGCGTGTGGAAATGATCGTTGAAATGGCTGCGGTTGAACGCGCCCGTGAGCCCGTCGCGCGCGGACGAGCGGATCAGCGTCGCGTGCGCTTCGAACAACTGCTGATACAGCATCGTCACTTCCCACGCGAGCACGCACACGAGCACGCCGGGCGTGAACATGCTGAACACGCGCGCGACATACCAGCCGACCGTGAAGCGGTTCGTGCTCAGCAAGTTCAGCGTCGTATCGGTGAGGCACGCGAGCACCGCGATCGCGAGCCACAGGTCGAGCGTCGTGCGCAGCCGGCCGGTGACCAGTACGGCCACGAGCGCGAGCACATTGAGGATCCACACGACGAGCGCGATGCCGTTGACGGGCAGCACGGCAGCGTCGCGGGGCGGATGGAACGCGGGCGGCAGCGACACGTTCAGCGCGATCGCGCACAGGAGCGCCGCGGCGACGGCCGGGCCGCCGACCAGCGCGATCGTCCAGCGGCGCGTCTCCTTCGCGCCGACCGGGGCGCGCGTCAGCCGCTCGCGGGCGAACAGCGCGGCCATCACGAAGCACGGAAAGCCGGCATGCCAGAAGATCCACATCCATGCGGCGCTTTGCGGGCGCGCGCCGAGCAGGCCGTGCGGCGCGAACACGCCGGGAAAGGTGAGCAGTTGCAGCGCGACGGCGAGCGCGGTGAACGCGTAGGCGCCGCCGAGCGCACCGAGCACGGGCTGGCGCGTGACGGTGAATTGCGCGCCGAGGAAGAACGCCGCGATGCTCGCGGTCGTGAACACGGTGAGCGCGCACATCGGCATGAACGGCTCGACGGGCGGCAGCGCGACGTTCGCGTGCGGCGCGGCGATCCCGAGCGTGAGCAGGATGACGAGCGCCGTCAGCCCGCCGAACCACAGCTGACGTTGCGTCGTGTGCTGGATCAGGATGCCTTCCATGGAGTCCCCCGGACACGCGTGCGAAGCGCCCGATCTTGCGCCGGGCGGCACGCATCCCGATCGCGGCGCGACCGGTGCGGCCCGATCCTATCGCGTTATTGGCATCCGCTCAAATGCCGAGCCCCGGGCCGAAGTTGCCGGCGACGCAGCGCGTGACGGCGTCGACGTCCGCGTAGTCCTGTTCGGGCAGGCCGTCGAGCATCGACAGCACCTCGTTGCTGGCGCCGGCGTCGCGCGCGGCATCGACGATCGCATCCTTGTTCGCTGGATAGCGGACGGCCGCCAGCACATCGGCGATCTGCAGATCGATCGTTTCGTTCGGGATATCGTGGGGGGGAATGGCGGGCTTGTCGTTCACGTCGGTGTCTCGCGGGTGGGGCGGGAATGGGATCGAGCGCAAGAGCTGTACCCGCATCGCATGTTACCCGTTCCAGATGGCCCGGCCGGCGCGGGCGGCGAATCGGCGGTGATCGAAGTCAGTGCCCGCGTCGCACGCGGCGCCACGGATGCTTCCAGTCGATGTGCGGCGCGTTCTCGTCGCGCGGATGCTGGCGACGGTGCTCCTGCCAGAGTTCGTCGGAAAACAGCGCGGCCACGATGACGAGCGGCAGCACGAGGAAAATTCCGAGGATGACTTGCTCGATCACGATAGCCTCCTTGCGGTGGCAGGAACCCTTGCTCCCATTCTAGGCTCTGAACTGCGCCCGCGTTCAAATTCTTACAGTGCGAAACGGGCCCGAACGCGGCCGCGCCGCGCGGGCGTTCCGCACGTGCGCCGGCCTCAAAAAGGACATGACCATGCAACTCCAGAACGATACCAACACGCTCGCGCTGCGGCCGCTGGAGCGCCAGGACCTGCGCTTCGTCCACGAGCTGAACAACGACGCGAAGATCATGCGCTACTGGTTCGAGGAGCCGTACGAAACCTTCTCGGAACTGTCGCAACTGTACGACCGCCACGTGCACGACCAGCGCGAACGCCGTTTCGTCGCGGTCGACGCGCAAGACGAACTGGTCGGCCTCGTCGAGCTGATCGAGCTCGACTACATCCACCGCCGCGGCGAGTTCCAGATCATCATCGCGCCGCAGTGCCAGGGGCGCGGCTACGCCGGCCAGGCGACGCGCCTCGCGATCGAGTACGCGTTCAAGGTGCTGAACATGCGCAAGCTTTACCTGATCGTCGATACATCGAATGCGGCGGCGATCCACGTGTACGAAAAATGCGGATTCCAGCACGAGGCCGAATTGAAGGAAGAATTTTTCGGGAATGGCGCGTATCACAACGCTTATCGCATGTGCATTTTCCAGCGCGATTATTTCGAGCGCCAGCAAATCGGGTCGAATAAGGCAGGGTAAACACCACGCGGACGAAAGGCGCTTGCGACGGGGCTTCAAGGCGCCGAATGGATGCGGGGAACTACGGATAAATACGGATGCGCTTATACCTGGCATTTTTCTTGTATAAGGTAAATGCGATTCCGCACTGCGGTAAAGGCGAATCGTTTCGGATGACTTTATGTGCAACGCATCAAAATGATCCGGATAGCGAAATGGATTATCCAAACCGTTCAATCGATGCATTGTAACTTTGCTGAAAGCCTTGCCGGATAACGGTTTCCGCCCGGCGGCCAAGGCCTATCCGCCATTCGGCGACGCTTGCCGCGCGCGCCCGTCGCGCCAAAAGCCGCCTGCGCACGGGGTGCGACAATCCGCCGCTATTGCGGTCGCACAACAAATGTGCTTGCTATCGTTTACCGGTCTTCTAAAGTGAAAAACGTGGGTTCACGATCACCTTTAAACACATAGCTAACCCGGCCTGGTGCCCGCAAGCCTGGAGACAGAACATGACGAAGCGTACCGGTGTCCTTTTTGCCCTTCTCGGCGCATTTTGCGCTGTGTCGATTGCGCAGGCCGGCGGCGATTCGGCCGTCAAGCCGAAGCAGGAAATCCAGCTGACGAAGAATGCATGGGGCTGCCTGTCGAAAGACAATCTGGATTCCGTACTGAATCACGAACGTGACGGCAAATCGCAGGCGAAGCAGCAGTACTTCGACGACTTCCGCTGCCTGTCGGTGCCGGAAGGCCAGCGTTTCCGCGTGGTGGCGGTCGACCAGGGCGACGTGCAATTCGTCAGCGCGGACAACAGCGACCAGCAAGGTCTCTGGACCGATTCGCGCTTCGTCAAGCAGTAACCGTCCATTCGCCGCGCAGTCGTACGACGCGCGAGCGCGCCGGCCCGACGAGCGGGCGGCGCGAACCGAACACGGCCCGGCGCATGCCGGGCCGTTGCGCTGTGAACGGCGCATGACGCACGCCGGACGGCGCGCATTCGGTATCATCACGGCCCGACCGAACCGAATGCCCGCCCGGGCCGCATCCGCATGGCGCTGAAATCCACGATCTACAAAGCCGAACTGCAAATCGCCGACATGGATCGGCATTACTACGCCGATCACGCGCTGACGGTGGCGCGCCATCCGTCGGAAACCGACGACCGGATGATGGTGCGCATCGTCGCGTTCGCGCTGTTCGCGCATGAGCGGCTCGAATTCTGCAAGGGGCTGTCGGACGTCGACGAGCCCGACTTGTGGCAGAAGGACCTGACGGGCGCGATCGACGTGTGGATCGAGGCCGGCCAGCCGGACGAACGGCGCATCTCGAAGGCGGCCGGCCGTGCCGGGCAGGTCACGGTGATCGCGTACGGCGGCAAGACGTCGGATATCTGGTGGCAGGGCGTGCGCAGCAAGGTCGAACGGCTGCGCAACGTGCAGGTGCTGTCGCTCGCCGACGGCGTCGCGGCCGCGCTCGGGCGGCTCGCGGCGCGCACGATGCGCCTGCAGTGCACGGTGCAGGACGGCACCGCGTGGGTCTCGAGCGCCGACCACGATCCGGTCGCGGTCGAATGGACGGTGCTGAAGGCGCGCGAGGGCGCGTAAGGGGCCGTCAGGGCCCGCGCGCCGGCCGCGTTCAGCCGAGCGCGGCCGGCGGCCCCTTGAATTCGACCATGTTCCCTTCGGGATCGAACAGGTAGATCGACGGCCCGTAACCGCCGGCGCCGTAGCGTTCGGCCGGCGCGCCCGGTCGCGCGCCATGCGCGGCGAAATGGGCGATCAGTGCGTCGGGATCGAACGGCTCGACGCGCAGGCACAGGTGGTCGAGGTTGCGCCCGGTGCCGGGCGGCCCGCTGTCGGGACGGTCGATCGGGCCGCCGACCGTCAGCAGGTCGATCAGCGCGTCGCCGGCGCGCAGTTGCACGAGGCCCAGATCGGGCTGCTCCTTTTCCACATGGCAACCGACGGCATCGCAGTAAAAGCGTGTCATTGCCGCCATGTCGGTCACGCGCAGCACGATGTGATCGATTCCGCGGATGGTGGGCTTCATGGGCGGGACTCCTTCGCAGTCGACGAGCATCGAGTGTAGACGCATCGCGCCTGCGCTGCCGGCCGGCACGCGACACAATCGACGGACGAAAAAAAGCCCGTTCACGCAGTGCGGAACGGGCTTAATCCATATCAGGAGGAGACATGGAGGAGACAGTTCCAACTATACACACGGCGATGGTGCGACGCAATATTCCGATTGCAAAAAAACGTCAGGACGGCGATTTGTCGCATCCGCACTGCAGCAAAACGGTGACGGGACGATGACGAAAACCGCGCCGGAGCGGCCGCCGCGCGGGTTTCGTCGGATTTATTTCGATCGATACGGCCCCGATTCGCCGACACGAATCACAGAGCAAGATTCAGGGCGCGACGGCATGTGCCGATGGCTAGAGTAGGCACCATCTACACTAGAGAGTGCGAGGTTCAGATGAAAACCGCCTATCCGACCGACGATGCCCGCTGGGCCGCCGTGACCACGCGCGATCCGCATGCGGACGGCGCGTTCTTCTATGGCGTCCGCACGACCGGTGTGTTCTGCCGCCCGACCTGCGCGTCGCGGCAGCCGCGCCGCGAGAACGTGTCCTTTTTCGCCGATCCGGCGGCCGCCCGCGCGGCCGGCTTCCGGCCCTGCAAGCGTTGCCAGCCGGAAGGGCTGCCGCGCGAGCTGGAAATCGTCAATCGTGCGTGCGCGGTGCTCGACGCGCAGGCCGAGCGGCTCACGTTGCAGCAGTTGAGCGACGCCGTGCACGTGAGCCCGTTTCATCTGCAGCGGCTCTTCAAGCGTGTGGTCGGCGTGTCGCCGCGGCAGTACCAGGCCGCGCAGCGCGGCGCCGCGCTCCGGCAGGCGCTGCAAAGCGGGCAGCCGGTCACGCAGGCGGCCGTCGATGCGGGGTTCAACTCGCCGTCGCGGCTCTATGCGTCGGTGCCGCGCGAGCTGGGGATGGCGCCGTCCGCGTTCCGTCGCCAGGGCGTCGGCCTGCGGATCGACTTTGCGACCGCGTCGACGTCGCTCGGCACGGTGCTCGTCGCCGCCACTGAACAGGGCATCTGCCGGATCGCGTTCGGCGACGATGCGGCGTTGCTCGTCGGCGAACTCAAGGACGCATTCGCGCGGGCCGAACTGGTCGAATCGTCCGCGCGGCTCGCGCCGTTCGTCACGCAGATCCGCGCGTACCTCGACGGCACGCGGCACGCGTTCGACCTGCCGCTCGACATCGCGCCGACCGCGTTCCAGCAGCGCGTGTGGGAAGCGCTGACGCATATCCCGTACGGCGAAACGCGCAGCTATTCCGAGATCGCGGAGGCGCTCGGCTCGCCGCGCGCGGTGCGGGCGGTCGCGTCCGCGTGTGCGTCGAATCCGGTCGCGCTCGCGATTCCGTGCCACCGGGTCGTGCAAAAGGGCGGCGCGCTCGCCGGCTATCGCTGGGGTGTACGCCGCAAGGCGACGCTGCTCGCGGCCGAGGCGCGTCATGTTCACAACGATGAAGCCGAAGCCGAGACGGAGGGCAGTGCGGTTTGAGCATCGACACGATAACGATCACGTCCCTCGGGAACGGCGGCCTGGTGCCGCCGTCCGCGCAGATGGAACTGCGCTACAAGGCGCCGTACGACTGGGCGCGCGTGCTGCGCTTCTTCAGCGGGCGCGCGATTCCGGGCGTCGAGCAGGTTGCCGACGGCGTGTATCGCCGCATCGTCGATCTGCACGGCGAGGCGGGCCGCCTCACCGTCAAGAAGCATCCGCGCAAGCATTGCCTGATCGCGATCGTCGAAGGGGCGGTCGCGCGTCGCGTCGACGATGCGTTCGCCGCGCGCGTCGCGACAATGTTCGACCTCGGCGCCGATCCGGCCGCGATCGGCGGCGGCCTCGCGCGCGATCCGTGGTTCGCGCCGCTCGTCGAGGCCGCGCCGGGGCTGCGCGTGCCGGGCGCGTGGTCGGGGTTCGAGCTGGCCGTGCGCGCGATCGTCGGGCAGCAGGTGAGCGTGAAGGCCGCGACGACGATCGTCGGCCGGCTCGTCGAGCGGGCCGGCGAACGCGTGATGCCGGAAGACGACGGCGCACCCGCGTGGCGTTTCCCGACGCCCGACGCGCTGGCCGCGTGCGATCTCGACAAGATCGGGATGCCCGGCAAGCGCGTGGCCGCGCTGACCGGCGTGGCGCGCGCGGTGGCGGCCGGAGACGTGCCGGTCGATCGCGCGCATGCCGATCTCGCGACGCTGCGCAGCGCGTGGCTCGATCTGCCCGGCATCGGCCCGTGGACCGTCGAATACATCGCGATGCGCGCATGGCGCGATCCGGATGCGTGGCCGGCATCCGATCTCGTGCTGATGCAGTCGATCGCCGCGCGCGACCCGGCGCTCGACCGGCTCACCAGCCAGAAACGCCGCACCGAAGGCTGGCGGCCGTGGCGCGCGTATGCGGCGCTGCATTTGTGGAACGAGGTGGCCGACCGGGCGGGCGGCGCGCGCGGCGGATAAGCGCGGCGGCCTGCGGCCGGGTGCGACCGCAGGAAGGCGGGACCGCAACCCATTGCGCGGGCGGTGCCAGCATGCGCCGAGTGCCGGCGTGACGCGGCCCGTCATGGCGATTCCATGCCTTCGGCACCGGCCGGAGGCCGCGCGTGCGACGCCTCCGCATGCGTCGTTTTCCGATCCATTCCGCGACACGGTTGCACCTGCCGCCAACCGTTCGCCGTTCCCATTTCGTCCGACGAATTCCGCTGACCGGCGTGCCGATCGCCCTCGTCCCGACCCGGCGATATGCGCCAGCGCTACCGCGCCCGGCCCGCCCGATCGCCCGCTCAGGCCCGCGCGCCGTGCTCGCGGCCACCTCAAGCGCGGCTTTCGGCGAGATGTTAAAGTGCCCGCTACCAACGAAGCGACCAACAATCCAGCCGGCCGCGCGCGGCGTTCTGCGCGCGGCCGTCACGCACTTGCGTCTCCATGTCGAACACCATGACTCACCGCCAGTCCGAACTGTTGCTGAAACGCCTCGACGCGCTGAGCTCGGGCCCGACGCGGCAGCATCTGCCCGACGGCCTGCGCGGCATCGAAAAGGAAAGCCTGCGCGTGACGCGCGACGGGATGATCGCGTTCACGCCGCATCCGCGTGCGCTCGGTTCGGCGCTCACGCATCCGGCGCTGACAACCGACTATTCCGAAGCGCTGATCGAACTGATCACACCCGCGGAGCGCGACGCCGCGCTCACGCTCGAGCGCCTCGACGATCTGCATCGCTACGTGTATGCATCGCTCGGCGACGAGATGCTGTGGAACGAGTCGATGCCCGGCTTGCTGCCGGCCGACGACGAGATCCCGATCGCCAACTACGGCACGTCGAACATCGGCCGCCTGAAGACGGTGTACCGGCGCGGCCTCGCGTACCGCTACGGCCGCACGATGCAGTGCATCGCCGGCATCCACTACAACTACTCGCTGCACGAGGAAGTGTGGCGGCGCCTGCATGCGGACGAAGAGTCGACGGCGACGCTCGTCGATTACCAGTCGGAACGCTATCTCGCGCAGATCCGCAACTTCCGCCGCCGCAGCTGGCTGCTGATGTACCTGTTCGGCGCGTCGCCGGTGCTCGACACGAAGTTCCTGCGCGGCAAGCCGCACAAGCTCGACACGTTCGACGCCGATACGCTGTACCGGCCGTATGCGACCAGCCTGCGGATGAGCGATCTCGGCTACTCGAACACGACGGCCCAGGCCGCGCTGCACGTCGACTACAACACGCTGCCCGGTTATCTCGACGCGCTGTCGAAGGCCGTGAGCGAGCCGTATCCGGCGTACGAGGCGATCGGCACGCATCGCGACGGCGAGTGGATCCAGATCAACACGAACGTGCTGCAGATCGAGAACGAGTTCTACTCGACGATCCGGCCGAAGCGCGTCACGTATTCGGGTGAGCGGCCGCTGCATGCGCTCGCGTCGCGCGGCGTGCAGTACATCGAAGTGCGCTGCCTCGACATCGATCCATTCGAGCCGACCGGCATCGCGCTGGAGACCGCGCGCTTCATCGACGCGTTCCTGCTCGCGTGCGCGCTCGACGACAGCGCGCCGCTCGACTGCGACGCGTACAAGGAAGCGAACGCGAACTTCGGCAGCGTGACGCTGGACGGCCGCAAGCCGGGCCTCACGCTGACGCGCGAAGGTCAATCGGTCACGCTGCAGCAGTGGGCCGATGAACTGATGGCCGATATCGAGATCGTCGGCCGCCGCCTCGACGAAATCCGCGGCGGCGACGAACATGCACGGGCGATCGCCGCGCAGCGCGCGAAGCTCGCCGATCCGGAACGCACGCCATCCGCGCGCGTGCTGCGCACGATGCGCGAGAACGGTCAGTCGTTCCTCGCGTTCGCGCTCGCGCAGAGCGAAGCGCATGCCGCGCATTTTCGCGCGCGCCCGCCGTCGGCCGAGACGCTGCACGCCGAGCAGGCGCTTGCCGCGAAGTCGCTCGCCGAGCAGGCCGAGCTCGAAGCGAAGGAGGCCGGATCGTTCGACGCGTTCGTCGCCGCCTATCGCGCCTATACGCTGAACCGCTTCAGCGTGTGACGGTCGCGCATGCGGCCGGCGCAGGGTGCGCCGCGCCGCTGCCGCGCGATCCATCCGGTTCCATCAGTGATCCGGTCAGTGATGCGCATACGTGCCGCGATCGACTGCGTGCGGCAGCGCCGGCTTGCCTGATTCCCCGTGCGCCCGGCCGTCGCTGCCGTAACCGGCGGCGTCGCCCTCACCGCGCGCCTGCGCGGCGCGCTGCATGAGCGCCTGCATGTTCCGCGGAAAGTCGGGACTGCTTGCGAGGCTCGCCCGGTAGCCGGCGGCCTGCAGTTCCACCAGTTCCTGACGGACCTGCGCGCGGGTGAGCGTCGACGCGGCTTGCGCGTGAGCGGCGAACGCCGCGCCGATCAGCACGCACGCGCATGCCGCGTGTTTCATCGTCTTCATCGTGTTGGCTCCGTGAGGTTCCGCCGCCGCGCCATCGGCGGCGCGGGCGGAAACGATGCAGCCAGTCTAGGCTTCGGACGCCAAACGAAACATCCTCGTGGCGGGCAGTCACCTTTTCCGGTCGCGCAACATTGCGCGCACCGGTGAGGCGGCCGCGGCGGGCTGCCTGTCGAACGCGACAGCGGCGCGCCATCTGCCGGCCATCGTGCGGCGGCCGGTTTACATCGGCTCGCCCGCATCGGGCTTCTCCCCCTTGTACAAGCGCGTTGCGCCTCCTAACCTCTTTTAAGCGACCGATCGGTTGGCCGCGCAACGTCGTTGCGTACGCAAGCGCCCGAGCGTGGTCGTGACCGCAGGACATCGCCTTGTACCGAACCCGGCGCATCGACATGCGAACCCGGGTCGACCGCACAAGGCATGGGACCCGAGTAGACGCTGAAGCGCCGACTCGGGTCGACATCTGGAGACACGATGAACCCCACCGACGCCCTCCCGCCCGGCATCGTCTTCGCGCAGCCGCTGACGCCCGTCGCGCACTCGCTGCTCCTGTCGTTCCTCGTCGCCGCGATCCCGATCGCGGTCGCGCTGATCGCGCTCGGCGTGCTGCGCCGCCCCGCGTGGCAGGCGTCGCTCGCCGGGCTCGTCGCGGGCCTCGCGGTCGCGATCGGCGCGTGGGGGATGCCGGCCGGGCTCGCGTTCAACGCGGTCGGCGCCGGCATGGCGCTCGCGGTCGTGCCGGTGATGTGGATCGTCTTCAACGCGCTGCTGCTGTACAACATCGCGGTGAAGTCGGGCCGCTTCGACCAGTTCCGGCAGTGGATGCTCGACAACCTGCCCGACGACCGCCGCCTCGTGCTGCTCGTCGTCGCGTTCTCGTTCGGCTGCCTGCTCGAAGGGATCTCCGGATTCGGCACGCCGGTCGCGATCACGAGCGCGCTGCTGATCGCGCTCGGCTTCCCCGCGCTCGAAGCGCTCACCTATACGCTGCTGTTCAACACGGCGCCGGTCGCGTTCGGCGCGCTCGGCGTGCCGATCACCGTGCTCGGCGCGGTCACGTCGCTGCCGCCCGCGACGCTCGCGCAGATGGTCGGCCGCCAGTTGCCGTTCTTCGCGCTGCTGCTGCCGTTCTATGTGGTCGGCGCGTATGGCGGGCTGCGCTCGATCGCGAAGCTGTGGCCCGCGCTGCTCGTGTCGGGCGGCAGCTTCGCGATCGCGCAGTTCGTCACGTCGAACTTCCTCGGCTACCAGCTCACCGACGTGCTGTCGTCGCTCTCGTCGCTGATCGTGACGATCGGCTTCCTGCAGCTGTGGAAGCCGCAGCCCGATCCGCAATACGCGCTCGCGCGCAGCGTGCCGGCCGCCGCCGGCGCCGCGCGCGCGGGCTTCGGCGGCTGGCTGCCGTGGCTCGTCGTGTCGGTGGTCGTGATCGTGTGGGTGCACGCGAACATCGCGGCGATCGGCGACGTGAAGATCAAGTGGCCGGGCCTGCACAACGCGGTGTACGTGTCGCTGTACCACAAGCCGTATGCGGCGATCTGGGATTTCCAGCCGCTCGGCACGGGCACCGCGATCCTGCTGTCGGCGATCATCACGGCCGCGCTGACGCGCACCGGGCCCGGGGCGTTCATCGAATGCGTGGGGAAGACGTGGCGGCAGACGTGGATCGCGATCGTCACCGTGATGATGATCGTCGGCCTCGCGTACCTGCTGAACTACTCTGGCATCAGCTATACGCTCGGCACCGGCGTCGCGTCGACGGGTGCGTTGTTCCCGCTGGTGTCGGCATCGCTCGGCTGGATCGCGGTGTTCCTGTCCGGCAGCGACACGTCGGGCAACGCGCTGTTCGGCAACCTGCAGGTCGTCGCCGCGCGGCAGCTCGGCCTCGACCCGGTGCTGATGGCCGCGACGAACTCGTCGGGCGGCGTGATGGGCAAGATGATCTCGCCGCAGAATATCGCGACGGGCGTGTCGACGACGGACCTGAAAGGGCAGGAAGGCGTCGTGTTCGCGCGCACCTTCTGGCACAGCGTGATCCTCACGCTGCTGCTCGGCGTGCTGGTGTTCCTGCAGCAGCACGTGCTGACCTGGATGATTCCGGCGCTGCCGAAGTGACGCACGGCGCCACGACAGAAGAAAGGCACGAGGAAAACAACGAGGGAAGGCGCGGGAAGAGCGCTAGGTCATGTGCGGAAGCGGTGAACGCGCGGCGGCTCAGCGTGCGTTCGCCCGCCGCGCCGGTTGTCCGTGGTCGGATGCGCCGGCTGCTTCAGCACGGCCCGGCAGGATGCACGCGAGGAACGCGTCGATCGCGGGGCTCTGGCGGCGCGCCTTCAGGTAGTACACGTATTCGTCGATCGTCGTGTCGACGCCGCGCAGCGCGATCACGCGCAAGTCCGGATGGCGTTCGGCTTCGCCGAGCGGAAAGAGGCTCCCGCCCACGCCATGCAGGATCGCCTCGCGAATCGCTTCGCGGCTGCCGATCTCGGCAACCGACGTGGCCGCGACGCCGGCCGCTGCGAGGATCGTCTCCGTGCAGCGGCGCGTGACCGACCCTTCCTCGCGGATCAGCAGCCGCACGTCGGCGAGCTGCGCCGCGTCGATCGAATCGAACCGCGCGAGCGAATGATGGCGGTGCACGACGAGCACGAGCGGATCGGTCGAGATCACCTTGCGTTCGAGGCCGTCGGCGTCGTTGCGCTGCGACGAGACCGCGAGATCGATGCGGAATTCCTGCAGCGCCTGCAGGATTTCCTCGGAGTTGCCGATCCGGCACGTGAGCGCGATCGACGGGTGCGCGCTCGAGAAGCGGCCGACCGCGTCCATGATGTAGTACGGGCCCGTCGCGCCGATCCTCAGATGGCCTTCGAACAGGCCGCCGATGTTGCGTAGCATGATGTCGGCCTGCGCCTCGAGCGCGATCATCTTCTCGACGAGCGGCAGCAGCTCGATGCCCGTCTCGGTCACCTCGAGCTTGCGGCCGCTGCGGTAGAACAGCTCGACGCCGTACAGTTGCTCGACCTGCCGGATCTGCGCGGCGATCGTCGGCTGGCTCACGCCCAGGTGGCGCGCGGCGCGCGTGATGCTGCCCTGCCGGACGGTCGCGTGGAACGCCTTCAGCTGATCGAACACGACTCGGCTTCTCCCCCCTCTTCATCGCGCGTCAGCGTAGCGTACGCATGTGTCGGCCGGATGAAAGGCGCGCCGTGCGAGACTTCGAAAAAAAGCTGGGGATGACGGCAAGAAACCTGCGGGAACCGGTCACGGCCGGGACATGCCGGTGCGGGGTAATAACGACGACGCAGATCGCCGGCCCCGCTCGCCCGGCGCCTCCACTCCCACCGACCACAGGGTGCTCTTCATGTCCTCGAACAATCGACGCGATTTCTTGCGCCTCGCCGCGCAGTCGGCCGGCGCGATGGCCGCCTACGCGGGCTTCCCGCCCGCGATCCGCAATGCGCTGGCGATGCCGGCCGCCTATCGTACCGGCACGATCCGCGACGTCGAGCACGTCGTGATCTTCATGCAGGAAAACCGTTCGTTCGACCATTACTTCGGCGGACTGCGCGGTGTACGCGGCTTCGACGACCCGCGTCCGCACCTGCTGCCGAACGGCGCGCCGGTGTGGCAGCAGCCGCCGGCGTCGGTGTTCACGAAGAACTACCATTCGCGCGGCCTCGATCCGCAGGCGCCGTACGTGCTGCCGTTCTACCTCGATCCGAAGCAGACGACCGAATTCCAGCCGGGTACCAATCACGGCTGGAGCAGTGGCCACCTGTCCTGGAACAACGGCCAGTGGGACCAGTGGGTGAACCAGAAGCAGGACGTGCTGACGATGGGCTACCTGAAGCGCCAGGATCTCACGTACCACTACGCGCTCGCCGACGCGTTCACGATCTGCGATTCGTACTTCTGCTCCGCGCACGCCGACACGGCGCCGAACCGCATCTACCTGTGGACCGGCACGGTCGACTCGCGCAACGTCTACGGCAGCGCGACGAACGGCCCGGGCATCGGCGAACGCAACGACGTGAACGGCTACACGTGGACGACCTACGCGGAACGCCTCGAAAACGCGAAGATCAGCTGGAAGGTGTACCAGGGCGGCACCGGCATCCCGGGCGACCCGACCGACAACTACACCGACAACTCGCTGATGTTCTTCAAGCGCTTCCAGGTGAAGGAAGGCGCGAGCGGCCCGCTGGTCGACAAGGGCGCGTCGGACCACACGCTTGCCGAGCTGAAGGCCGACGTGCAGGCCAACCGGCTGCCGCAGGTGTCGTGGATCGTGTCGCCGTACAAGTACAGCGAGCATCCGCAGGCGTCGCCGACGGACGGCGCGTTCTACATCAACATGGTGCTCGAGGCGCTGACGTCGAACCCCGAAGTGTGGGCGAAGACGGTGTTCATCCTGAACTACGACGAGAACGACGGGCTGTTCGACCACGTCGTGCCGCCGGTGCCGCCGGCCACGAGCGGCGTGGGCGGGCAGGGCATCGTGTCGTCGAACCTGCTGTCGAACCTCGGCGACGAACTGCTCGACCTGAACAAGTACCCGGGCGAAATGAGCCCGCTCGTGCCGGGCGCCGACCCGGGCGGCATCCAGCCGATCGGCCTCGGGCCGCGCGTGCCGCTGATCATCATCTCGCCGTGGACGAAGGGTGGCTGGGTCTGCTCGGAGACGTTCGACCATACGTCGGTGCTGCGTTTCCTCGAGGCGCGTTTCGGCGTGAAGGAGCCGAACATCAGCGCGTGGCGCCGGTCGATCTGCGGCGACCTCACGTCGGCGTTCGACTTCTCCGCGCGCCCCGACACGCGCACGGTCAGCTTCACCGTGCCGCAGCACATCGCCACCGCCGGCCAGGCGTACCAGGTGCCCGCGCAGCAGTCGATGCCGACGCAGGAGCCCGGCACGCGTCCGGCGCGCGCGCTGCCGTACGAGCTGTTCGTGCACAGCCGCGTCGGCGCGCATGACGACACCGTGTCGCTCGACTTCGCGAACACCGCCGACGCGGGCGCCGCGTTCTACGTGTACGACCGCCGCAACCCGGCGACGCCGCCGCGCCGCTACGCGGTGTCCGCGCGCGACCGCTTCGTCGATACGTGGAGCACGTCGGCCGCGCGCGGCGACTATCATCTGGCCGCCTACGGCCCGAACGGCTATCTGTGCGAATTCCAGGGCAACACGCGGCTCGCCGCCGACGGCCGCCACGCGAACCCCGAAGCGAAGATCGGCTACGACGTGCGCAATCGCCACGTGTATCTGCAACTGCGCAACAGCGGACGCGCGACGTGCCGCGTGTCGGTCGACAACGCGTACAGCCATGCACATGCACGCACGTACATGCTGGAGCCGGGCGAGCGCGTCGACGCGCACTTCGAGCTGTCGTCGAGCCACGGCTGGTACGATCTGACGATCACCGCGACGACGCTGCGCGGCGGCGACGACAAGGTCGTGCGCCGCTTCGCGGGCCACGTCGAAACGGGTCGGCCGAGCCACAGCGATCCGGGTCCGGTGAAGCGTACGGCCTGACGGCTGTGCAGGCGGTGGCGCGCGACGCGGGAGGGTTCGCCCGCATCGCGCGACCGCCGCGTGCCGGTTGCATGGCGATTGCGAATGTGAGTCGTACGCCGGACTGGCTTTTGGAAACTGAAAACTGTTGACAATTTGGCGGGGTGAGAGGTATACAACGACCACTCGCCGACATGGCGCCCTCGTTTTCGCCTGCAGCCCCGCTGCCTGCCCGACCATGACTGCCCCGAACGCGCTCAGCGCCATCGAACTCCTGCAAAGCCAGTCGCTCGCGATGATCGTCCAGGACATGCTCGAGCGCGCGATCGTGTCCGGCGAATACGCACCCGGCGAAAAGCTCAACGAAGTCGATATCGCGACGAAGCTGAACGTGTCGCGCGGCCCGGTGCGCGAGGCATTCCGCGGGCTCGAACAGGCCGGCTTGCTGCGCAACGAGAAGAACCGCGGCGTGACCGTGCGTGTCGTGCCGCTGCGCGAGGCCGAGGAAATCTACGAAGTGCGCGCGATGCTCGACGAATCGGTCGCGCGCGCACTCGCGAAGCGCATCTCGCCCGAGACGCTGAAGGTGCTGAAGGGCATCGCCCAGTCGATGAAGGGCGCCGCGAAGACGCACGACGTCACGCGTTATACCGAGCTGAACGTGCAGTTCCACGACGCGATGGTGGTCGGCGTCGGCAATACGCATCTCACCGATACCTACCGGCGGCTCGTGCGCCAGCTCGGCCTGCTGCGTCAGGCGGCGATCGAGGCCGAGGAGGATGCGATCGCGGTGTCGGCGGCCGAGCACGACAAGATCGTGCGGGCGCTCGCGGCCGGCGACGAGGACAAGGCCGTCGCGCTCGTGCGCGAGCACGTCGCGCATGGTCTCGCGCGGATGCGTCGCATGCATGAGCAGGGGCTGCCGGTGACGGGTAAGGCGGCGCGGGAGAGGGCGGGCACGTAAGGGGACGCGGTGCGTGTCGTTGCGCGTCGTTCGGTTACGGGCCGTCCGCCCGTTATGCCGGCCGGGCTTAGCTTTGCTCGGAATCGACATGGCCCGGGCCAAATGCAACGATCGCCAGCAGGCGATTATTTGCGGTGTCGTTTATCGAAGGCATCATCCAGCACCCACCCCGTGCCGGATTTGCAGTCCACTTGCGTGTATGCGTAGATTTTGGCAACACGATCCGTCAGCGGAACACAGGACTCGCCTTTCCTGATCGTGAAGATCGGCTGGGTCCTGTCGTCGTTAGGTTCGGCAAACGCAGGCATATCCTGAAGTGCCGTCCATTCCTCATCTTTGTATTTCGAGCACGCGCTGATCATCGCGGCGAGTGCGGCCAATAGCAGGAGGCGTGTCATTTCTTCGGATATCGTCGGATTCCAATCAGGCGTTTCGAATGGCGCAGACCGATCATCAAATCCGCAGGAGGGATGATACCCGGGAGTTGCCACCTTGGGTCGTAAGCCAGAATGCCAGCCTTGCCAAGTATTTCGGCTATGTTCGATGAGCAATTATTGTCGACGAGAGAGTATGGCTTGTTTTCGTGTCGCCGTCTTTCTATTTCGGAAACGATGATCCTTTTCTCGTCCTTGGATGTATGGAGGAGATAGCCGATCGTATCGCGTTGCATCTTGGTCTGCTGGCGGTTTAGGTAGTTCGCGATGTTATCGACGTCCCATCCTGGGTGCGCTCTGCCATATACGATTCCATCGACTGCAATCGCTGTATGTCCGAACTGTGACCCTCTTGAGATAGAGCGGGAGTCGCTAATCAAGATTTCAATGGTTGTTGATGCGTGCATGGAGGGAAAATGGGATTCCTATTTTTTGTGTCATTGAAATCCTATCATGTTGTTTATGATAATAAAATCGAGATAATGAAATGACAAAAATAAAATGCGTAGTACGGTATTCTGCTTTATAAGCTTTATTTTAGATGGGAATCGTCTTATTGGTACGTGATTGTTTTCGTGGGGAATGTCTAGTTTCGGAACAAACGCGGCATCAGGAATTGGACTTGTTCTATAGAAGCTGGCGACGTGATGGTGCGGGCTAGCCGCAGGCCTTTCCTGCCTCCCACCGCATTGCTCACGACATGCGCGCCGACATAGCGAATCGGCTCCGGCGGGAAAGGCCGAGCGGGAGAGGGCGGGCGCGTGAGTAACGGGCGCGGGACGTGTGGCCGGTAGAGCGATGACGAAAGGGCGCCGATACGATTGATCGGTGCCCTTTCCTGTTTAAGCGAGGTTCGCTTTCTTCGCCGTACCGGACGGGTTCAGCCCCGGTCACAATTGACGATGTCGGAGCCGAATGCGGCGATCGCCTTTGGGGTGATTTCGTCTCTGACGATTCGCAGCAGGACGAGGTCGTTGCCGTAATCGGCCATGGCGTCCTCGTCGTCGGACGTGTTGCAGATCTCGGTCCAGTGCTTGTCTGTTTCGGCAAGCGCTTCGAGGACGATTTTGACCTGGCTGGCTGTTAGTTCGAGTTTCATGGTTTCCATATGGAACTCCTGTTTTTTGCTGAATTCCCGCGTGGCGGACATGGCCATTTCTTGAAGAAGCCTCTTGTATTTGTCAAGGGGCATGCTCCTTGACGGAGCAATCACATGGCGATTCTTGCCATCTGGACCGATCTGCAAATCGCCAGGAACATAAGCCCTTTTTTGAATCGCCACACTCATCCGCCAACAGGGCGATGCTTGATGCCGTCAGCGGCGAACATCTCAAGCCTTATCCGCCTTCCCCGCCGCGCTCGCAAACTTCGCGAGCCACGTATCGACCGCCGACGGCTGCCGGCTCTCGTCCTCCGCGCGCTCCTTGCGACGAATCGCGTTGCGCACGACGTGCGCGCCGACATAACGGATCGGCTCCGGCGGGAAATGGCCGATCGGGCCGCGCACGATGGGGCTGCGCGTCCACGCGTTGTCGAGGCCGAGCACGAGCGACGACAGGATCTGCCCGCCCATGTAGGTTGGCCCGACGCCGTTGCCAGAATAGCCGAAGCCGTAGAACACGTTCGGCGCATCGTCGAGGCGGCCGAAGAACGGAAAACCCGTCACCGAGCGATCCGACGGCCCGTTCCAGCTCGCGGTGATCGGCACGCCCGCCAGCGACGGGAAGAATTCGCGCAGGCTGCGCGTGAGCTGCGCCTCGTACGGCGAGCGGCGGTCGAACACGGGCGCGATGCGGCTGCGCCACGAGAACGTGTTGCCGCCTTTGCCGAGCATCAGCCGGCCATCGACGGTCGTGCGGTAGTAGTACACGAAGATCCGCGAATCGAGCACCGACACGCCGTCCACCAGCCCGGTCTGCTCCAGCAGATCCGGACATTTCTCGGTGATGACCATGTCGCTCGACACGACCGCGATCGTCCGTTCGAACTGCGGAAAGCGGCTCGCCATCCACGCGTTGATCGCGAACACGAGCTTGCCCGCGCTCACGCTGCCGGACGGCGTGCGCACGACGACCGGCTGGCCGGGCGTGAAGTCGAGCATCGGCGTGCGCTCGTAGATCCGGATGCCCATCGCAAGCGCGACGCGGCGCAGCCCGCGCACGAGCTTGCCGGGATGGACGGTCGCGGCGATCGGCGAGTAGACGCCGTGGAGATTGCGCGCGGAGCCCGAGCGGCGTGCGATGTCGGCGGGCGGCAGCGGCTCGTAGCTGTGGATGCCGCACGCGGCGAGCGCGTCGAGCACCGGCGCGAGCGTGCCGACCTGCGCACGCGACGTCGCGGTGTACAGCGTGCCGTCGAGCCGCAGTTCGGCATCGATGGCGTGCGTGCGACAGAAATCGGCGATGTGCTGCACGGCCGCTTCCGATGCCTTCACGAGCCGGATCGCCTCGGCTTCGCCGAACAGCCGCCGCAGCGTCAGGAATTTCGCGGACCACGTGAGCAGGCAGCCGCCGTTGCGGCCGCTCGCGCCGGCGCCGCACAGGTCGGCTTCGAGGATCGCGATGTCGAGCGCGGGGTGCTGCTGCTTCGCCTGGATCGCGGTCCAGAGGCCCGTGAAGCCGCCGCCGACGATACACACGTCGGCCTGCGTCGCGCCTTGCAGCGCGGGGGCGAGGTCGCCGTCGTTGAGCAGCGCTTGTTCGATCCAGAAGGGGCGCATCGGGTGTCGTATCAGTGAGGATGAGGTTGCCGTGCCGCAGCCCGAATGTAGCCGCGCTTTTTTGACCGCCTGATAAAAACCACGCCGCAGCCCGAGGCGGCCGGGTGGTCGCCACCCATCATGGTCATCGCGCCTCGAACTTTGCCTTCTGTTCTCTGCATGTTGTTGACAATCTACAAATACTCCCTTTTAATGTCAAGCCTGAAAACACTTCCCATCGGCGCGGCGCGGGCGCCGACGGCTTACCCCTTCGATCGGAAAGGACTGAACGTCATGACTGAAACGCCTGTATCCGTGGAAGTGAATGGGCGCCGCTACAACTGGATGAGCCGGCCCGTGGTGGTCGTCTGCGTCGATGGCTGCGCATACGAATATCTGGAGGAAGCGGCCGAGGCCGGCGTCGCGCCGTTCCTGCGCACGCTGCTGAAGCCGGGCACGGCGCTCAAGGGCGAGTGCGTGGTGCCGAGCTTCACGAACCCGAACAACCTGTCGATCGTCACCGGCGTGCCGCCGGCGATCCACGGGATCAGCGGCAACTACTTCTACGATCGCGACACCGGCACCGAGGTGCTGATGAACGATCCGAAATACCTCGTCGCGCCCACCGTGCTCGCGGCCTTCGGCGAACAGGGCGCGCGCGTCGCGGTCGTCACCGCGAAGGACAAGCTGCGTCGCCTGCTCGGCAAGGGGCTGAAGGGCGTCTGCTTCTCGTCGGAAAAGGCCGACGAAGCGAGCGTCGAAGAGAACGGCATCGACAACGTGCTGGAGCTGGTCGGCAAGCCGGTGCCCAGCGTGTACAGCGCGGATCTGTCCGAATTCGTGTTCGCGGCCGGCGTGCGCCTGCTCGAGACGCGCCCGATCGACCTGATGTATCTGTCGACCACCGACTACGTGCAGCACAAGTGCGCGCCCGGCACGCCCGGCGCGAACGCGTTCTACGCGATGATGGACACCTACCTGCAACGCCTCGACGCACTTGGCGCGATCGTCGCGATCACCGCCGATCACGGGATGAACGCGAAGCACGACGACACGACCGGCGAGCCGAACGTGATCTATCTGCAGGCGCTGTTCGACGAATGGCTCGGCCCCGATGCGGCGCGCGTGATCCTGCCGATCACCGATCCATACGTCGTGCACCACGGCGCGCTCGGTTCGTTCGCGACCGTCTACGTGCCGGCGACGGCCGACACCGATGCGCTGCGCGCGCGGCTCGCCGCGGTCGACGGCATCGAGGTCGTGCTGGCGGGCGCCGAAGGCTGCGCGCGCTTCGAGCTGCCGCCCGCGCGGATGGGTGACTTGATCGTGATTTCGAAGCAGGACGTCGTGCTCGGCACGCGCCGCATCAAGCACGACCTGTCGGGCCTCGACGTGCCGCTGCGCTCGCACGGCGGGATCTCCGAGCAGATCGTGCCGCTGATTTTCAGCAAGCCGGTTGCGGCCCACGTCACGGGCCGAGCGCGGCTGCGTAACTTCGACGTCATCGACATCGCGCTCAACCATCTGCAGTGACGCAGGCGATCCGCCAGGAGACTGTCATGAACGCCATTGCAGCATCGGCCGATGTCCGCACGCCACATCGTGAAGCACTGCGAATCGACGGTGAAAAGATCTATCGCGACGCGGTGATCGACGTACGCAACCCGTACGACGGCGCGCGGGTGGGCACCGTGCCGAAGGCGACGCTCGACGACGTACGCCGCGCATTCGCGGTCGCGCGTGCGTACCGGCCGACGCTCACGCGCCACGAGCGCGCGGCGATCCTGCGCCGCGCGGCCGACATCGTGCGTGCGCGCACCGCGGAGATCGCGGCGCTGATTACGGCCGAGGCCGGCTTGTGCATCAAGGATTCGACGTACGAAGCGGGCCGCGTGGCCGACGTGCTGACGTTCGGCGCCGGCGAAGTGCTGAAGGACGACGGGCAGATCTTCTCGTGCGATCTGACGCCGCACGGCAAGAAGCGCCGTGTGTACACGCAGCGCGACCCGCTGCTCGGCGTGATCTCGGCGATCACGCCGTTCAATCATCCGATGAACCAGGTCGCGCACAAGATCGTGCCGTCGGTCGCGACGAACAACCGGATCGTCGTGAAGCCGTCGGAGAAGGTGCCGCTGTCGTGCTACCTGTTCGCGGACCTCCTGTACGAGGCCGGCCTGCCGCCGCAGATGCTGCAGGTGATCACCGGCGACCCGAAGGAGATCGCCGACGAGCTGATTACGAACCCGGCGATCGACATGATCACGTTCACCGGCGGCGTGTCGATCGGCAAGTCGATCGCCGCGCGGATGGGCTACCGGCGCGCGGTGCTCGAACTCGGCGGCAACGATCCGATCATCGTGATGGAAGATGCCGATCTCGACGAGGCGAGCACGCTCGCGGTGTCGGGCTCGTACAGGAATTCGGGGCAGCGCTGCACGGCGATCAAGCGGATGCTCGTGCACGAGGCGGTCGCCGATCGCTTCACGGAGCTGGTCGTCGAGAAGACGCGCGCGTGGTCGTACGGCGATCCGTCCGATCCGTCGGTCGACATGGGCACGGTGATCGACGAAGCGGCCGCGAAGTTCTGCGAGCAGCAGGTGAACGACGCGCTCGTGCGTGGGGCGCGGCTGCTGGTCGGCAACGTGCGCGACGGCGCGCTGTATGCGCCGACCGTCGTCGATCGCGTGACGCCCGACATGCCGCTGGTGAAGCACGAAACCTTCGGGCCGGTGTCGCCGATCATGCGCTTTCGCGACATCGACGAAGCGATCCGGATGTCGAACAGCACCGACTACGCGCTGTCGTCGTCGGTATGCACGAACCGCTTCGACCACATCACGCGCTTCATCACCGAGCTGGAAGTTGGCAGCGTGAACGTGCGCGAGGTGCCCGGCTATCGGCTCGAACTGA
The DNA here is from genome assembly GCF_902833245.1 of Burkholderia sp. BCC0398. Lineage (NCBI taxonomy): Bacteria > Pseudomonadati > Pseudomonadota > Betaproteobacteria > Burkholderiales > Burkholderiaceae > Burkholderia > Burkholderia sp. BCC0398. The sequence continues at coordinate 51,221 of NZ_CADFEM010000015.1, forward strand.
CGCCGTTCGGTGGCGTGAAGGATTCGGGGCTTGGGTACAAGGAAGGCGTGCAGGAAGCGATGAAGAGCTTCACGAATACGAAGACGTATTCGCTGCCGTGGTAAGCGGCATGTAAGGCGCGCGCGCCGGCGTGGCGGCCGGTGCGGGCGTTATTCGATCGGCTCATATCGTTAGCGGATTTGCGTTTTTGCCGCACCCAGACGCATCGGTAGAATTCGCGGACCTCTCGAACGGCGCAGGCGCGTCGGCGGGACGATCCTCTCCAATCATTCGGGGTCCGCACCATGAAATTCCTCCGCTCCATCCTGGTCGTCGCGTTGCTGCAGGCCGTCGCGGCCACCAGCGCGCTGGCTGCCGACGACCTGTCGCAGATCAAGTCGACCGGCGTGTTCCGCGTCGGCACCGAAGGCACCTACGCGCCGTTCACGTACCACGACGAGACCGGCAAGCTGACGGGGTTCGACGTCGACATCGCGACCGCGATCGCGCAGCGCCTCGGCGTGAAACCGCAGTTCGTCGAAGGAAAATGGGACGGGCTGATCGCGGGCCTCGACGTGAACCGCTACGACGCGGTCGTCAACGAAGTGTCGATCACCGACGCGCGCAAGGCGAAATACGATTTCTCGACGCCGTACATCACGTCGCACGCGGTGCTGATCGTGCGCGCGGACAACACGACGATCCGCTCGTTCGACGACCTGAAGGGCAAGAAGTCCGCGAACACGCTGACCAGCAATTTCGGCAAGCTCGCGGCCGCGCACGGCGCCGACGTGGTGCCGGTGCAGGGCTTCAACGAATCGATCGACCTGCTGACGTCGGGCCGCGTCGATGCGACGATCAACGATTCGCTGTCGTACCTCGATTTCCGCAAGCACAAGCCCGACGCGAAACTGAAGATCGCGGCGACCGACAAGACCGGCGCGGGCGACGCATCCGGCGTGCTGCTGCGCAAGGGCAGCCCCGCGCTGGTGGCCGCGATCGACAAGGCGCTCGCGGACATCAAGGCGGACGGCACCTACGCGAAAATCTCGCAGAAGTACTTCGGCCGCGACGTGTCGCAGCCGTGACGCGAGGCTGAACGATGCCGGCCTGGCTGCACCTGATGGTGGAATCGTTGCGCCCCCTGCTCGTCGCGGGGCTCGTGTTTACGGTTCCGCTCACGCTCGCGTCGTTCGCGATCGGCCTGTTGCTCGCGTTCGGCGCGGCGCTCGTGCGGCTGTTCGGGCCGCGTTGGGCGCAGGCGGTCGTGCGGTTCTATATCTGGCTGTTCCGCGGCTCGCCGCTGCTCGTGCAGTTGTTCGTGATCTTCTACGGATTGCCGAACGTCGGCATCGTGCTCGATCCGCTGACGGCCGCCGTGATCGGCTTCTCGCTGAACGTCGGCGCGTACAACGCGGAGGTGATCCGCGGCGTGATCGAGTCGATCCCGAAAGGGCAGTGGGAAGCCGCGTACTCGATGGCGATGACGCGCGCGCAGGCGCTGCGCCGCGCGATCCTGCCGCAGGCCGCGCGCGTCGCGCTGCCCGCGCTGTCGAATTCATTCATCTCGCTCGTGAAGGACACGTCGCTCGCGGCCGTGCTGACAGTCCCCGAGATCTTCCAGGCCGCGCAACGCATCGCGGCCGTGACCTACGAGCCGCTGATCCTCTATACCGAAGCCGCGTTGATCTATCTGCTGTTCAGCTCGGTGCTGTCGTCGCTGCAACGCCGGCTGGAGCTTCGCTTCGGCCGCCACGCGCTGTTCCACGCGGAGTTGCGATGATCCGCCTTGAACGCATCGACAAGTCGTTCGGCGCGCATCGCGTGCTGAGCGGCATCGACCTCGCGTTGCAGCCGGGCAGCGTGACCGCATTGATCGGCCCGTCCGGCAGCGGCAAGAGCACGCTGCTGCGCTGCGTAAATCTGCTCGAAGTGCCGGAGGCCGGCGCGCTGGTCGTCGGCGATGCGCGCATCGACTTCGTGCCGGCGCACCGGCCGTCGCGCGACGCGGTGTTCGCGGTGCGCAAGCAGACCGGCATGGTGTTCCAGAACTTCCAGTTGTTTCCGCACCTGAGCGTCGTGCAGAACGTGATGGAGGGGCTCGTGACCGTGCAGCGCTGGCCACGCGAACAGGCGCGCCAGCGGGCGCTCACGCTGCTCGACAAGGTCGGCATCGCGGACAAGGCCGACGCATGGCCGGCCACGCTGTCGGGCGGACAACAGCAGCGCGTGGCGATCGCGCGGGCGCTCGCGCCGTCTCCGCAGGTGCTGTTGTGCGACGAGCCGACGTCGGCGCTCGATCCGGAGCTGTCGGTCGAAGTGGTCGAGGTGCTGCGCCAGCTCGCGCGCGAAGGCACGACGATGCTGATGGCCACGCACGACCTGCGTCTGGCCGCGTCGATCGCGCACGATGCGGTGTTCCTCGCCGACGGCCGCATCGTCGAAGCCGGGCCATCGCGCGACGTGTTCGGCCGGCCACGCGATCCGCGCACCGCGAAATTCGTCGCGACGCTCGCGCAACGCGCGCCGGTGTTCTGACGCGACACGCGGTACGCGATGCCGTGATGCTCAGCCCGGCGCGGACCCGTCGAGCACGGCGGCGACGATCGCCTCCGGCGCATCCTCCTGCACCAGATGGCCCGCGTGTGGGACCCGGATCAGCTTGCCGTTCGCGATGCGATCGGCCAGCGCCTGCCCTTGCTCGAGCGGGATCCACATGTCGTCCTCGCCCCACACGATCCGCACCGGAAAGTCCGGCGGCGCGTAGCGGGCCTCCGCTTCCTCGATGTAGCGCTGGCGCATCTGCGCGATCTGGCGATAGAACGCGGCCTGGCCGGCCGGCGTGAACCATGGCTCGCGGTAGATCGACAGCACGTCGTCGCGCAACGGCCGCGCGACCGCCTGGCCGATATAGGCCGACAGGAGCGCGTGATGCGCGTACGCGGGCAAGCCGGTGAACGCGGCTCCGTGCTGCGCGACGTGGCGCACGAACGGCGACCCTTGCGGCGCGATCGCGACCGGATTCACGAGCGTGAGGTCCGCATAGGCGATGCCGTCGAGAAAGTGCGCGCGCAGCACGGTAGCGCCGCCGTAGTCGTGCGCGAGCACGCGCGGCCGCGACAGTTTCCACTCATTCAGCAGCGCGCCGAACAGCGCGTTCTGGCGGCCCAGCGATACGTCCGCGTCCGGCATGTCGGACCGGCCGTAACCGAGCAGGTCGTAGAAATACACGCGATGGCGCCGCGCGAGCCACGGCGCGATCCGGCGCCATACCTGCGACGAAAACGGCGTGCCGTGCACGAGGACGAGCGGCGGGCCTTCGCCGAGCGTGCCCCATGCAATCCGGTGGCCTTCGAAATTGAAGCGGTTCGGGAGTTCGAGCATCGGCTTCTCCGTGATAACCTGTTTCGGTTGTTAAAAGGTTACGCCGGATTCTCCGGATATGAAACCGATAGGTGAAAATAAATGGTTACTCGATCCGACCCGGCGCGACATGAGCACGAATGGCGCGCGGCCGATTTCGTCGGCGGCCATCCGGCGCTCGACTTCCTGAACACGGTGGCCGACACGGGCAAGACGCGCGACGAGGAGAAGCTCGTCGACTGGCCGGCCGTGCGCGCGTGGGCAGCGAAGGCGGGGGGGCTGGCGCCGGACGATCTGGCGCGGCTGCTGCGTCATCCTCGGCAGGACGGCCCCGACGAGCTGGCGGCGCTGCACCGCTTTCGCGACGACGCGTACGTCGCGATCGCGCATCTGACGACCGAAGGCGGCGGCAGCGCGGGCGCGCGTGCGGCGGACCGGCTCGCGGTGACGATCCGCGAGGCGATCGGGCGCAGTGCGTTCGACGCGGTCGGCGGCCGTTTCGCGTGGCGGCTCGACGCGCGTACCGCGTCGCGCTGGATCGATGCGGTCGCGCTCGGTTTCGAGCATCTGATGCGCAGCGACGATTTCGCGCGCGTGCGGCAGTGCGGCCGGTGTACGTGGTTCTTCGTCGATCGCGGCCGCGGCGTCGGCCGGCGCTGGTGCGACATGCGCACGTGCGGGAATCGCGCGAAGGTGGAGGCGTTCAGGGAGCGGTGACGCGCGCGTCGCGACGGTTGCCGCGCCGCGCGTGCGTCATTGAGCGGTTTCGTGCGGCCGATGGTGGTCGGGCCATAACGTCGCGGCGATGAACAGCCCCGCTGCAAGGAACGGCGCACCGATCGCGAACAGGATGGCAGTGAGGCCCCAGCGATCCCAGAAGCGATCGACGAGCGCGCGCTCGGGGGTGACGGGGTCGTACAGTACGTTGACCGCGTCGCCTTCGTGCAGGCCCAGGTGCGACGACGCCGAGCCCTGGGCGAACGTGATCAGCCGACCGCTGTCGGTGGTGAACGCGACGACGGCCGCGTACGGCGCCGTGCGCGACCGCAACGACCGCCCGTTTTTCGCGATCTCGACCACATGGCCGGTCGAACGCGCATAGTGGTGGACGATCTGCCACTGATGCAGGCCGGCCGCGCCGGCGCCGGCGAGGAAGCCTGTGCCGATCGCGATCGGAATCAGCACGATCGCGATATCCCAGCGGCGCTGCGTCGGCTTGCGTGCGGCGCGGGGCGGCGCCGGGTCCGATTGGCGGCGGCGACGCTCGCCGGCAATCAGCAGGCCGCCGATCGCGAACGCCGCGACGGCGAGCAGCGCCGGCACGGCCACCGGAAACCAGCGTTGCGTGAAATCGTCGATCAGCGCGAGGCGCTCGGGGTGGTCGGGGTCGAGCAGGACGTCGACGTTTTCGCCGATGTCGTAGGCGGGGACCGTCGACGCGGTATTGCCGGCGACTTCGCGGCGCTGGCCGTCGTTCGCGAGGTACGCGACGATCGGGCGGTACGCGCGCATCGCATCGCTGTCCTGGACGATGCGCACGACCGTGCCCGGCGCGCGGACCAGGTGCCCGGGTTCCCGGCTGGCGGTGATGGCCAGTGCGCCGGCCAGCACGGACAGGACGACCCCGATCATCAGCGCGACCAGCGCGTTCTTACCCGGCATGACGCGATCCGGTTCGTGCGTCGCGCGGATTCGGGTGTGCCCGGGTGAGCGGCCCATCGCGACGGACAGGCCGATATTGGCGCAACCATGCCCTCTGAATGGTCGCGCGTCGTTCACATGCTTCCATGTCTGACGTCCCATGCTCTCTCAGTGCCGGCGGGCCAACGACGATGCCTGGCGCCGGTCGTGTGATATTTGTCGGACGATTCTAGCGGAAACGATGCGCGACGGGCGTGCGGTCGCGTACCGCCGCGAAGGGCGCACGCCGCGAGTGCGGCGCGCCAAAACGGAAAAAGGCCGGTCAGCTTTCGCTGACCGGCCTTTGGAATTCCTGGTGGGGCGTGAGTGACTCGAACACTCGACCTACGGATTAAGAGTCCGCTGCTCTACCAACTGAGCTAACGCCCCCAACAGAAGAAAGATTATGCCGGGGTTTTCAGGGCATGGCAAGCCCTTTCTGCAGATTTCCTGAAAATATTTCGTCAAGACAACGGCGGCTGTCGGCGCGGTAACGAGCGGTCGCAGTTTGCGCGCTCCCGGTATGATGACGCCACACGCGTTGCGCGGCGGTCGCGCAACGTTTTCTGGACATTCGAAGATGGACGAAAACGCAGTCCGCGAATTGCTGGATCGCCTGCTGGCCCCGTGGGTCCGCTCGCTGGGTCTGGTCCCCGTGTCGATCGGCGACGATAGCGTCACGCTGCGCCTGCCGTTTTCCGGCGAGTTCCGTCATTCGGGCGGCGTGATCTGCGGCCAGGTGTTCACGGCGGCCGCCGACACCGCGATGGTGGTCGCGATCTCGGCCGCGCTGGGCGAATTCCGGCCGATGACGACGGTGTCACTGAACACGAATTTCATGCGTCCGGTGCGCAAGGGCGACGTGCTCGTCACCGCGCGCGTGCTGCGGATGGGCCGCAACCTCGTGTTCGGCGAAGTCGAACTGTTCGACGAGGACGGCACGATGGCCGTTCACGCGACGTCGACCTACGCGCTCATCAGCTGAGCGGCGCGATGTTCGACCAGATCGTCTTCGCGGGCGGCGGCAATCGTTGCTGGTGGCAAGCCGGCTTCTGGGACGTCGCGCAGCCGGCCCTCGGCCTGCGCCCGCGCGTGATCACCGGCATCTCGGCCGGCGCGGCGACCGCATGCATGCTGTATACGCGCGACGCCGCGTGGGTGATGCGCTATTACGAAGAGGCGCTGCGCCACAACCGGAAGAATGCGTACTGGGGCAACCTGTTCGGGCGCGAGCCCGTGTTTCCGCATTACCGGATCTACCGTCAGGCGCTGCTCGACATCTACGGCGAGCCGTTCGCGAAGCTCGCCGCTGCGCCGGAGATCCGCATCGGCGTGTCGCACGTGCCGCGCTGGCTCGGCGCGCGCAGCGCGGTGGCCGCCGGCCTCGTCGCATACAACATCGAAAAGTACGTGCGCAAGACGCTGCACCCGACGCTCGGGCGCACGCTCGGCTTTCGGCCCGAATTCGTGCGCGCGCAGGCCTGCATGCACGTCGACGAACTCGCCGACCTGATCCTGCAGTCGTCCTGCACGCCGCCGTTCACGCCGGTACTGCGGCGCGGCGGCCGGCCGGTGCTCGACGGCGGGATGGTCGACAACGTGCCGGTCGATGCGCTCGACCCGTCGCCGGGCGACGTGCTGGTGCTCGTCACGCGGCTGTATCCACGTCCGCAGATGTTCACGGTCGCGCATGGCGACCAGCGGCGGCTGTATGTGCAGCCGTCGAGCAAGGTGCCGATTTCGAGCTGGGACTACACGAGCCCGTCGCAGATGCGGCATGCGTACGATCTCGGGCGGCGCGACGGCGAGCACTTTCTCACGCGCGTCGGCGCGATGACGGGCGGCCGCGTGGCCGCCTGACGAACGATCGGGAAGGGAGTAAAGGGCAAAAGGGGCCGCGCGACGCGCGCAGCCCGTGCGATCAGCGCTTGCGGATCGGCGTCAGCGCTTCCGGGTTGGCGACGCTCGACATGTCGCCGTCGTCGAACGCGAGAATGTTGCGGAATGCGGCACTGAAATACAGCTCGTAGCTTTCGCGTTCGACGTAGCCGATGTGCGGCGTGCAGATCACGTTTTCCATCCGCAGCAGGCTGTAGCCCTGCAGGATCGGCTCGCTTTCGAACACGTCGATCGCGACCATCCCCGGACGGTTGTGCGACAGCGCGTTGACGAGCGCGTTTTCCTCGAGCAGCTCGGCGCGGCTCGTGTTGACGAGCAGCGACGTCGGCTTCATCCGCATCAGGTCTTCCTGCTTCACGATCCCGCGCGTGTCGTCGTGTAGGCGCAGGTGCAGCGACAGCACGTCGCTCTGTTCGAACAGCGCCTCGCGGCTGTCGGCGGCCGTGTAGCCGTCGGCGCGCGCGGCTTCGAGCGAATGCTCGCGGCCCCAGATCAGCACGTTCATCCCGAACGCCTTGCCGTAGCCGGCGACGAGCCGGCCGATTTTGCCGTAGCCCCAGATGCCGAGCGTCTGGCCGCGCAGCACCTGACCGAGGCCGAAGTTCGGCGGCATCGCCGACGTCTTCAAGCCCGACTGCTGCCAGGCGCCCTGCTTCAGGTTCGCGACGTATTGCGGGATGCGGCGCTGGGCGGCCATCACGAGCGCCCAGGTCAGCTCGGCCGGCGCGACCGGCGAACCGGTGCCTTCGAGCACCGCGACGCCGCGATCGGTACACGCGTCGAGATCGATGTGGCTCGACACGCGGCCGGTCTGGCTGATCATGCGCAGGTTCGGCAGCTTGGCCAGTAGCTGGGACGTAATCGGGGTCCGTTCACGAATCAGCACGAGCGCCTCGACTTCGGCCAGACGGCTGGCGAGCTGTCCGAGGCCGCGCACCGTATTGTTGAAGACCTTTACGTCGTGGCCGGCGAGCATCTCGAAGCAGTTCAGCTTGCGGACGGCGTCCTGGTAGTCGTCGAGGATGGCAATTTTCATGGTGAACGGGGTGTCGCGCGTTGAAAGCGGCAAGGGCGGCGGCGCAGCTTGCGCGGCCGTCTCGCCCGGCCGGGGCCGACATGATGCAACGTCGGCCGCCTTGGTGGTGTCTTTTTAACAGGTTGTTACGCTCCGCCGCAATCGGCCCTGCCGCCCCCGGCGCCGCTCCCGGCCCGTGCAAACGGGTGCGCTGTTGTGTCGCATCAAACACGTCCTTTCTGATTCGGCCGTTTACTCGCCGAGGTTCACCCAATTGTTGCTTCAAGCAGAATAATTGGATCAAGTATCCGCAGAAGGCGAGGATTTTTGACTATTTTTATCGTCAACCGGCGCCTTGTTGAGCAACTCTGCATCATTTCCGCTGTCGTAGGAGAATTACGCATTTGCTTCATCTTTTTGAAGTTGTAACAGCGGCAGGAGTCGTTTATGGATCATTTGCAGTCGATGCGCGTGTTCGTCAAGGTTGCAGATCTCGGCAGTTTCGCGCGGGCCGCGAGCGCAATGGATATCTCCAACGCGGTCGCGACGCGCCACGTCGCCGATCTGGAAGGCCGGCTCGGCACGCGTTTGCTTAACCGCACCACGCGCAGCCTCTCCCTGACGGAGTCGGGTCAGGTTTATCTGGAGCGTGCCCGCCAGATCCTCGACGAGCTCGAGGACGTCGAGCAGATGGTCGTCGCACGCAATCACGAGCCGGTCGGCACGCTGCGCATCGTCGCGCCGGTCGTGTTCGGCCTGCACAACCTCGCGCCCGTGCTGCAGTCGTACACGGAGAATTTCCCGAAAGTGGTGCCGGATCTCACGCTGGTCGACCGACAGGTCGATCTGGTCGAGGAAGGCTTCGACGTCGGCATCGTCGTCACGCGCCAGATGCGTAGCGCGAGCATCGTCACCCGGCGTCTGACCACCGGCTGCATGACCGTGTGCGCGACGCCCAGCTATCTGGAGAAGCACGGCGTGCCGATTCATCCGGAGCAGCTCGCCGAGCACCCGGCCCTGAGCCTGCCGACCGAATACTGGGGCGACGAGCGCGTGTTCACGGGGCCGGACGGCGAAGTGCGCGTGCGCCCGACCAACGTGATCGTCGCGAACAACACCGCGATGCTGCGCCAGTTCGCGTTGCTCGGGATGGGCGTCGCGATCCTGCCGAGCTACCTGATCGGCAGCGACATCGCGCGCGGCGCGCTCGTGCGGCTGCTGCCGGATTTCCGCCTGCCGCAGGTCGAGATCAACATCGCGTACCCGAGCCGGCGCCATCTGCCGGCGAAGGTGCGGACGTTCATCGATCACCTCGTCGAGCATTTCAGCCACTCGACCGACGCGACGATGGGCGAACAATGGGCCGCGCAGAGCGCGCCGCCGATCGGTGTCGAGATGCGTGCCGAGCCGCTCCCCGAATCGACCGGTCCGAACCTGCAGCCGCGTGTGGCGCGCTCGCCGCGCACGCGCGTGGCGATGCCGTCGCCGCTGTAACGGGGCGGCGCCCGGTAGCGTTACGGCCGGCGCAAATAAAAAACGCGGATCGATCGATCCGCGTTTTTTCATGGCTGCGTGCCGGCGCCGGGCACGCTCGAAGCGGCGCCCGGCGGCCGGGCCGTCACGAACCCGTCTTGCGCGCCGTCGTCTTGCGGGCGGCGGTCTTGCGTGCCGGCGCCGGTTTCTCTTCGGCGCCTTCGGTCACGGTTTCGGCATCCTTCGTCGCCGATTTGGCCGTCTTCTTCGCGGCGGCCGCCTTCGGTTCCTTCTTCTCGAACTCGAAGCCGATCTTGCCGTCCGGCTGCTTCACGAGGAACGCCTTGAAGTTGCGGCCGGTACGCGACGACTTGAAGCCCGGCAGCAGATCCGTACGGCCGTCGGCCAGCAGCTTGCCCATCTGCTCGCGCGTGATTTCCTGCTGCAGGATCACCTTGCCGGAGCGGAAGTCGCAGGTCTTCGGGTTCGCGACCGAGTGCTCGCACACGTAGCTCATCCCGTGCTCGAACACGCGGCCCTTGCACTTCGGGCACGCGCCGACCGGTTCCTGCGCGGAGAAGTCGGGCGCTTCGCCTTCCTCGCCGCCCTGGTCCTGGCCGAAATCGAACTCGAGCTTGTAGTTCTTCGTCTCGTCGTCGAAGGACAGCTTGAGGATCGCCGAGAACGGGCGGCCCATCTTGCTGCGGAATCCGGACAGCGGCCCGATTTCCTTCTTCTGCAGCAGTTCTTCGACTTCCGGGATCTCGAATTGCCGGCTGCCCGGGATCTTCGAAATTGAGAAGTCGCACTTCGTGCACGCGAAGCGGCGGTAGTTTTCCTTCACCTGGCCGCCGCAGTTCGGGCACGGCGTCTGAAGGGTCGCGTAGTCGCCGGGAATCGTGTCGGAATCGTATTCCTTCGCACGCTTGACGATCTGCTGCGTCATGCGGGCGATTTCCTGCATGAACGCGTCGCGGCCGAGATTGCCGCGCTCCATCTGCGACAGCTTGTATTCCCATTCGCCGGTGAGCTCGGGCGCGGTGAGTTCCTTCACGCCGAGGCCGCGCAGCAGCGTCATTAGCTGGAACGCCTTCGCGGTCGGGATCAGTTCGCGGCCTTCGCGCAGCAGGTACTTCTCGCCGAGCAGGCCTTCGATGATCGCCGCGCGCGTCGCCGGCGTGCCGAGGCCCTTGGCGGCCATCGCCTCGCGCAGCTCGTCGTCCTCGACCAGCTTGCCCGCGCCTTCCATCGCGGACAGCAGCGTCGCTTCCGAGTAGCGTGCGGGCGGCTTCGTCACGAGTGCGACGGCGGCGATTTCGTCCGTTTTCACCTTCTCGTCCTTCTGCACCGGCACGAGGTTCGCGTCCGCGCCTTCGGCGTCGCGGCCGTACACCTGCAGCCAGCCCGGCTCGACGAGCACCTTGCCCTCGGTCTTGAAGTGATGGCCGGCGACTTCGGTGATCCGCGTCGTCACGCGGAATTCGGCCGCCGGGAAGAACACCGCGAGGAAGCGCTTCACGACCAGGTCGTACAGCTTCTGCTCCGGTTCGGACAGCGACTTCGGCGCCTGCAGCGTCGGGATGATGGCAAAGTGGTCGCTGATCTTCGAGTTGTCGAAGATCCGCTTGTTCGGCTTCACCCAGCCCTTGTCGAGCACCTGCTTCGCATGCGGCAGGTAGTTGTTGCTTTCCTTGAGCATCTCGAGCGTGGACTGGACCGTCGACAGGTAGTCTTCCGGCAGCGCGCGCGCGTCGGTACGCGGGTAGGTCAGCACCTTGTGCTTTTCATACAGCGCCTGCGCGAGGCCGAGCGTGTTCTTCGCGGAGAAGCCGAAGCGCCCGTTCGCCTCGCGCTGCAGGCTCGTCAGGTCGAACAGCAGCGGCGACAGTTGCGTCGACGGCTTCGATTCCTCGGACACCGTGCCGACCTGGTCGCGGCAGGCGGCGACGATCGTTTCGGCGGCCGGCAGGCTCCACAGGCGGGAGTCGCGCTTTTCCGGATCGAATTCGTCGCGCTTGAATTTGGGGTCGTACCACTTGCCTTCGTAGAAGCCGCCCGCGCACGCGAATTCGGCCTTCACTTCCCAGTAGTCGCGCGGGACGAAGCGGCGGATTTTCTCTTCGCGTTCGACGACGATCGACAACGTTGGCGTCTGAACGCGGCCGACGGTGGTCAGGAAGAAGCCGCCGCCCTTGCTGTTGAACGCGGTCATCGCGCGGGTGCCGTTGATCCCGACGAGCCAGTCGGCTTCCGAGCGGCAGCGTGCGGCGTCGGCGAGCGGCTGCATGTCCGAGTCGCTGCGCAGGTTCGCGAAACCGTCGCGGATCGCCTGCGGCGTCATCGATTGCAGCCAGAGCCGCTGGACCGGCTGCTTCGCCTTCGCGTGCTGCGCGATCAGGCGGAAAATCAGCTCGCCTTCGCGCCCCGCGTCACATGCATTGATCAGGCGGTCGACGTCCTTGCGCTTCATCAGCTTCGTGAGGACCTTCAGGCGCGACTCGCTTTTTGCGATCGGGTTCAGGTCGAAATGCGGGGGGATGACGGGTAGATGCGCGAAGCTCCATTTCCCGCGCTTGACCTCGTACTCCTCCGGGGCGGCGATTTCCAGCAGGTGGCCGACAGCGGACGAAAGAACGAAATCGTCGCTCTCGTAATACTCGTCATGCTTGGTAAAGCCGCCCAAAGCGCGTGCGATGTCGTTCGCGACAGAAGGCTTTTCCGCAATGATCAGTGCTTTGGACATGACAGGTGTGTGTTGGTAGACCGGGTTCGCCGGTGTAGGTCCCTTTTACGACCGCTTTATAGCACACGCCGCAGCGACGGCGGCTCAGCGTGTAAAAAGCGGCTCATCATAGAGGGGGGCCGCAACGGCGGCAAGCGCCGGGCGCGGCGGCGCGCGCAAACCCGCGCCAAACCGCCGCGCCGGCCCGCGAATTCAGGCTTCGACGTTCAGGACGTCGCGCAATTTCGGTGCGTGCGGCGCACCAGGCACCGCGCTCAGGTCGGACAGCATGCGCTCGACGATCGCCGCGTGCGGCAGCACCGTGCCGAAGAAGCGTGCGGTGTGCGCATCCTCGATCAGGATGGTCGGGAAGTTCTCGACGTCGAGATCGTCGAGCCGGTCGGCATGGGTTTCGATGTCGATCCACGCGAAGCAGGCGTCCGGATGCGCGTCGGCGAGCTGGTCGAAGGCGGTCCGGTAGTCGCGGCACGTGCCGCACCAGTCGGCGCACAGGCACGCGACCAGCAACGTGCCGGGATCGGCGAGGCGCTCGGCGATCCGATCTGCGTCGGTGTCGAGATTCAGCGCGGGCATGGCATTCCTTGGGTAGCGTCGGCGGCCGGGCCGCCCCTATGCCGGGGAATGTAGCACGCCCCGCGCGGACGGGGTGGGCGCCGCATCAAGCTGCGCGAAGCGTCCGCCGGGGACACTGGCGACGCGGCCGGCCAGCTCCAGCGCGAGCAGCGCGCCATGCAGCACGTCGTCGGACAGGCCGCTGTGCTCGGCGAGCCATTCATACGTCACGGGCCCGTATCCCAGCGCGGCGAGCACTGCCTGTTCCGACGGGTTGCCCGGTGGCCGGGCTTCGATGCGAGGGGGCGGCGGCGCGCCCGCGACGGCGCGATCCGTTGGCGCGACGCCGGCAGCTTCGGGTTCGCGAATCGCACCGGCGTTCTCGCCCCGGTTGCCGGCCCGCGTCGCGCCGCCCGTTGCGCGCGCGGCCGGCTCGCCCAGCCCGTATTCCTCGAGCACGTCGAGCGGCGCCGCGGTGAGCTTTGCGCCGTCGCGGATCAGCGCGTGGCAGCCCTGCGCGAGCGGGGCGTGGATCGAACCGGGCATCGCGAACACATCGCGCCCCAGTTCGTTCGCGAGCCGCGCGGTGATCAGCGAGCCCGAGCGCGGGGCCGCCTCGACGACGAGCGCGCCGATCGCCAGCGCGGCGATCAGCCGGTTGCGCTGCGGGAAATGTGCGGCGCGGGCCGGCGTGCCGAGCGGCCATTCCGACACGATCGCGCCGTGCGCGGCGATTTCGTGGGCGAGCGCACGGTGCCGCGCCGGATAGACGAGATCGGCGCCCGTCGCGATCACCGCGACGGTGCCCGACCGGCCGTCGAGCCCGCCACGATGCGCGGCGCCGTCGATCCCGAGCGCGAGGCCCGAGACGATCGTGAGGCCCGCGTCGGACAACGCGTGGGCGAAGTGCGCGGCGTCGGCGAGCCCTTGCGGCGTCGCATGGCGGCTGCCGACGATGGCGAGGCCGTGTGCGTGCAGCAGGTCGAGCCGCCCCTTTACATATAGCAGCGGCGGCGGATCGTGCAGGTCGCGCAGCCGCGGCGGGTAGGCCGGGTCGCTCAGCGTGACGAGCCCGTTGCCCGGCCCGTCGAGCCACGCGAGCACGGCGCGGGTGCGCGTGTCGAGATCGTCGCGCTCGCTTGCGCGCACGGCCTGCGCGGCGGCGGGGCTGCTCACGGCGGCGATGGCTTCGTCGGACGCGCGCAGCAACGCCGCCGGCGAGCCGAATGCCGCGAGCAGCGCCTGTAGCACGGCGGCCGAGAGGCCGGGCGCATGCGCGAGCTGCAGCCAGGCGCGCAGCGCGGCGGGCGTCAGCGCTTGCGGGGACATGAGGCGGCCCTCGAATGCGGCGTCCAGCGGAGCGCGTGGCGCCATGATAAAATTTTCATCATCCGAAATACTCGACAGGGCCGTGCGCGCAGGCGCCCGGCCGATTGCAGGAGGCGCGATCCGCGGCATTGATATGCCACGCATCCGCCTCATCTTCATTGCATCCCGGCGGCGGCGCCAGCCGGCCGGATGGCCGATGCGGCGCGCCGCTCCACCGAATACCGAACACCATGGCTTTGCTCAATATTCTTCATTACCCCGACAAGCGGCTGCACAAGGTCGCGAAGCCCGTCGACAAGGTCGACGACCGGATCCGCAAGCTCGTCGCCGACATGGCCGAGACCATGTACGCGGCGCCCGGCATCGGCCTGGCGGCCACCCAGGTCGACGTGCACGAGCGCGTGATCGTGATCGACGTCTCCGAGGAGAAGAACGAGCTGCGCGCGTTCATCAACCCGGAAATCGTGTGGTCGAGCGACGCGAAGCAGACCTACGAGGAAGGCTGTTTGTCGGTGCCCGGCATCTACGACGAAGTCGAACGTCCCGACCACGTGCGCGTGCGCGCGCTCAACGAGCAGGGCGAGACGTTCGAGCTCGACTGCGAAGGGTTGCTCGCGGTGTGCGTCCAGCACGAGATGGATCACCTGATGGGCCGCGTGTTCGTCGAATACCTGTCGCCGCTCAAGCAGACGCGTATCAAGACGAAGATGAAGAAACTCGAACGCGCGATGTGATGCGCGTGCGCCCAGCCCGACCCCGAACGCTGTCATGACCCATACGTTGCGCGTGATTTTTGCCGGTACGCCGGAATTCGCCGCGGCCGCTCTTGCCGCGATCCACGAGGCCGGTTTCCCGGTGCCGCTCGTGCTCACCCAGCCCGATCGCCCGGCCGGGCGCGGGATGAAACTCCAGGCGAGCGCGGTGAAGCGCTACGCCGTCGAGCACGGGATGACCGTCGCGCAGCCGCCGTCGCTGCGCCGCGCGGGCAAGTACCCGGCGGAGGCGGCCGACGCGATCGAGCTGCTGCGCACGACGCCGCACGACGTGATGGTGGTGGCCGCGTACGGCCTGCTGCTGCCGCAGGAAGTGCTCGACATCCCGCGCGCCGGCTGCATCAACATCCACGCGTCGCTGCTGCCGCGCTGGCGCGGCGCCGCGCCGATCCATCGTGCGATCGAGGCCGGCGACGCCGAGACGGGCGTTACGCTGATGCAGATGGACGTTGGCCTCGACACCGGCGCGATGATCGAGGAGGCGCGCCTCGCGATCGCGCCCGACGATACGACCGCGACGCTGCACGACCGGCTCGCCGCCGACGGCGCGCGGCTGATCGTCGACGCGCTCGTGCGGCTCGAGCGCGACGGCACGCTGCCGGCGACGCCGCAGCCGGCCGACGGCGTGACCTATGCGGAAAAGATCGGCAAGCACGAAGCGGCGCTCGACTGGCGCAAGCCGGCCGACGTGCTCGCGCGTCAGGTGCGTGCGTTCGATCCGTTCCCGGGCGGCGTCGCGACGCTCGACGGCGCGGCCATCAAGCTGTGGGCGGCCGAGCCCGTGGCTGCGCCGGCCACGATTGCCGACGCGGCGCCCGGCACGATCGTCGAAGCCGCGCCGGAAGGCGTGGTGGTCGCATGCGGTAGCGGCACGCTGCGCGTGACCCAGTTGCAGAAACCGGGCGGCAAGCGGCTGCCCGCGCGAGAATTCCTCGCCGGTTCGCCGCTCGCCGCCGGCCAGCGGTTCGCGCTGCCCGACGTGGACTGACACGGCCCGAGCGTCATTCGACCCGGTCCGCCGGCCCGGCGCAACTGGCCGGACGGCCGAGTCGCGCGGGGCGGCAGGCGCGCGTAGAATTTCCCTGCGCTCTCCGGTTTCGAGGTTTTCATGTTCGGCATCACCCATTTCGGCTTCTTCGTGTTCGCGGTTTTCCTGCTGAACATCACGCCCGGTCCCGATACGGCCTACATCGTCGGCCGCAGCGTCGCGCAGGGGCGCGGCGCGGGGCTGATGTCGGCGTTCGGCATTTCGGCCGGCTGCTGCGTCCATGCGCTCGCCTGCGCGTTCGGCCTGACCGCGCTGCTGGCCGCGTCGGCAACCGCGTTCACGGTGATCAAGCTGGTCGGCGCCGCGTACCTGATTTATCTCGGCGTGCGGATGATCATCGCGAAGCAGGCCGCCACGCCGTCGGGCGCCGAAGCCGCGCAGGCCGCGGCCGCCAAGCCGCTGCGCCAGCTGTTCATGCAGGGTTTCTGGACCAACGTGCTGAATCCGAAGGTCGTGCTGTTCTTCGTGTCGTTCTTTCCGCAGTTCGTATCGGCCGACAGCCCGCACAAGGCCTGGGCGTTCCTGACCCTCGGCGCGGTGTTCGTCGCGATGAGCACGGTCTGGACGAGCGTGGTCGCGTGGGTGGCGGGCAGCGTCACGCAGCGCTTTTCCGGCAAGCCGGGCGTCAGGAAGTGGCTCGACCGCACGGTCGGCAGCGCTTTCGTCGGGCTCGGCCTTCGTCTCGCCGCTTCGCAACGCTGAGATTGAATTTTTCCGGCAAGACCTTATCTAACAAATCACTTACAATTTTCCGCCGTGCGCTGTGATGCGCGGCGGGTCCCCTGACGGATAAGGAGTGGGTATGTTCAATTGGGTCAAAACGGCGATGCTGATGGCCGCGATCACGGCCCTGTTCATCGTGATCGGCGGGATGATCGGCGGCTCGCGCGGCATGACGATCGCGCTGCTGTTCGCGCTCGGCATGAATTTCTTCTCGTACTGGTTCTCGGACAAGATGGTGCTGCGCATGTACAACGCGCAGGAAGTCGACGAGAACACGGCGCCGCAGTTCTACCGGATGGTGCGCGAGCTGGCCACGCGCGCGAACCTGCCGATGCCGCGCGTCTACCTGATCAACGAGGATGCGCCGAACGCGTTCGCGACGGGCCGCAACCCGGAGCACGCGGCGGTCGCCGCGACGACGGGCATCCTGCGCGTGCTGTCGGAGCGCGAGATGCGCGGCGTGATGGCGCACGAGCTCGCGCACGTGAAGCACCGCGACATCCTGATCTCGACGATCACCGCGACGATGGCGGGCGCGATCTCGGCGCTCGCGAACTTCGCGATGTTCTTTGGCGGGCGCGACGAGAACGGCCGGCCGGCCAACCCGATCGCCGGTATCGCGGTCGCGCTGCTCGCGCCGATCGCCGGCGCGCTCATCCAGATGGCGATTTCGCGGGCCCGCGAGTTCGAGGCCGACCGCGGCGGCGCGCAGATTTCCGGCGATCCGCAGTCGCTCGCCACCGCGCTCGACAAGATCCATCGCTATGCGGCGGGCATCCCGTTCCAGGCGGCCGAAGCGCATCCGGCCACCGCGCAGATGATGATCATGAATCCGCTGCACGGCGGCGGTCTGCAGAACCTGTTCTCGACGCACCCGGCCACCGAGGAGCGCATCGCGCGCCTGATGGAGATGGCGCGCACCGGCCGCTTCGAGTGACGCTTGGCGACCCGCGCGGCCGTTGCCGCGCGGGGTCGCTTCGCCACCCCGCATGCTTCGCGCTGCGGGGTGTTTCATTTGTGCGCGCCGTAAAGGGGCCAAAGGGGCAGCATGGCCGCACGCTACAATGCGCGGTTTGGGATCGCCGGGCCAACTGGCGGTTGCGATCCCGCCGTTTGCCGCACCCGATTGCTCGCGCCTGTTTGCCGCGCTTGTTTGCCGATTCCGCACCGATGACACGACCCCGTTCTTCCGCTTCGACTTCCTCCGGCCGCCCGGCGCGCCTGGCTGCGCTGCACCTGGCGCCCGATTCGCTCGGCTTCGCGCTCGACGCGGCCGCGCAGGCGGTCGATGCGGTGCGACGCGGCACCGCGTTGCCGGCGGCATTGTCGGCGGTATTCGCGCAGATGCCATCCGGTGCGCAGCCGCTCGCGCGCGGCGCGACGCAGGACGTCGCCTATCGGACGATGCGCCGCCTCGGCAGCGCGGACTGGCTGATCGGCAAGTTCGTCAGCAAGGCGCCGCCCGCGCACGTGCACGCGGTGCTCGCCGGTGCGTTCGCGCTGCTGCTCGACCCGGCGGACGAGGCCGCGTACCCGGCGTTCACGGTGGTCGACCAGGCCGTCACCGTCATCGGCGCGCGGCGCGAATTCGCGTTCGCGAAGGGGATGGTCAACGCGGTGCTGCGCCGTTTCCTGCGCGAGCGCGACGCACTCGTCGCCGCGATGCAGGACGACCCGGTCGCGCGCTGGAACTACCGCGCGTGGTGGGTCGATGCGGTGAAGCGTGCATGGCCCGACGCGTGGCAGGCGATTCTCGCGGCCGGCGAGCGTCAGGGGCCGCTGACGCTGCGCGTGAATGCGCGCCGCGTGAGCGTCGACGCGTATCTCGACACGCTGCGCGCGAATGGAATCGAAGCGACCGCAATCGGCCGGCATGCGGTGCGACTCGCGTCGGCGCTGCCGGTCGAACGCATTCCGGGCTTCGCCGACGGCGTGGTGTCGGTGCAGGACGCCGGCGCGCAGCTCGCGGCCGAATGGCTCGGCGCGCGCGACGGCATGCGCGTGCTCGATGCGTGCGCGGCGCCCGGCGGCAAGACGGGCCATATTCTCGAACTCGCCGATGCGGACGTCGTGGCGCTCGAAAGCGACGCGACGCGCGCCGCGCGGATCGGCGAGAATCTCGTGCGCCTGTCGCTCGCCGCGAACGTGTGCGTCGGCGACGCCGGCGCGCCGGACGCGTGGTACGACGGGCGTCCGTTCGATCGCATCCTGGCCGACGTGCCGTGCTCGGCGTCCGGCATCGTGCGGCGGCACCCCGACATCCGCTGGCTGCGCCGCGAGGCCGACATCCCGGCGCTGGTCGCGGAGCAGCGGCGCATCCTGTCCGCGCTGTGGCCGCTCGTGAAACCGGGCGGCGAACTGCTTTACGTGACCTGCTCGATCTTCCCCGAGGAAGGCGAAGGGCAGGCCCGCTGGTTTGAAGCGGCCTGTGAAGATGCGGTACGATTGGACGCCCCCGGCCAACTGCTGCCGGGCGGCGTGCAGGGACGGGCGGCCGCCGGCGCACTCGACCAGAACACCGATCACGACGGATTTTTCTACGCGCGGTTTCAGAAACGGTGACGATCAAACACCTTTTTCCCTTTCGGCTCGCGGCCGTCTTGCTGGTCGCGTTGACGCTGTGTCTGGCCGTCGTCCGGCCGGCGCATGCCGAATCGATCGCCGTGCAGCGCGCGTCGCTCCAGTCCGACGGAAGCGGCTGGAGCCTCGACGCACGGTTCGACTTCGAGCTGAATCCGAACCTCGAGGATGCCGTCAACAAGGGCATCCCGCTTTACTTCACGACCGACTTCGAGCTGAGCCGCGCGCGCTGGTACTGGTTCGACGAGCAGCCGGTGGCGGTCACGCAGACGATCCGCCTGTCGTTCCAGCCGCTCACGCGCGAGTACCGCGTGTCGACGGGCGGCCTGCAGCTCGGCTTTCCGTCGCTGAAGGATGCGCTCGCGGTGGTCCGGCACATCACGTCGTGGCACGTGATCGACCGCAACCAGGTGCGCGCGGGCGAAACCTACACGGCGTCGGTGCGCATGCAGCTCGATACGGCGCTGATGCCGAAGCCGTTCCAGGTCGATGCCGTGAACAACCGCGACTGGACGCTCGGGTCGGACTGGAAGCGCTTCAACTTCACGGTGACCGAACGTGCTAAATAAAGTACGCCGCGCGGCCAGCGGGAAGAGCCTCCTGATCCGCGTGATCGTCTCGACGGTCGCGCTGACCGCGCTGCTGCTGCTCGTGCTGCTCGCGGCCGCGAGCGCGAACACCGAATTCTTCGACCGCTACTACTCGTGGCTGTACGCGACGAACATCGTCGTCGCGCTCGTGTTCCTGCTCGTGGTGCTCGGGCTGATCGGGATGATCGTCGTGCGCCTGAGGAAGGGCAAGTTCGGCACGCGGCTGCTCGCGAAGCTCGCGGTGTTCTTCGCGCTCGTCGGTGTGGTGCCGGGCGGGATCATCTACATCGTGTCGTACCAGTTCGTGTCGCGCAGTATCGAATCGTGGTTCGACGTGAACGTCGAGACGGCGCTGACGGCCGGCCTGAACCTCGGCCGCGGGATGCTCGATGCGTCGCTGTCCGATCTGCAGACGAAGGCGCGGCTGATGTCCGACCAGCTCGCGAGCGTCGATGCGAACACGAACGGCACGACGCTCACGCTGCTGCGGCTGCGCGACCAGTTCGGCGTGCAGGACGCGACGATCGTCGAGCCGAGCCGCGGCGGCTCGGGTGCCGCGCCCGACCTGCACATCGTCGCGCAGGCGTCGGGCAATTTCGCGGCGCTGATTCCGGACGACCTGCCGACGCCGCTGATGCTGAGCCAGGCACGCGAACACGGCGCGTATGCGGCGATCGAGGGCGAAGTCGACGGCGACCCGCGCGCGCACGGTGCGAAGGGCGCGCTGCGGCTGCGCGTCGTGCGGCCGATTCCCGATGCGACGACGTCGCTGCTGCAGCCGGCGGAGCGGTTCCTGCAGCTCACGCAGCCGGTGCCGCCCGGGCTCGCGCACAATGCGGACGCGGTGCAGCGCGCGTACCGCGAGTACCAGGAAAAGTCGCTCGGCCGCACGGGCCTGCGCAAGATGTACATCGGCACGCTGACGCTCGCGCTGTTTCTCGCGACCTTCATCGCGATGATGCTCGCGCTCGCGCTCGGCCAGCAGCTCGCGCGGCCGCTGTTCCTGCTCGCGCAGGGCACGAAGGAGATCACCGAAGGCGACTACACGCCGAAGCGCGAGATCAAGACGCGCGACGAGCTCGGCTTCCTTACGCAGTCGTTCAACGCGATGACGCGCCAGTTGTCGGAGGCGCGGCTCGCGGTCGAGAAGAACCGCATCGCGCTCGAGCATTCGAAGACGTATCTCGAGAGCATTCTCGCGAACCTGACGGCCGGCGTGTTCGTGCTCGACCGGCAGTTCCGGCTGACGACGGCCAATCGCGGCGCCGAGCGGATCTTCCGGCAGCCGTTCAACTCGCTGATCGGTACGACGCTCGACCGGATCGGCGTGGCCGCCGGGTTCGGCGCGATGGTGCGCAAGGCGTTCGCCGATCGCGAGGCGGCGTCCGACGGCGGCAGCGGCGATCGCGGCCACTGGCAGCAGCAGTTCGCGATCGAGGTGCCGGGCGAAACCGATCCGCTGACGCTGCTCGTGCGCGGCACGCGGCTCGTGTCGACGGTCGAGGGGCAGGCCGACGATCCGCAGACGTCCGGCTACGTCGTCGTGTTCGACGACATCTCCGACGTGATTTCCGCGCAGCGTTCGGTTGCGTGGGGCGAGGTCGCGCGGCGGCTCGCGCACGAGATCAAGAATCCGCTGACGCCGATCCAGCTGTCGGCCGAGCGGCTGCAGATGAAGCTGTCGGACAAACTCTCACCGCCCGACGCGGACGTGCTCAAGCGCGGCGCGACGATGATCGTGAACCAGGTGGCCGCGATGAAGCGGATGGTCGACGATTTCCGCGAATACGCGCGCACGCCGCCGGCGGTGCTCGCGAACCTGCAGTTGAACGAACTGGCGAGCGAGGTGCTCGGGCTGTACGGCGTCGGCGAAGGCAAGAACCCGATCGTCGCCGAACTCGCGCCGTCGCTGCCGGTGATTCGCGGCGACGCGACGCAATTGCGCCAGGTGATTCACAACCTGCTGCAGAATGCGCAGGATTCGGTTGCGGAGTCCGCGCATCCGCGTGTGTTGATCGAAACCAAGACAGTAGAATATGGCGACCCCGACGCCGAGGGCAAAACGCGCGTCGCGGTACGTCTGACCGTGTCCGACAACGGGCCCGGTTTTCCGGCACGCATCCTGACCCGCGCGTTCGAGCCTTACGTGACGACGAAGGCGAAGGGCACGGGGCTCGGGCTGGCCACGGTCAAGAAAATCGTTGACGAGCACGGCGCGCGGATCGATCTGCGCAATCGCATGCACGGCGAGACCGTCGAGGGTGCGCAGGTGTCGATCCTGTTCCTGCAGATGGCGAGCGATACGCCAGGCGCCGAACCCGGTGCGCAGGACGGGGCGACTCCCGCCAAGACAAAAGCAAGTGAGCAGACAAAGGCAGCGTAAATGGCAACCATCCTGGTGGTAGATGATGAAATGGGCATCCGGGAATTGCTCTCGGAGATCCTCAGCGATGAAGGACATGTCGTCGAGGCGGCGGAGAACGCGCAGGCCGCGCGGGAATACCGGCTGAATCAGGCGCCCGATCTCGTGCTGCTCGATATCTGGATGCCCGATACCGACGGCGTCACGCTGCTCAAGGAATGGGCGGCGCAGGGGCTGCTGACGATGCCCGTGATCATGATGTCCGGGCACGCGACGATCGATACGGCCGTCGAGGCGACGAAGATCGGCGCGCTCGATTTCCTCGAGAAACCGATCGCGCTGCAGAAGCTGCTGAAGTCGGTCGAGCACGGGCTTGCGCGCGGCGCGGCGCCGGTGTCCGCGAACGCGGCGGCGAAGGCGGGCGGCGGGCAGGCCGCGGGGCCGGCGGCGGTCGCGTCCGCGGCGGCGCTGCCGACGCTCGGCGACGACATGGCGTCGGCGCTCGGCCTCGCGGTCCAGACGGCCGCGATCCCGTTCGACATCCCGTTGCGCGAGGCGCGCGATGCGTTCGAGCGCGCGTACTTCGAATATCACCTCGCGCGCGAGAACGGCAGCATGACGCGCGTCGCGGAGAAGACGGGCCTCGAGCGCACGCACCTGTATCGCAAGCTGAAGCAACTCGGCGTCGAGCTCGGCAAGAAGCCGTCGGAAGGCGCGCTGTAAAAAATTTCGCGAAAGCACTTGCTCGGGGCCGAATAGCTCGATATACTTTCATTCTTCGTTGGCCCGGTAGCTCAGTTGGTAGAGCAGCGGATTGAAAATCCGCGTGTCGATGGTTCGATTCCGTCCCAGGCCACCAGCATTTAAAACCCCAAGAATCGGAAGGTTCTTGGGGTTTTTCGTTTGTGGTGGATATCGCGCGTCGTGAGCGGCGGGCCCGGCAGCATTCGCCGGGGCATGATAAAATCCGTGCCCGCTCAATGACTTAGCGCATCGCTTCATGCGCATGGCAGGCTGCCCGCGGCGCACCTGCCGTGGCGCGCGGCCACGATGCCGCGCGATGAGCGGTATAAGCGCGCCGCCGCATTCGCGGCCGACCGCGCTGCCTATACTGGTCGGGCCGGCGCAGGCCGGCCGCGTCGGCCGCCCGGTGGCAGCCGGCCTCGGGGCGCAGTGCGACGCGAGCCTACACATTCACGGAGTATCACGGTGATTCGGACAGACGCTAAAGACGGCGCGCTCGTGTTGTTTTCCGGCGGGCAGGACTCCGCCACGTGCGTGGCATGGGCCCTCGAGCGCTACCAGACGGTCGAGACGCTCGGCTTCGATTACGGCCAGCGTCATCGCGTCGAACTCGAGTGCCGCGAAGGCGTGCGCGAAGCGCTGAAGCGCAAGTTTCCGGCGTGGTCGGACCGGCTCGGCGACGATCACATGATCGACCTGTCGGTGCTCGGCGCGATCAGCGATACCGCGATGACGCGCACGATCGAGATCGAGACGACGGCCAACGGCCTGCCGAACACGTTCGTGCCGGGCCGCAACCTGATGTTCATGACGATCGCCGCGGCGATCGCCTATCGCCGCGGGCTGCGCGTGCTGGTCGGCGGGATGTGCGAGACCGATTTCTCCGGCTATCCGGACTGCCGCGACGACACGATGAAGGCGCTGCAGGTCGCGCTGAATCTCGGGATGGATACGCGCATCGTGCTCGAGACGCCGCTGATGTGGCTCGACAAGGCGCAGACCTGGCAGCTCGCCGAACAGCTCGGCGGCAACGCGCTCGTCGAACTGATCCGCGTCGAGACGCACACGTGCTACGTGGGCGAGCGTGCGGAGTTGCACGACTGGGGCTTCGGCTGCGGCGAATGCCCGGCCTGCAAGCTGCGCAAGCGCGGCTACGAGGCCTACCTGAAGGGCGAGCGGGTGACCGAAGCGCCGCTGTGACGCGGCTCGCGCGGGCAGCGCTTGATGGACAACGGATTCTGATCGACAACGAGCGGCGCGAGCCGGACGAAGCACGATGACTTACGCGGTCAAGGAAATTTTCTACACGTTGCAGGGCGAGGGCGCGAATGCGGGCCGGCCGGCCGTGTTCTGCCGGTTCGCCGGCTGCAACCTGTGGTCGGGCCGCGAAGAGGATCGTGCGGAGGCCGTGTGCCGCTTCTGCGATACGGATTTCGTCGGCACCGACGGCGAGAACGGCGGCAAGTTCAAGGATGCCGCCGCGCTCGTCGCGACGATCGCCGGCCTGTGGCCGGACGGCGAAGCGCACCGCTTCGTCGTCTGCACGGGCGGCGAGCCGATGCTGCAGCTCGACCAGCCGCTCGTCGACGCGCTGCATGCGGCCGGCTTCGAGATCGCGATCGAGACCAATGGTTCGCTGCCGGTGCTCGACACGATCGACTGGATCTGCGTGAGCCCGAAGGCCGATGCGCCGCTCGTCGTCACGAAGGGCAACGAACTGAAGGTCGTCGTGCCGCAGGACAACCAGCGGCTCGCCGACTACGCGAAGCTCGATTTCGAGTATTTTCTCGTGCAGCCGATGGACGGCCCGTCGCGCGACCTCAACACGAAGCTCGCGATCGACTGGTGCAAGCGTCATCCGCAGTGGCGGCTGTCGATGCAGACCCACAAATATCTGAACATTCCCTGAGCCACGGCCTTTGACATCGTGCTGATTACCCGAAAACTCGAATTCGACGCGGGCCACCGCATTCCCGATCACCGCAGCCAGTGCAGGAACCTGCACGGCCATCGCTACGTGCTCGAAATCACGCTGCGCGGCGATCTCGTCGATACCGAGGGCGCGCCCGACCGCGGCATGGTGATGGATTTCGCCGACGTGAAGGCGCTCGCGATGGAGCACCTCGTCAGCAAGTGGGACCACGCGTTCCTGGTCTATGCGCGCGACGACGTCGTGCGCTCGTTCCTCGAGCAGATGGCCGACCACAAGACCGTCGTGATCGACCGGATCCCGACCGTCGAGAACCTCGCGGCGATCGCGTTCGACCGCCTCGCGAACGTGTACGACGCGCACTACGGCGTGAACCTGCGCCTCGAGCGCGTGCGCTTGTACGAAACGCCGAACTGCTGGGCCGACGTCGAGCGCCAGTCCGGCCGCTGATCCTGCCTGCACCGGCAGCCCCGCCGTCCGGCGCGGGCTGCCCGTCACCGCGCCTGGCGGTGTCGCCTCCCGCCGTCCCGCGCCGGTACGGCTTCCCCCGTCTGTTCCCGCATCGAGCACCCCGCCGCGCTATGATCGTCGTGCGGCACCGAAAAACGCGCGCGTGGGCGATCGCGCGGCCCGCGCTGTCAGATCGGCCGTCCCGGTCCGACTCACGTTCTGCGGCGCGCGGTCTGCGGCCGCCGCCATGCTTCGATTGCTTGGGCGGTGCGCGTTTCGCTTCGCCTGTTGCTTGTCCCGTTCGATTGCCGTTCCGTTCCGGAGGCCGTATCGATGAGCACGCTCACCAATTCCCTCAAACAACGCCTGCGCGACGGTGACGAGCCGCTGTACGGCCTGTGGCTGTCGCTCGGCAGCGACTCGGCCGCGGAAGCGCTTGCGCATGCCGGTTACGACTGGCTCTGCATCGACATGGAGCATGCGCCGAACGACAGTCGCGACGTGGCATCGCAACTGCGCGCGATCGCCGCGGCGCACCTGCCGAGCGAGCCGGTCGTGCGCGTGCCGGCGCGCGAGCCGTGGCTCGTGAAGCGCGCGCTCGACGCCGGCGCGCGCACGCTGATGTTCCCGTGTATCGAGTCGCCCGACGACGCCGCGCACGCGGTGCGGCTCACGCGCTTCCCGTCGCCGGAATCGCCGGACGGGCTGCGCGGCGTGGCCGGCATGGTGCGCGCGGCGGCATTCGGCATGCGCCGCGACTATCTGCAGACGGCGAATGCGCAAGTCGCGGTGGTCGTGCAGGTCGAATCGGCGCGCGGCGTCGACGAAGTCGAGCGGATCGCGGCGACGCCCGGCGTCGATTGCCTGTTCGTCGGCCCGGCCGATCTCGCGGCGAGCCTCGGGCATCTCGGCGATATCCGCCACCCGGACGTCGAAACCGCGATGGCGCGCGTGCTCGCGGCCGGCAAGCAGGCGGGCGTCGCGGTCGGCATCTTCGCCGGCGATACGGCGGCCGCGCGCCAGTATCGCGACGCCGGATACCGGATGATTACCGTATCGGCCGACGTGAGCTGGCTGTTGCGCGCGACGCGGCAGGCGTTGCAGGAGGTACGGTCATGAACGGAGCAGACGCTGCGTGCCGCAGGCGGGTGCGGATCGGGGCGATGGTCGGGCTGTGGGCCGTGTGGGCGGCGGCCGCCGCGCAGGGCGTGCCGCAAGCGAAGCCCGATCCGGCGCGCGAGACGCAATCGGCGGTCGCCGACTACAACGCCGGCGACTATCGCGCGGCGCTCGTGCAGTTCCACGATGCGGCCGAGCGCGGCGATCGCCTCGCGCAGTTCAACTACGCGATGATGCTGCTGACGGGCGAAGGCGTGACGGCGAACATCGACGAAGGGGTGCGCTGGCTCAAGCGCGCGGCGGACGCGAACATGTCGCACGCGCAGTACGTGTACGGCCGGATGTTCGACGACGGCGAGTTCGTCGCGCGCAACCCGGCAGAAGCGCATCGCTGGTTCCTGCGGGCCGCGAAGCAGGGGCATGTGCAGGCCGAGCTGTCGCTCGCAAACCAGTTCCTCGACGGGCGCGGTACGCCGCGCGACAACCGGCAGGCGTTCACGTGGTACAAGCAGGCCGCCGACGCCGGCGATCCCGTCGCGCAGTACGTGACCGCGTCGTTCTACGAGCGCGGCGGCGACGGCGTCGCGCAGAACCTGAACATCGCGCGCGCGTATTACGCGGCGGCGGCCGCGCAGGGCGACGAGACGGCCGGGCTGAAATTCAAGGAGTTGAGCGCGCGGCTGAAGGCGCCGACGCCGGCATCGGGCGCCGGCGCGGTGCAGCCAGGCAAGCCGTACGCGCCGCCGCAGTAAGCGGCCTGGCCCAATGAAAAACGGCGCCGGGGCGCCGTTTTCGTGTGTCGCGGGGCAGGCCGCGCGGTCAGCTCTTCATCAGCCGCCGCTGCCGCCCGACGCTCATGATCATCCCGATCGCGATGCCGAGCGTCGTGAGCGCGGTGCCGCCGTAGCTCATGAACGGCAGCGGCACGCCGACGACCGGCAGCACGCCGCTCACCATCCCGATGTTGACGAACGCGTAGACGAAGAACGCGAGCGTGAGCGAGCCCGCGAGCAGCCGGCCGAACTGCGTCGCGCCCTGCGCGGCGATGTAGAGGCCGCGTGCGATCAGCGCCATGTACAGCGTCAGCAGCACGAGCCCGCCGGCGAGCCCCCATTCCTCGGAGAACACCGCGAAGATGAAGTCGGTGTGCTTTTCCGGAATGAATTCGAGGTGCGCCTGCGTGCCTTTCAGGTAGCCCTTGCCGAGCGCGCCGCCCGAGCCGATCGCGATCACGGCCTGGATCGTGTGGAAGCCCTTGCCGAGCGGGTCGGACGTCGGGTCGAGCAGTGTGCACACACGGTGCTTCTGGTAGTCGTGCATCAGCGGCCACTGCACTTCGGGCTGGCAGATGCGTTCCTCGAACACGGCGATCGAGCCGACCGCGATCACGCCCGCGACGAGCACGGGCACGATCAGCTTGAACGACAGGCCGGCGAGGTAGATCACGAAAAAGCCGGCCGCGAATACGAGCAGGCCCGTGCCGAGGTCGGGCTGCTTCGCGATCAGCCCGACCGGCACCATCAGGATCCCGAACGCGGCGACGAAGTCGTACCAGCGCAGCCCGCCTTCGCGGCGCTGGTAGTACCACGCGAGCATCAGCGGCGTCGCGATCTTCAGGATTTCCGACGGCTGGATCACGACGCCGACGTTCAGCCAGCGCTTCGCGCCCTTCTTGGTCATCCCGAACAGCGCGACGGCAATCAGCAGCGCGACCCCGAACGTATAGAGCGGGACCGCGAAGCGCATCAGCGTGGTCGGCGGGATGTTGGCGATCACCCACATCAGCACGAACGTCAGCAGAATGTTGCGCAACTGGTCCTCGACGCGGCCCGGCACGTCGATCGACGCGCTGTACAGCGTGACGATGCCGACGCACAGCAGCAGGAACACGATGAGGGCGAGCGGGCGGTCGAAGCCCGCGAACATCTGCTTGATCTTGTCGAGCCAGGCGCGCTTGTCGAATTGCATGCCTTTCTCCGTTAATGAGCGGTGCCGGCGTCCGCCGCTTTCGCGGGGGCCGTTGCGCGGTGGTTGTCGTCCCGCGGCGTGGCGACGACCGGCTGCGCGTCGCTGGCGGGCCGGCGCGGCCGGTGCGGGCGCCGGATCGGCGGCAGGCTCGCGGCCATCGGCGCCGCGGCGCTCGCGTCGGCCGGCGCGGTGGTGCTGGCGCTAGCCGGCCCCGAGGCATCCGACGCCCCCGATGCGGCCGATGCCGCATCGGCCGCGCTGGCCGCCGACGGCACGACCGGCTGCGGCAGCGCGGTGAAGCCGGCCGCGATCGTGGCCGGCTTCGACGTGTCGCCGACCACCGGCGCGCTCACCGGCTCGGTGGCCGACGCCGCGGCGGCCACGGCCGCGGCCTCGTTCTTCGGGTTCTGGCGCTCGACGAGGTAGTAGTCGAGCACGCGCCGCGCGATCGGGCCGGCGGCCTGCGCGCCCCAGCCGCCGTTCTCGACGACCAGCGCAATGGCGATCTGCGGATGGTCGACCGGCGCGTACGCGATGAACAGCGCGTGGTCGCGCAGGTGCTCGGCGAGCAGGTGGCCCTTGTAGTTCGAGCCCTGCAGCGAGAACACCTGCGCGGTCCCGGTCTTGCCGGCCGCGAGGTACGGCACGCCGCGGAACACCTTGTACGCGGTGCCGGACGGGTTCTCGATCACGTTCTCCATCCCGCGCTTCACGACGTCGATGTCGGCCGCCTTCAGCGGGATCACGTCGCTTTCCTTCGGCACGGTCAGGTGGCGCGCACGCGAGATCGGATCCTCGACTTCCTTCACGAGGTGAGGCTTCATCACGACGCCGTTGTTCGCGAGCGTCGCCGTGGCGTGCGCGAGCTGCAGGATCGTGAACGAGTTGTAGCCCTGGCCGATCCCGAGGCTGATCGTCTCGCCGTCGAACCACTTCTGCTGCGCCGCTTTCTTGAACGCCTTCTTCTTCCAGTCGGTCGACGGCAGGATCCCGCGCGCCTCGCCCTGGATGTCGATCCCGGTGATCTGGCCGAAGCCGAACGGCTTCATGAAGTTCGCGATCGCGTTCACGCCGAGGTCGCGCGCGAGCATGTAGAAGTAGGTGTCGTTCGACACCATGATCGCCTTGTTCATGTCGACCCAGCCCTGGCCCGAGCGCACGTCGTTGCGGAACGTGTGGCCGCCGAACGTGAAGTAGCCGGGATCCTGGAAGCCCCAGCCCGGCGTGCGCTTGCCGAGCGTCAGGCCGGCGAGCGCCATGAACGGCTTGTACGTCGAGCCGGGCGGGTAGGTGCCGTGCAGCGGGCGGTTCAGCAGCGGCTTGTCGGGCGAGTTGTTCAGCTCGTCCCAGGTCTGCTGGTCGATGCCGTCGACGAACGAGTTCGGGTCGAAGCTTGGCGACGACACGAACGCGAGCACGTCGCCCGTCTTCGGCTCGATCGCGACGAGCGCGCCGCGCTTGCCGGCGAACGCCTGCTCGGCGACCTGCTGCAGCCCGATGTCGAGCGACAGCACGAGGTTGTTGCCGGGCGTCGCCTGCGTGCGCGACAGCGTGCGCACCGGCCGGCCGCCGGCCGTCACCTCGACTTCCTCGAAACCCGTCAGCCCGTGCAGCTCGGTTTCGTAGCTCTGCTCGACGCCGATCTTGCCGATGTAGTCGGTGCCCTTGTAGTTGTTCGCGTCGCGGCGCGGATCGTAGTGCTCCTGGTCGCTGTCGTTGTCGTCGCTCATCGCGTCGATGCGATCCTGGTCGCGCTTCGAGATCCGGCCGATATAGCCGATCACGTGCGCGGCCGTCATGCCGAGCGGGTACTGACGGAACAGCCGCGCGCGCACGTCGACGCCGGGGAAGCGGAAACGCTGCGCGGTGAAGCGCGCGACTTCCGCGTCGGTGAGCCGCGTGCGGATCGGCAGGCTCTCGAAGTTCTTCGAGTCTTCCTGCAGCTTCTTGAAGCGGCGGCGGTCGCGTGCGTCGATCGGGATGATCTCGGACAGCTTGTCGATCGTGTTGTCGAGCGTGTCGTCGAGCTTCGACGGCGTGATCTCGAGCGTGTACGCCGAGTAGTTCTTCGCGAGGATCACGCCGTTGCGGTCGGTGATGATCCCGCGGTTCGGCACGATCGGCGCGACGGAGATGCGGTTTTCCTCGGCCTGCAGCGCGTATTTGCCGTGCTGCATCAGCTGCAGGTAGAAGAAGCGGCTCGCGAGCAGCCCGAAGCAGACGAACACGAACACGCCCGCCGCCGCGACGCGCAGGCGGAACCTCGAGAGCTGCTGTTGGGTGTCGTTGAATTCGGTCATTTAAGGGCAATCTGGCCCGCGCGCGGGCGCGGGCGAGGTGCCGCCCCGGAGCGCGTCGCGCGGCGGGCGTGGGGGCGGCGGGTATTCAAGGTCGGTCCGGCTCAGATCGGTCGCGTATCGTCCGGGTCGACCGGGCGGCGTTGCGGCATCAGCAGCAGGTGGCTCGCGATCGGCCACAGCGCGGCTTCGACGAAACCGTCGACCAGATAGCGCCAGCCGGGGAACGCGGCGCCCATCAGCAGGCGGATCACGAACGGCACGAGCTGCGCGGCGACGAGCAGCGGCGTGACGTACAGCACCTGCACGCCGATCGGCATCCACAGCACGCGGCGGTGGATCGTGATCGCGCCGTACGACAGCAGCGTATAGGCGAGCGCGTGCTCGCCGAGCAGCCCCGCGTCGTGCACGTCCATCAGGATGCCGAGCGCGAACGCGACGCCCATCCCGACCTTGCGCGGTTGATGGATGTTCCAGAAGAGCAGCACGAGCGCGACGAAGTCGGGCACGCCGGGCAGGCGGCCCCACGGCATCAGGTTCAGCAGGAACGCGGCGGCGAGGCTGAAGACGATGAAATACGGATTGACCGGCTGCAGGATGTATTGCGGGCGGTTCATCGCTGGGCTCCTGATTGCCCGGCGGCGGGCTTCGCGGGCGCGGCGGCCGGTTGGGCCGGCGCGGCAGGCGCCGCGGGCGCCGGCTTTGCGCCGGGCTGGGCCGCGGCGGCCGGCTTCGCGTTCGCGTCGGCCTTGTCGGTTTTCTCCGCTTTGTCGCTCTTCGCGGCGGCTTTCGCGCCCTTCTTGCCCTTCGCGTTCTTCTCGGTCGCGGGATCAAGCTCGGCCGGGCGCGGCGGGATGTCGTTCCGGTAATGCAGCACGAGCATCTGGCGCGCGCCGCGCACGGCCGCGACCGGTGCGCAGGTCACGCGGGCGAACGCGGTATCGGCGAGCTTGTCGACGCGCACGACCTTCGCGACCGGCAGGCCGGGCGGATAGACGCCGTCGAGGCCGCTCGTGACGAGCTCGTCGCCGGCGACGAGATCCGCGCTCGTCGGCACGAAGCGCAGGTCGAGCGAATCGCCCTTCGGCGTGCCGTAGATCACGCTGCGCAGGCCGGTGCGCAGCACCTGCACGGGGATCGCGAGATCGCGGTCGGTGACCAGCGTGACTTCGGATTGCAGCGGGAACACGCGCGTGACCTGACCGATCACGCCGTCCTCGCTGACGACGGGCGAGCCGTCCTGGATGCCTTGCTGCGAGCCTTGGCCGACCACGATCTTCTGCGTGAAGGGATCGCTCGTGTCGTACTGGATCTCGACCGGCGTCGATTGCGTCGCGATGTGCTGGCGCAGTTCGAGCACCGCGCGCAGGTGCGCGTTTTCCTGCGTGAGCACGGCGGCCTGGTTGGCCTGCGTGGACAATTGCAGGTTGCGCTTGCGCAGATCGTCGTTCTCGTGGCGCAGCGACGCGCCGGTAACGGCGATGTCGGCCGCGCCCATGAACAGGTCGCGCGGCACGAGCGCCGCGCGTTGCAGCGGGTAGAGCACGGTGCCGAGCACGCCGCGCACGATTTCGAGCGTGCTGAAGCGCGCGTCCGACACGAGGAGCGCGATGGCGAGGGCGACGAAGAAGATGAGCCGCGCGAGCGCGGGCGGACCTTGCTTGAAGAGGGGCGGCGGACTGTATTCCATGGTCGGCGCCGGGCGCGTGTGATCGGTTAAATAATGCTCAGACGCGCAAACGGCGCGGCGGTTCGTTCTGAACGAGCGATCCGGCCACGCCGCGGGTGCGTCATATCAAACGGGACTGCTTAGGCGATCACTCGGCGATCACTCGTACGAGAAGATGCTGCCCAGCTTGTCCATGCGCTCGAGCGCCATGCCCGAACCGCGTACGACGCAGGTGAGCGGATCCTCGGCGACGAGCACCGGCAGGCCGGTTTCTTCCGCGAGCAGGCGATCGAGGTCGCGCAGCAGCGCGCCGCCGCCCGTCAGCATCATCCCGCGTTCGGCGATGTCGGCGCCGAGTTCCGGCGGCGTCTGTTCGAGCGCGATCTTCACCGACGACACGATCTGGTTCAGCGGATCGGTCAGCGCTTCGAGGATTTCGTTGCTGGAGATCGTGAAGCTGCGCGGGATGCCTTCCGACAGGTTGCGGCCCTTCACTTCCATTTCCTTGACTTCGGAGCCCGGGAACGCGGAGCCGATTTCCTTCTTGATCGCCTCGGCGGTCTGCTCGCCGATCAGCATCCCGTAGTTGCGGCGGATGTAGTTGACGATCGCCTCGTCGAACTTGTCGCCGCCGACGCGCACCGAGCCTTTGTACACGATGCCGCCGAGCGAGATCACGCCGACTTCGGTCGTGCCGCCGCCGATGTCGACGACCATCGAGCCGGTGGCTTCGGACACCGGCAGGCCCGCGCCGATCGCGGCCGCCATCGGCTCCTCGATCAGATAGACCTGCGACGCGCCGGCGCCGTGCGCCGCTTCCTTGATCGCGCGGCGCTCGACCTGGGTCGAGCCGCACGGCACGCAGATGATGATGCGCGGCGACGGCGAGAACATGCGCGACTCGTGGGCCGTCTTGATGAACTGCTTGATCATCTGCTCGGTGACGGTGAAGTCGGCGATCACGCCGTCCTTCATCGGGCGGATCGCCTCGATGTTGCCCGGCACCTTGCCGAGCATCTGCTTGGCTTCCTTGCCGACCGCCTGGATCGTCTTCTTGCCGTTGGGGCCGCCTTCCTGGCGGATCGACACGACGGACGGCTCATCGAGGACGATGCCCTTGCCGCGCATGTAGATCAGGGTGTTTGCGGTGCCGAGGTCGATCGCGAGATCGTTGGAGAAGTAGCTGCGCAAAAAACCGAACATTCAGAATCCTGTTTCGCTCTGGGCCGGCCCTGCATAGCGAGCGCTGAGGGCGGCAGCGGAAAAAATAACAGCCTCGGGAAGCGTGGCGGAAGCGGCCGCCGCGGCGCACGAAGCTGCGAGTGATGTCTACCGGGGATCGCACGAAGCACGCACGGCTTGCCGAAACAGGGCGAAACGGTGCGGGAAAAGGCTGCCGGGTTTGGGTCGAACGCGTAATGATACCTTATAATTTCTCGGTATTTGAATCGAAACGGGCGGTATTTTTGCCGCTTCGGCCCCGATTTTTGAGGGTGGGATCGCACCCTCCAACCCCCCGCCGCAGTGCTGTCGTCGATGCACTGCGCAGCCTTGTTTTTCCGGTGATCGCATGGCCCTGACCCTGACCGATGTGAAACGCATCGCGCACCTGGCGCGACTCGAAATGGCCGACGCCGACGCCGAGCACATGCTCGGCCAGCTCAATGAATTCTTCGGCCTCGTCGAACAGATGCAGGCGGTCGACACCGCCGGCATCGCGCCGCTCGCCCACCCGATCGAACAGATCCAGGAAGTCGCGCAGCGCCTGCGCGACGACGCCGTGACGGAAGTCGTCGATCGCGACGACAACCAGCGTCCGGCGCCGGCCGTCCAGGACGGCCTCTATCTCGTGCCGAAGGTGATCGAGTAAGCATTCGATGACAAGCGCGCCGGCCGTCCAGCGCCGCGCGCCACCCAGAATTCCCAGGAAAACCACTCAATGCACGCAAAAAGCCTGACCGAACTGCGCGCCGCGCTCGCCGCCAAGGAATGCTCGGCCGTCGAGCTCGCGCAGCACTACCTGAAACGGATCGACGCCGCGCGCGACCTGAACGCGTTCGTCCACGTCGACGCCGACCTCACCCTCGCGCAGGCGAAAGCCGCCGACGCGGAACTCGCCCGCGGTGCGGGCGGCGCGCTGACCGGCCTGCCGATCGCGCACAAGGACGTGTTCGTCACGCGCGGCTGGCGCTCGACCGCCGGCTCGAAGATGCTCGCGAACTACGAGAGCCCGTTCGACGCGACCGTCGTCGCCCGCCTGCAGGCGGCCGGCATGGTCACGCTCGGCAAGACCAACATGGACGAGTTCGCGATGGGCTCGTCCAACGAGAATTCGGCGTTCGGCGCGGTGAAGAACCCGTGGGACACGAACGCGGTGCCGGGCGGCAGCTCGGGCGGCAGCTCGGCCGCCGTCGCCGCGCGCCTCGCGCCGGCCGCGACCGGCACCGACACCGGCGGCTCGATCCGCCAGCCCGCGTCGTTCGCGGGCGTGACGGGCATCAAGCCGACCTACGGCCGCGTGTCGCGCTACGGGATGATCGCGTTCGCGTCGTCGCTCGACCAGGGTGGCCCGATGGCGCAGAGCGCGTCCGATTGCGCGCTGCTGCTGAACGCGATGGCGGGCTTCGACGAGCGCGACTCGACGAGCCTCGAGCGCGACGACGAAGACTTCACGCGCCACCTCGGCCAGCCGTGGGCGGCCGGCAACGACGCGGGCAAGCCGCTCGCGGGCCTGCGCATCGGCTTGCCGAACGAGTATTTCGGCGCCGGCCTCGCCGACGACGTGCGCGCGACGATCGACGCGGCGCTCAAGCAATACGAAGCGCTCGGCGCGACGCTCGTGCCGGTGTCGCTGCCGAAGACGGAACTGTCGATCCCCGTGTACTACGTGATCGCGCCGGCGGAAGCGTCGTCGAACCTGTCGCGTTTCGATGGCGTGCGCTTCGGCCACCGCGCCGCGCAGTACGGCGACCTGCTCGACATGTACAAGAAGTCGCGCGCCGAAGGCTTCGGGCCCGAGGTGAAGCGCCGGATTCTGGTCGGCACGTACGTGCTGTCGCACGGCTACTACGACGCGTACTACCTGCAGGCGCAGAAGATCCGCCGCATCATCGCGAACGATTTCCAGGAAGCGTTCAAGTCCTGCGACGTGATCATGGGCCCGGCGTCGCCGACGGTCGCATGGGATCTCGGCGCGAAGGGCGACGATCCGGTGCAGATGTATCTCGCCGATATCTACACGCTGTCGGTGAGCCTCGCCGGCCTGCCCGGCATGAGCGTGCCGTGCGGCTTCGGCGCGGGCGCGAACGCGCAGCGCCCGGTCGGCCTGCAGATCATCGGCAACTATTTCAACGAAGCCCGGATGCTGCAGGTCGCCGATGCGTTCCAGCGCGCGACCGACTGGCACAAGCAAGTTCCGGCGGGGGTGTAAGCATGACTCAATGGGAAGTCGTTATCGGTCTCGAGACGCACGCGCAACTGTCGACCGTCTCGAAGATTTTCTCGGGCGCCTCGACGCAGTTCGGCGCGGAGCCGAACACGCAGGCGTGCCCGGTCGACCTGGCGCTGCCGGGCGTGCTGCCGGTGCTGAACCGCGGCGCGGTCGAGCGGGCGATCCGCTTCGGCCTCGCGATCGGCTCGACCATCGCGCCGCGCAGCATCTTCGCGCGCAAGAATTATTTCTACCCCGATCTGCCGAAGGGCTATCAGATCAGCCAGTACGAGATTCCGGTCGTGCAGGGCGGCCAGATCACGATCCAGGTGCCGGCCAACGAAAAGGCCGGCAAGGCCGCGTACGAGAAGACCGTCAACCTGACCCGCGCGCACCTCGAGGAAGACGCGGGCAAGTCGCTGCATGAAGACTTCGCCGGGATGACGGGCATCGATCTGAACCGTGCCGGCACGCCGCTGCTCGAGATCGTCACCGAGCCGGAAATGCGCAGCGCGGCAGAGGCCGTTGCGTACGCGAAGGCGCTGCACGCGCTCGTCGTGTGGCTCGGCATCTGCGACGGCAACATGCAGGAAGGCTCGTTCCGCTGCGACGCGAACGTGTCGGTGCGCCCGGTCGGCCAGGAGAAATTCGGCACGCGCGCGGAAATCAAGAACCTGAACTCGTTCCGGTTCCTCGAGGAAGCGATCAACTACGAAGTGCGTCGCCAGATCGAGCTGATCGAGGACGGCGGCGAAGTCGTGCAGGAAACGCGCCTGTACGATCCGGACAAGCGCGAGACGCGGTCGATGCGCAGCAAGGAAGACGCGCACGATTACCGCTACTTCCCGGACCCCGACCTGATGCCGCTCGTGATCGGCCAGGACTGGGTCGAGCGTGTGCAGTCGGGCATGCCCGAACTGCCGGCCGCGATGCAGCAGCGCTTCGTCGACGAGTACGGCGTGTCCGCGTACGACGCGGGCGTGCTGACGTCGAGCAAGGCGATGGCCGCGTACTTCGAATCGGTGGTCGCGAAGGCCGGCGCGGCGAATGCGAAGATCGTCGCGAACTGGCTGATGGGCGACGTGTCGTCGCAACTGAACCGCGACGGCATCGAGATCGACGCGATTCCGGTGTCGGCCGCGCAACTCGCGCTGTTGCTGCAGCGCATCGCCGACGGCACGATCTCGAACAAGATCGCGAAGGAAATCTTCGCGACGATCTGGGACGAGAAGGCGACCGACGAAGGTGCGGCCGACCGCATCATCGACGCGAAGGGCCTGAAGCAGATCTCCGACACCGGCGCGCTGGAAGCGATCATCGACGAAGTGCTCGCGGCGAACGCGAAATCGGTCGAGGAATTCCGCGCGGGCAAGGAAAAGGCGTTCAACGCGCTGATCGGCCAGGCGATGAAGGCGACCAAGGGCAAGGCCAATCCGCAGCAGGTCAACGAACTGCTGAAGAAGAAGCTCGGCTGAGCATGCGCGCGCGCCTGAACCGCGCTTGACGACGGGCCGCTCCGAACCAGTTCGGGGCGGCCCGTCGCGTTTGGTGGATGCGTTATCGTATGCATCGCACCGTCCAACGGAGGAACGAATGGCGAAACAACCGTCGCTCGACGATTTCCGCGTGCCCTACAGCACGCGCGACAAGGAAGCCGCCGCATTCAAGCTCGACGCGTTCGACCCGGCCGCGAAGCCGTTTTCGTCCGGTTCGAAGGAGGCCGACCGCGAACGGCTGTCGGCCGTGTCGACCGAGCTCGACGTCCAGCAGGAGCGCCTGCACACGCAGCAGAAGAAGCGCGTGCTGCTCGTGCTGCAGGGGATGGACACGAGCGGCAAGGACGGCACCGTGCGCGCGGTGTTCCGCGAGGTCGATCCGCTCGGCCTGCGCATCGTGCCGTTCAAGGCGCCGACGCCGATCGAGGCCGCGCACGACTTCCTGTGGCGCGTGCATGCGCAGGTGCCGGCGGCGGGCGAACTCGCGATCTTCAACCGCAGCCACTACGAGGACGTGCTGGTGCCGCGCGTGCTCGGTGCGATCGACGACAAGGAATGCGAGCGCCGCTACCGGCAGATCCGCGATTTCGAGACGATGCTGTTCGAGAACGGCACGACCATCGTCAAGTGCTTCCTGCACATTTCGAAGGACGAGCAGCGCGCGCGGCTGCAGGCGCGTATCGACGATCCGACCAAGCACTGGAAATTCGACATCTCGGATCTCGACGCGCGCAAGCACTGGGACGCGTACCAGTCCGCGTACCGCGACGCGCTCGCCGCGACGTCGGCCGAGCATGCGCCGTGGTACGTGATCCCGGCGAATTCGAAGACGCACCGCAACGTGATGATCGCCGAACTGCTGCTGCGCACGATGACCGACATGAAGCTGGAATTCCCGCCGCCGAAGCCCGAACTCGAAGGCGTGAAGATCCGCTAAGCTGCCCCCCCTGTAAAAACATCGAACTGAACGGAACCCGACATGATGCGAGTGATCACCGCCAACCTGAACGGCATCCGCTCCGCCGCGAAGAAGGGCTTCTTCGACTGGCTCGGCGAACAGAATGCCGATTGCGTGTGCGTGCAGGAAATCAAGGTGTCGGCCGACGACCTGCCGGCCGAATTCGTCGAGCCGCACGGCTTCAAGAGCTATTTCCACCACGCCGAGAAGAAGGGCTACAGCGGTGCGGGCGTGTACAGCCGCCGCGAGCCCGACGACGTGATCATCGGCTTCGGCAGCAGCGAATTCGATGCCGAAGGGCGCTACGTCGAGGCGCGCTACGGCAAGCTGTCGGTCGTGTCGGTGTACGTGCCGTCCGGCTCGAGCGGCGAAGAACGCCAGCAGGCCAAGTACCGCTTCATGGCCGAATTCATGCCGCACCTCGCCGCGCTGAAGAAGAAGCGCGAGGTGATTCTGTGCGGCGACGTGAACATCGTCCACAAGGAAATCGACATCAAGAACTGGAAGAGCAACCAGAAGAACTCCGGCTGCCTGCCGGAAGAGCGCGAGTGGCTCACGAGGCTGTTCGACGACGTCGGCTACGTCGACGTGTTCCGCACGCTCGATCAACGCCCCGAGCAGTACACGTGGTGGAGCAACCGCGGCCAGGCGTACGCGAAGAACGTCGGGTGGCGGATCGATTACCAGATCGCGACGCCGGGCGTGGCCGGCACCGCGAAAAGCACGTCGATCTTCAAGGACATCAAGTTCAGCGACCACGCGCCGCTGACGATCGACTACGACTACACGAAGTGACGGCCGGCGCTACGCGGTGCGCGTAGCCGCCGCATGCAAAACGGGCCGCATGTCGAACATGCGGCCCGTTTCGTTTGGGGCGCGGCTTACTGCTTGAGCGACGCCATATCCACGACGAACCGGTACTTCACGTCGCTCTTCAGCATCCGTTCGTAAGCGGCGTTGATTTGCTGCATCGGAATCGTCTCGATGTCCGACGTGATCCCGTGTTCCGCACAGAAATCGAGCATTTCCTGCGTCTCCGCGATCCCGCCGATCAGCGAGCCCGCGAGGCGGCGGCGCTTGAAGATCAGATTGAACACCTGCGGCGACGGATGATCGTGCTCCGGCGCGCCGACGAGCGTCATCGTGCCGTCGCGCTTCAGCAGGTGCAGGAACGGGTTCAGGTCGTGCTGCGCGGCGACCGTGTTCAGGATGAAGTCGAAGCTGTTCAGGTGCGCGTTCATCTGCGCTTCGTCCTTCGAGATCACCACTTCATGCGCGCCGAGCCGCTTGCCGTCCTCGATCTTCGACGGCGACGTCGTGAACAGCACGACGTGCGCGCCCATCGCGCGCGCCAGCTTCACGCCCATGTGGCCGAGGCCGCCAAGGCCGACGATGCCGACCTTCTTGCCGGGGCCGACGTTCCACTGCCGCAGCGGCGAGTAGGTCGTGATCCCCGCGCACAGGAGCGGCGCGGCGCCGGCCGGATCGAGCGTGTCCGGCACGCGCAGCACGAATGCTTCGTCGACGACGAGCTGCGTCGAGTAGCCGCCGTAAGTGATGTCGCCCGTCACGCGATCCTGGCCGTTGTAGGTGCCGACGAAGCCGTTTTCGCAATACTGCTCGAGGCCTTCTTCGCAGCTTGCGCAGGTGCGGCACGAATCGACGAGGCAGCCGACGCCGACCAGCTCGCCGACCTTGAAGCGCGACACCTGCGGGCCGGTCGCGGTCACGCGGCCGACGATTTCATGGCCCGGCACGACCGGGTAGATCGTGTTGCGCCATTCGTTGCGCGCCTGGTGAAGGTCCGAGTGGCAGACGCCGCAGTAGAGGACGTCGATCTGGACGTCGAGGTCGCGCAGCGCGCGACGCTGGAATTCGAACGGGGCGAGCGGCGACTGCGCATCGGTCGCCGCGTAGGCATAGGTTGTGCTCATGCAATGGGCTCCTTGTCCGGAAAACGTCCGGTGAAACAGACTGCCGTCGCATCATGTGGCGATGCGGCGAGACAGGACGTCATCGTAAGGAGCGAGGCGCCGCGGCGAAATACACGAAGGTCTGGAAGATTTGCCTATTCCTCTCGAATTGCCCACGAACGGCCGTCAAAATGCGTTCAAGGTGCTACATTGCGAGCCAGATTCTCTTGCCGGACAGGGCCGTACCGATGAGCTTCCAACCCCTTTTGGCCGACGTGGGCGAGCGCCTGCAGCGCCGCATGATCGAGCTGCACACGCGCCTCGCGCCGAACGAGGGCGACACGCTCGCGGCGCTCGACGGCGTGCGCTTCATCCGCGTGACCCATCCGGCGCCGCGCATGCCGGTGCTGTACGAGCCGAGCATCATCGTCGTGTGCCAGGGGCGCAAGCTCGGCTATCTCGGCGACCGTTCGTTCGTCTACGACGCGCAGCAGTATCTGGTGCTGTCGGTGCCGCTGCCGTTCGAATGCGAGACGTTCGCGAGCATGGACGAGCCGTTTCTCGCGATCTCGATCCGCGTCGATCTCGCGGTGATCGCCGAGCTCGCGATCCTGCTCGACGAGACGCTCGGCGCGGCGGTCAGCGAGCCGCTCGGCGTCTATTCGACGCCGCTCGATGCGCCGCTGGCCGATGCGGTCGTGCGGCTGCTCGAAGCGCTCGCGTCGCCGCACGACACACGGGTGCTGGGGCCGGCGATCATGCGCGAGATCGCGTATCGCGTGCTGACCGGCGAGCAGGGCGACGCGATGCGCGCGGCGCTCGTGCAGCAGCATCATTTCGGCCGCATCGCGAAGGCGCTGCGGCGCATCCATGCGGAGTTGAAGGCCGATCTCGACGTCGAGACGCTCGCCCGCGAAGCCGGGATGAGCCTCGCGGTGTTCCACGCGCAGTTCAAGCACGTGACGGCGACGTCGCCGATGCAGTACGTGAAGACCGCGCGGCTGCACCAGGCGCGGCTGATGATGGTGCGCGACGGCGTGGGCGCTGGCGCGGCGGCCGCGCGGGTCGGCTATGCGAGCGCGTCGCAGTTCAGCCGCGAGTTCAAGCGGCTGTTCGGCCGCAGCCCCGGCGACGAAGTGCGCTGGATGCGCGACAGCGGGGTGCGGCCGGCCATGGCCGACGTGGACGCGTAGCGTCCGGCGCCGCGCGGCGGCTCAGCGCCGCACGATCTTGCGCCGCTGCGCGCTGATGCCCGCGTAGTCGGGCAGCGATTCGACGCGTTTGCCCGTCGCCTTCGCGTACAGCGGCATCAGGTCCGGCAGCCGGTTCAGCAGATCCTGGCGGCGCGCGGTGCTGTACGGGTGCGTGTAGATGAAGCCCGACGTCTTGTTCGCGCGCGTCGCGACCGCGAGTTTGTCCCACAGCGTGATCGCCGCGCGCGGATCGAAGCCCGCGCGTGCGGCGATGTCGCCGCCGATCACGTCGGCCTCGGTCTCGTCGGTCGGATCGTAGTGGAGCGACTGCAGGCGCTCGCCGAGGTTCAGCGCCTGCGGCAGCGGATCGCCGACGCCGAACAGCGGCGGCAGCGCGGCCGCGCGCAGCGACGTCTGCGAGGCCACGCTGAAGTTGCTGCGCGCGTGTTCGCGCAGCGCGTGCGCGATGCCGTGCGCGAGCAGCACGCCGAACTCGTCGTCGTTCAGGCGCACGCGGTCGAGCATGCCGCCGTACACGAGCACCTTGCCGCCCGGCAGGCAGGTGAGGCGGATGTCGCGCGAGCGGATCACGTTCACGTCCCACGCCCAGCTTTTCACGCGGTCGTTCCACTTCACCGAATACGGCGCGAGCTTCGCGACGATCGCGCGCAGGCGCTTCACGCGCGGCTGGTTCGCGGGCAGCAGCCGGTTGCTGTCGGCGGCCGTCTGCACGATCTGCGCGTATTCGTTCGCGGTGAGCTGTTCGAGCAGCGGCGACGGGATCAGCGTGCGGAACGCGATCGCGTTGCCGTAGCGGACTTGCGTCGGCGTCGGCGTATAGGCCTTTGCCGGCACCGCGGCGCCGGTCGGCTGCGCGCCTTCGGCGGACGGCGGGACGGGCGCGGCAGAGGTGGCGGCGGGCGGCGCGGCTTGCGCGGCGGCCGGCGCGGAGCTTGCCGCGGCCGCGCCGGTGTCGGTCGCGTGCGCGAGCGTCGCGGCCAGCGCCGCGGCGCCGACGCTCAACGCCGCCGCCGCGTGTGCGAGCCGACGCGGGCGGTTACCGCGCACGGCTCGCCTCGCCGTTGCGCGCGGTGCCGTTCCACGGCGCGATCCTGAACAGCAGCAGCATGCCGGGGATGGCGAGCACGGTACACACGATGAAATAGTCGTACCAGCCGAT
Organism: Burkholderia sp. BCC0398; assembly: GCF_902833245.1. Classification (NCBI taxonomy): domain Bacteria; kingdom Pseudomonadati; phylum Pseudomonadota; class Betaproteobacteria; order Burkholderiales; family Burkholderiaceae; genus Burkholderia; species Burkholderia sp. BCC0398. The sequence continues at coordinate 93,677 of NZ_CADFEM010000015.1, forward strand.
CTTCGCGACGACGAAGCCGCTCGCGGCCGACGCGAGCGTGCGCGGCACCGACGCGAGGCTCGTGAATAGCGCGAACTGCGTGGCCGTGTAGCGCGGGTCGGTCGTGCTCGCGATATACGCGACGAACGCGGCCATCGTCAGGCCGGTCGTGAAGGTCTCGAAGCCGTAGACGATCGCGAGCGCGACCGTCATCGGGCTCAGCCTTGGCGTGATCTCGATACCGAACACCGACATGAACGACGCGAGCGCGTGGCTGGCCGCGACCGTGAAGTCGTACAGCACCGCGAGCACCGGCGAGCCCGGGCCGAGCTGCGCGAGCCACGCGAAGCCGAGCGTCGACACCATCTGCAGCGCGCCGAAGATCCACAGCCCGCGGCCGATGCCGATCTTCACGAGCCAGATGCCGCCGATGATGCCGCCCGCGACGCTCGCGACGAGCGCGGTGGTTTTCGCGACGATGCCGATCTCGGTGCGCGAGAAGCCGATGTCGAGGAAGAACGACGTCGACAGCGTGGTGGCCATCGTGTCGCCGATCTTGAACAGGAAGATGAATGCGATGACGAGCAGCGCGCCGGCCCAGCCGTCGCGCTGGATGAATTCGCGGAACGGCAGCACGATCGCGTCGCGCAGGTTGCGCGGTGGTGCGCCGACCACTTCGGGCTCGCGCACGACGAGCGTCATCAGGATGCCCGGCAGCATGAACGCGCCGGTGATCGCGAACACGGCGTCCCACGGCAGGTGGTCGGACAGGATCAGCGCCAGCGAACCGGGGATCAGCGCGGCGAGCTTGTACGCGTTGACGTGTACCGCGTTGCCGAGCCCCTGCTCGGTGTCGCGCAGCAGTTCGCGGCGGTACGCATCGATCACGATGTCGGCGCTCGCGCCGAAGAACGCGACGAGCGTCGTGAGCGCGGCGACCGTCCAGATCGAGTCGCGCGGCGACACGAAGCCGAGCGCGGCGATCGCACCCGCGACCAGTACCTGCGTGAGCAGCAGCCAGCCGCGCCGGCGGCCCGGCCGCCAGCCGGGTAGTCGCGGGACGTAGCGGTCCATCAGCGGCGCCCACAGGAACTTCCACGTATACGGGAACTGGATCAGCGCGAACAGGCCGATTTCCTTCAGGTTCACGCCCTCGGAGCGCAGCCATGCCTGCACGAGGTAGACGAGCGTGAAGAGGGGCAGACCCGACGTGAAGCCCAGGAACACGCAGATCAGCATGTGCGTGTTCAGATAGGCGCGCCAGCCGGGGTGATCCTCGTGAGCGGTGAGTGCGGGCGCCTCGTGTGGCGTTTTCGACATGGACTGGAACTGGGTAGCGTTGACTGATGGCGGCGGCAGCACAGGCGGCGGCGCGGGTCGCGCAGCGGCGCGGCCGCACGTGCGTGCGGGCCGTCGGCGTCCGTCAACGGCTCCCCGGCTCAGCTGCGCTTGACGCGGTAGACAGCAAGACTACCACGCCAGTTCGCTCCCCATCGAATCGGTTGGCCTTCGTGCAGCACCACGCGGTCGAGGATCGTCACACCGACTTCGGGCGCGAGCGCCTCGAAATCCTCGATCGTCAGCACCCGCACGTTGGGCGTGTTGTGCCACTGGTAAGGCAGCGACTTCGACACCGGCATCCGGCCGTTCAGCACCGACAGCCGGTGCGGCCAGTAGCCGAAGTTCGGGAACGACACGATGCACTCGCGGCCGACCCGCGCGGTTTCGCGCAGGATCGCAGCCGTCTGGTGAATCGTCTGCAACGTCTGCGACAGGATCGCGATGTCGAAGCTGTGGTCCTCGAACAGGCGCAGGCCGTCTTCGAGGTTCTGCTGGATCACGTTGATGCCGTTCTTCGCGCTGGCGAGCACGCCCGCGTCGTTCAGCTCGATCCCGTAGCCGGTCACGTCCAGTTCTTCCATCAGCAGCGCGAGCAGCGAGCCGTCGCCGCAACCGAGGTCGAGCACCGTCGAGCGCGGTTCGACCCAGCGCGCGATCGTGCGGAAGTCCGCGCGCGCGGACAGGGAATTCAGCGCTTGCTGGTTCATGCGCCCACCTCGTTGGCAATTCGTTCGTAATACGCGCGGAGCAGGTTGTGATAGCGCGCGTCGTCGAGCAGGAACGCGTCGTGGCCGTGCGGCGCATCGATTTCCGCGTAGCTGACCGTGCGCTTGTTGTCGAGCAGCGCCTTCACGATCTCGCGCGAGCGTGCCGGCGCGAAACGCCAGTCGGTCGAGAAGCTCGCGATCAGGTATTTCGCCTGCGTGTGCGCGAGCGCGGCCGTCAGGTTGCCGTCGAACGCCTTCGCCGGGTCGAAGTAGTCGAGCGCGCGCGTAATCAGCAGGTAGGTGTTCGCGTCGAAGTAGTCGGCGAACTTGTCGCCCTGGTAGCGCAGGTACGACTCGACCTCGAATTCGACGTCGAAGCTGAAGTTGTACGCGTCGAGCGCGCCGTCGGCGCGGCGCAGCGCGCGGCCGAATTTCTCGGCCATGTCGTCGTCGGACAGGTACGTGATGTGGCCGATCATCCGCGCGACGCGCAGGCCGCGCTTCGGCTTCACGCCGTGCGCGTAGTAGTCGCCGCCGTGGAAGTCGGGATCGGACAGGATCGCCGAGCGCGCGACCTCGTTGAACGCGATGTTCTGCGCGGACAGCTTCGGCGTCGACGCGATGTCGATGCAGTGCGCGACGCGCTCCGGATACATCAGGCTCCACGCGAGCGCCTGCATCCCGCCGAGGCTGCCGCCCATCACCGCGGCGAAGCGCTCGATGCCGAAGGCATCCGCGACGCGCGCCTGCGCGTGCACCCAGTCCTCGACGGTGACGACCGGGAAGCTCGCGCCATAGGGCTTGCCGGTCGACGGGTCGATGCTCATCGGGCCGGTCGAGCCGAAACACGAGCCGAGGTTGTTCACGCCGATCACGAAGAAGCGGTTGGTGTCGAGCGGCTTGCCGGGGCCGACCATGTTGTCCCACCAGCCGGTGCTGCGCGGATCGTCCGCGTAGACGCCGGCGACGTGGTGCGACGCGTTGAGCGCGTGGCAGACGAGCACCGCGTTCGAGCGCGCGGCGTTGAGCTCGCCGTACGTCTCGACGACGAGCTGATAGTTGCCGAGCACGCTGCCGCTTTGCAAGCGCAGCGGTTCGGCGAAGTGCATGGTCTGTGGAGCGACGATGCCGATCGATTCCATTCGTTCCGCCTTATGACTGGGCGGCTAAATGGTGTCGGCGAGGCGCGGAGTCGGAGATGCGCGGCTGACGACCTCTTTAGCCGCATTTGTAGTGAACCGCCGGGGAACGACGCATCGACACATCAACGCCCCGGCCGGTTCGCGCGCCCGCAATCGAGTCAGCAAATCGGCGCGCTTCCGACTGCCGCCAAGCGGGCGGCAGTCGGAGGAGTATAGCGGAATTCCGCGGGGCGCGGATTTCACACCTCGCTGGCCGCCGACGACTTCACCAGCGGTATTTCGCCGAGAACTGTCCCTTTACCACCGAGTAGTCGGACAGATTGCCTTCCACGCCGATGCTCGCCGATATCGAGAATTGCCGGCTCAACTGCCCGGTTGCGCCGATCCGGACGGCAGCCCGGTCGCGCGGCACGCTGAACGAGAACGCATTGCGATCGAGCGTCAGCGAGCGCGAGCCGGGGCCGTGCCACCAGTTTGCCTCGATGAACGGCCGAAGTTCGCGTCCATGCGGCATCGCGGTGATGCCATGCACGCGCACGCCCAGGCGGGTGAGCACGTCGGTGGAGCCCTGGCCGTCGACGCGGCCGCCGGCCGTGCCGTGTGCATCCGCGCGATAGTCGGATACGACGAGCTGCGCTTCGGGCTCGACGAAGAATCGTGTGTCGCCCCGCTCGTAGAAGGGCAATGAATAGCCCGTTTCGACCGAGCCCGTGAGGGTGCGCGAACGGTACGAGTCGGCAGCGAGGCTGCCGCCGACGCTGTTCGCGTAGGCGCCATACATGAACCATGCGTCGACATAAGGGCCGGTCAGGATGTCACGGTTGCCGTACCACGTGCCATACAGGCCGACGTTGTAGCCGGAGACGCTGCCGCGCGCGGTGGCGTTCATCACGCGGTGCTCGATCGCATTCCACAGCGGACGCGTCGACCAGTTCGTCTGGCTGCCGTACATGCCCATCGCGCCGACGCGCACGCTGCCGCCGTGACCGTCTTCGAAGCGGAGCAGGTCGGCGCCGGCGTGAATCAACCGACCGTTGCCCGACACGCTGCGATTGCCGCCCGACATCGACGTCATCTGGCCTTCGGCGCGCAGCCATACCGCGCCGTCGAGCGGCCCTGTCGCGGCCGCGCCCGTGCGCAGTGACGCGTCTTCACGCTGATGCAGCGTATGGACGGCCATCATCGAGGCTGCATCGGCATTCGCCAGATACGCATCGGGCTCCGGTGCGGCGGCACGCGGCGGCGGAGTGATTTCCGGCACGATCGGCGGCTCGGGATCGACCGGGCCGGGCGGAACCGGGTCGACGGGGCCGGGTGGAACCGGCGGCTGAGGCTTCGCAGCGGACACGAGATACCAGTCTTCTTCCTGCCCGCCGTTGCCGCCGCGCTTGAGCATGTAGTCGTAGCCGCCCGCGGACAACGTGCCGAAGCCATTCCGGTAGCCGTCGGATCCCGCATCGAGGGTGAATGCCGACACGTCCGTCGTGCCGCCATTGCGGGTTTCGACGAGCGGGATGCCGATGGTCGTCGGCGCACCGTCGCCGCCCGAACGCTTGACGACGATACCGGTGTCGCCGGACGCTCGGCCGCCGTCGATCATGAGGCGGTCGGTGGGCGACGCGTCGTCCTGCAGCGTCGTATGGAGGACGAGCCGGCCGTTGCGGGCCGCATAGTCGCCCGTCACGACGAGCGTGCGCGGCGTCGGCATGCCGCGTGCCGCGGGCGCGGCGAACTCGATCGTCGAATCGTTCAGGGCGACGGAGCCGACCGTCGAATCGGCGGTGACGGTCCAGCGGCTGTTCGTGTCGAGCGACAGCGTGCGGACCACGTCGGTCGCGCCGGTCCACTCGGATGCATTGGCGAGCGCGACGTTCGTCACGGCATCGGTCGCACTGCCGTCGTCGGTCGGCAGGTTGACGATGTCGCCGTCGGCACGGGAGCCGGTGTCGAGCGTGAGGCGCACGGGTGCGCTTGACTCTGCATGGACCGACAGCAGTGTGCCGTTGCCGCCGATGGCGCGCGTGCCGTTCTTCAGCGCGATGGTCGCGTCGGACGCGTCGATCGCGCCGTGGCGTTCGCTGACCAGCGAACCGTCGTCGATCGTCAGCGTACCGCCGTAGACGGCCGCTGCGGGGGCGCCTTCGCCGGTCGCGCGCGCGCTGGTCCGCACCAGGTCGATTGTGCCGCCTGAACTCGAATAAAGCGCAACGGCTTGCTTGCCCTGCGTTTCGACGCTCGTATCGACGAGCGACGCGACGGAGTCCGCGCCGGCCGACATCACGCCGCGCGCGCGTTCGCCGCTCGTGGTGATGCCGCCGCGCGTCATCGAGATCTTGCCGCCGAGGCGGGCGATCACGCCGATTGCGCGGTCGCCGGTGGTGGTCACCAACGTATCGGTTGCATCGACGACAGGCGTATCGGTGTATTCCTTCGATGCATAAAGCCCGTGCGCGCTCTTGCCGTGCGTGATGACGCGCGTGCCCGCGAGTTCGACGCTGCCCTCGCGCGTGTCCACGCCGAGCGCGTAGTCGCCGGCGGTTTCGAGGTGCGAGTCGTTCAGTGCGACCGTGGAGGCGCTCGGCAGGTACAGCACCGACGCGTAGTCGCCGTCCGTGCGGATATCGGTGCGGGTCAGTGTCGCGCGGACACCGCCGTAACTGATGGACAGGCCGACGCCGAACAGGCCGCTGGTACGGACCAGCGTGTCGGCCACCTCGATGGTGCCGCCCGGCGCCAGGATCGCCGTGATGCCATGCGCTTCCTTGCCGCGTGTCACGATCACGCTGTCGGAGAGCGTGAGGCGCGCGTTGGTGCCGTCGACGGACGCGCCATGCGCGTAGTCGCCGTCGGTATCGATGGAAATGCGCTCCGCAGTCGCGTTGGCACCATTACGAAGATCGATGCCGGCGCTGGAGCCGCCGCGGGTCCGGATTTCCGTATCGCGCAGCACGACGCGCGACGCGCTGCCCCATGCGGCGGCGCCCGCCGCGCCGTTGCCGGTTGAAAAAACGCGGGTCCTGCCGCCGGTCGTCAGGATGCCGCCGTTGATCGCGGAAAGCACCGCTTTGCCGGCCTCGTGCGTCGAATATTCACCCGGCGCGACTTCGAGTTCAATGCCGTCGGCTTGCTGCGGGCCGCCGCCCGTGACTTGTGCGGTTGACGGCGACGACATCGCCGCGCCGGCGAGCAGGGCCGAATGTGCGACGTACAGGCGGACGCGCGCTCGGGACGAGAGGAAATAACTGCGGTTCACCAGATCACCTTTCTTGTCTTGAACAGGTGAAAAGTAGTTTTGTTGAGCAGGTTTGGATATTGGACGAGTTCGAATTTTCGGAGGAAACCGACGAACGGCACGGGGGACACGTGAGGCGGGAAGGTGCTTCGGTGCCCGTTGCCTGAATGATTGGAGGCGTGGGTGGTGTGTAGCGGGCCTGGAACTGCGCTGGCCAATTGCGTGCCGCCCGGCGTGAGCGTTGCCGGCCGGGTTGATGAGGGAATCCTGAAAGAGGCGAGAGGCAGTGACGACTGCTCGAACGACAATTCCGTCGGCACGCGGATCGATGGCGCGTTGGTCCGCCGAGGATGTCGGGGAAGGGGCGCGCGCCCCCGCGCCCTGGTACGAGCCGGCGCGCAGGACGCGCACCGGCGCTCGGACTTTACTGATACATGATCGAGTACATCACCGAGGTGTTCACCGTGCCTTGACCTGCTGCGCCGCCCGTCGCGACATACTGGGCGTAGTACGGCAGGTCTGCAGCGCCGTCCTTCAGCGCGACCGCCTTCGAATTTTCATCGGCCTTGCCGACGCCGATATTGGTCGTATCGCCGTTGAGCAGGCCGACTTCGACGTTCTTCGCGGTGCCCGATGCGTTGAGCAGCTGACCGGTGGTCGAGTTGACCGTCGTGCCTGCCTCGAAATGCGTGAAGACGTTGCCGGTGGCCGGCGAGCAGTTCTTCAGGCCGATCTTGAACGGCGTGCGGCCTGCCGTCGAGCCGCCGCTGGCGAGCGACGACGTCGACACCTTCGGCAGCGCGACCGTGAAGTCCTTGCCGCCCGTGCCGTTGCCGTCGATCGTGCAGGTCTGCGTACCGATCTTGCCGTTGATGGTGATCGTGCCGTCGGCGGCGTGCGAGACGGCCGGCATCATGGCTGCGGCTGCGACGGTGAGAGCAGCGATGCTGGAGAGAGCGAATTTCATATCAATTTCCTCAAGTACTGGTTGGAAAAAACGCGGACTCCGTCGTCGTGCCGCCTGCACGCCGGGATTGGCCGTGCGTGCGGCATGTCGAGTTCATCCGATAAGCACCTTCCGATGAAGTCCTGTCGGACTGCTAATCAGAAGCTTGTTTTGGTCACCGATCGGACGGTGACCGATGGAGCGCGCCTACCGCTTGAAATTGGGTTGCGGCCGGCGCACTGCCGAATTGCTTTGATCGAGTGCGACGCGTTCACTGATAGCTCAACGTGAACGTCGCGGCGCCCTTGACCGTCCCGCCCGATACGGCTCCGGTCGCGATGTATTGCGCGCTCAGCGGGATGCTGCTTACCGACCCTGACGATCCGACGTACCACTGGTTCGGGTTGCCGACCGCGCCCGAATCGGGACCGTAGCTGACGGGTTGGCCGTTCCTGAGAATCCGCAGCTTGACGCCCTTCGCCGTGGCGTCCGGCGTGAGCGTGAGGGCATTGCCCATGTTTCCCGGATTGGTCAGGTCCGTCAGCGTCACGTAGAGGCTCGTGCCGGACTTGCAGGACAGGCCGATGGCGAAGTCGCGATCGCCAGCTGTCATGCCGACCGCATTCAGCTTGCTGGCGGCGACCGGTGGCAGCGGGACGGTCTGGTTTTTCGTCAGGACGGTACAGCTGACCGGGGTGAGCGCGATGTTCCCGGTTTCCTTCCAATAGCTTCTCCAAATCGCCGCAGGTGCATTGGTATTCCTGTTGTGTATTCGTATCTCCGAATCGAATTGAGTAGGTGAGAATAGCGTTGCATTGGGATAGTTGTAGATCATGTCGTCCACTTTGATCAGCTCTTTCTTGACCCTCACCACGCCTCGGACGGGCCCGGTCTCACCGAACGGTGGCGCCCACCGCTGAGCAGTAGAGGGGAGCATCATGACTTCACCCGTATCCAGGTTCGTCGTGCGAATGCCGATGTATAGATAGTGCTCCCAGCCGGTAAAAGTGCCGATGCTGTAGACACCCGGCATTTTGGTCTGCCAGAACCACTGCCCGAACTGGATCTCCCATCCGCCGGGCTTGCCGTGCAGGGGGGGATTGGTGTCACAGACGTACTCAAATTCCGTAGTGGCGGTTCCAAGTACGGCGCCATTCGGCAAATTGGGTGGAATGACGAGTTTCCCTCCATTACCGAAGGTGAAGTACCAGCTAGATACCTGGTTGGGCTTGTCGAACTTGCATGCTTGCGCATGCGCAGTGCCGAAACCGCATGTCACCGGTATCAACCAGACGATGAGCAGCCTGAGAAGATGAATGACGAATCTGCGTGGGGTGAACTTCATGAAACCTCACCGTAAAAAATTGTGTGTTCGAAGGAGTCGGCAGCATGTGGAACGGCTTACGGCCGGGCCTTGACCAGCGAGTAATCGCATTTCGCGTCCATCCGCGCGTATGCGGAATGTTTGCTCCGCTCCGTCGGCAAACTGTAGGAGAACGAACAGGCCTGATTGGCGCGGTCGCCCCATTTCGCGGTCAGCACACCCGAATCATTCAGGCCGCGCGTGAATACCGTGCCGCCCTGGCCCGCCATGCCGATCGAATTGCCTTCCTCGTCGACCACCGCGCTGCCAAACGGAATGGGCGTGCCGTCCGGCTGATGAATCCCGAGCAGCACCGCGCGTCCGCTGATGGTGCCGAACTTGAGCTTCACCACCGAATTCGCGCGCGGTGCGACCTGCTGGCTCGTCGTCAGCATCTCCACGTCGAGCGGAATGCCCTTCGGGTCGAGCTCGATTGAGTTCATTTTGTACGGCGTCAGATACGGCAGCACCGCATAGCCGCGCCGGCCGATCCGAACGTCCGTGCCGTTGGTGATACGGGCGCCGACGGCGTCCTTGGCCTCGATGATCGCGACGGTATCGCCGAGATCGTTGGCCAGCGTGACACCGCCCGCATGACCGACGACGCCGCCCGATACGCCGACGGATACGCTCGAGTAGCCGCTGCCGCCGGTCGCGCTGCCCGAGAAAGTCGCGAACGGGCTGCGATACTGCACGTTGCCGCCGCCCGACGTCGTGCCGCCGCCGGTGGTGGTGTTCAAGCCGTAGGTGAGCGCGCCGGATTCGCCGAGCGTGCCGGTCAGCGACATCTGGCCGGTGGTGCCGCCCTGGTTGTCGTGCGCGATACTCGAGCTCAACGTCGGCGAGTACGAGCGCCGGCCGAGCGGGATGGTCACGTTCGCATAGACCTGATTGTTCAGGTTGCCCGAATAGCCGTCACGCTGCCTCGACACCGACAGGTTGTAGCTCACGTTGAGGCCGGCGATCCGCAGGCTGTTGTTGTAGCCGACCTGGAACTGCGTGGTCGTGCCTTGCCGATTCCAGTAGCTGGACGACGAGCCGATCGCGAACAGCGTGCCGCGCCCTTCGCCGAGCGTCTGGTTCAGCGTCAGTTGAACCTGGTTGCGCTGCCGGTACACGTCGCCCGGATCCCGGCCTGCCGCCGCTTGTTCCCGGGCATGCATCGCATCGCGCATGCCCCAGTATCCGCGCGATGAGTAACGGTACGCGGCGACCGCGACGTTGGTGCCCGTCGCTTCGACGGACTTGCTGTAGCTGACGCGCACGCTCTGGCCGCTCGTGGCCGACACGCCCGGGATGCGGGCGCTCGCCTGCGTGACATCGACCGCGAAAGCGCCGGCCGGCGTGTTGAACGCGGCACCGACCAGCCCGGCCAGATAGTTTTCCGCGACGATGGCCCCGACATAGCCGGTCAGCAGGTTGCTGATGCCGCGCTGATAGGTGGCCTGCGCAAAATTCGGGTGACGCTCGAGCAGCGGCTCGCGCAACTGGCCCACTGCGACACCGAAACGCGAGATGCCAGGGCGCAGCGACTGCACGACCGCCGCATATGGCACTGTGAAGCTGTGCTTCCTGCCGTCGGCCTCGGTGACCGTGACGAGCAGGTTGCCGCCGTAACCGGTCGGGTACAGGTCGTTGATCTCGAACGGGCCGGGCGCGACGTTGGTTTCGTACAGCAGCGCGCCGTTCTGCGACACTTCGACGTGCGCATTGCTCGTGGCGACGCCGCGGATCATCGGCGCATAGCCGCGCATCGAATCGGGCAGCATCCGGTCGTCCGATTCGAGCGTGGCGCCGCGCATGCCGACGCTCTCGAACAGCGTGCCGTCGGTATAGGTCTCACCGATCTTCAGCTGGCTGCGCCATGCGGGCAGGTCGCGCTGCAGGTAGGTATTGAGGCTCCGGTAGCGGCTCGGCCCTTGGGATTGCGCGCTGTAGGACCCGTTGTGGCGGAAATGCCAGTTGCCGAGATTGGCGCCCCCGTGCAACCCGAGATAGGCCTGCGTGCTGTCATAGCCGGACGACATGTTCCGGAACACGTTTGCGTCGTACTTGAGCGTCATGCTCGGCACGCCACTGTCCCACAGTTCCGGACTCACGTAACCGCGTGGATTGCGCAGCAGCGATGCCTGCGGAATGCTCACGTTCAGCCGCAACTCGGACAGGTCGAATTCAATCGTAGCGCCGGCCACCAGACTGGCGACGTCCGTGCACTCGCCGGCCTGCACGCGAGCCAGCTCGGCGCGCGCCGCATCGGTCAGCGTCTCGCTGTCGAGGCCGAGCCGGCTCACGACCGTGCGATCGAGGCACGGCGTCGCGCTGACCGCGCCTGCCGGTGCATCGAAGCGTACGGTCGAGCGGCCGGTCCACGTTTCGTTCACGTAGAGGTCGACCAGGTACTCGCCGGCCGGAACCGGGTTGCCTTTCGCGAAGCGATCGAGGTCGAGCCGCTGGCCGCGCGGTTTCATCATCAACGTGTCATTGAACTGAACCTGCGCGACATCGAAGTGCTCTGCCGGAGTGGTTGACGCGTCGGCGGCAAATGCACCGGCCGTCCAGCCGCCGAGCGTCGCCATGACGAGCAGATAGCCCGGCTTGAGGGCTAAACGCGGGGACTCCAGTGGTTGAATGTGATGATTCGCTCGCATGAATTCAATATGTTGATGCCGCATCGTCATAACGCGAGCGACGGTCTACCTGTGCCGGTGCGAGGGCCGCACCGCAGGTCAACGACGGGTTGAGTCAGAAACGGTCGGGCTGTGTCAGTGCGCCTTTTTCGGCGCGTAACGGCCTTCGATGGCGGCGCCGTAATCGTTGAGGAACGTATAGTCGACTTCGATCGGCGCGCCCAACGGTGACGGCACGTTGCCGACGTCGAATTGTTCGGTGGCGCCCGGCTTGACCATGCCGCCCTTGTCGTCGGTCCAGGTCGCGCCGCCGGACTTGACGACCAGCTTGGTGAATGTCACGTGGTAGGGCGTCGGATTCGTCGCTTGCAGCGCATAGCCGCCGCTGGACTTCGGCGCGAAATTCCAGGTGACCTTTTCCGCGGATTCGTCGGCGACGCCTTGCAGTGCCGCCGGGCGGAAGAACAGCTTGATGCGCGTGCGGAACGCGAGCTGCAGCATGTTCGGATCATTCGAATCGCCGGTCGCCTGAGGTGGGACGTCGAGCACGTTGAGCCAGTACAGCGTTTCCTTATTCTGCGCGAGCGGTTCCTGCGTATAGATCAGCCGCAGGCTCTGGCCTTTCTTCGGATCGAGACGGAACAACGGCGGCGTCAGCGTAAACGGTACCTTCGAGTCGTCGGGCAGTGCGTTCGCGTGGCCGTCGTCGATCCATGCCTGGACGAGCGAAGGCCGGTCGCCCTCGTTGGTCATCTTGACCGTGACCTCGCGCTCCTTTTCCGGATAGATCACACGCGTTCCGCCGATCACGACGCTTGCATCCGCGGTGGTCAGGCCGGACAGCGACGCGATCAGCATTGCTGCGCCCACGCTCAAACGCAAGTTCATTGGCATTCCCATCGCCGATTTCTCCTTATAGATGGACAGTTCACTGTTGGTCGGACGCGGCCCGTGCAGCACCACTGCATCGCGTGCCCGGGCCGCCGGTCGGCAGACCGCGTTACTGGTACGAGACCGAATACATGACCGACGTATTGACCGTGCCGGCCGTGGCCGCGCCGCCGGTTGCAACGTATTGCGCGTAGTAGTTGAGCTCCGCCGAGCCGCTTGCGATCGGCACCGTCTGCGAGTTCTGCTGCGCTTGTGCCGCGCCGAGCTTGATGTTCGAGCCGTCCTTGTTCAGGAGGCCGACCTCGACGTTCTTCGCGTCACCCGTCGCGTTGAACAGCTGACCCGTTTGCGCGTTGACCGTCGTGCCCGGCTCGAAGTACACCGATGCGTTGCCCGAATTCGGCGAGCAGTTCGACAGGTTGATGCGGAACGGCTTGCGGCCGGCCGTCGAGCCGGCCGCCGAGAGTGCCGAGGCCGACACGTTGGGCAGCGTGACGGTGAAATCCTTGCCGCCGCCGTCGCCCGAGATGTTGCAGGTCTGGGCGGTGATTTCGCCGGTGATCGTGATCGTGCCGTCAGCTGCCTGAGCCGACGAGGCCGCGGCGAGGAGACCTGCTGTCGCCATCAGAATGGAAAGTGCTTTTTTGGACATTTAAGTACCTGTTAGTAAGGGCCTCGCGTCGAAAGACGACGCACGGACGTTTCCATCGCGCTGTCGCGCATCGCTGCTGCGGGGCGGCAGCAGCTGCGGGAAACAGGTGCTATTGTTCCGAAGTAAGTCATTCGAAAGAATGGGACGATTTCTAAGTTGAGTGGCTTTAATCTAGTTCGAGTACTAAATTTCTTTTAAGAATCGTCAAGGGCCGTGACTCGCATGCCGCACACCCGTGCCGGGACGTCGACGTTGCGGGAGCGCCGCAAGGATCGAGAGGCTGTCTGATGGATTCGGCTCGCCTCGGCGGCCGATTCAGGCAGGGATATATTGAGGATGGCGAATTAATGACGGCGTGCGCGGGATATGAACCCCGCGCCGATTCAGGCCGTCAGTACCGCGGGTGCGGACAGGTGAGGCGATGCCGTGTGCCACGGCGAGCGCGGAATCGGCGCCTGGGCATTGACGCGTGTCGCCAAGCGAGTGCGACGCCAGACGGCGTGCTCGCAGCGCGCACGTCCGCGCCTCGGGCGTTACTGCAGGATCAACCGCAAATGCGCATCGGCCTGCTCGCCCGGCGGCTTCTGGAACCCGCCCTTTGCGAAGCGGTGCCATCGGCCGATCACGTAGCAGACGAGCAGGCTCGCGCGGGCGGCCGGATCGTAGTCGGCCGGTAGCGCGAACGGTGCGGCGCCGTCCTGCGGCGCGTTGGCTTCCGTGCGCGCGACCCGAAGGCATTGCTTGACGGTCGCCTCGATCCGGTCGAGCAGCTGGTTTACGCGTTCGGTCAGCCGCTCGTCCTCGCCGACCAGCGCCTCGCCGGTCAGCACGCGTGTCATGCCCGGGTTCTTCGCGGCGAAATTGAGCATCGTCAGCGCGATCGTGCGCGCCTGCTGCACGCCGTTCGGCTCCTTCGCGACGATCTGGTTCACGAGCCCGAACAGCGCCTGCTCGATGAACTCGATCAGCCCTTCGTACATCTTCGCCTTGCTGGTGAAATGCCGGTAGAGCGCGGCTTCCGACACGTCGAGCCGGGCTGCGAGCGCGGCGGTCGTGATTTTCTCGGGCTTGGGCGCCTCGAGCATCGCGGCGAGGGTCTGCAGGATCATCACGCGCCGCTCGCCCGGTTTCGGGCGCGGGCGGGACGGTGTGGCCTGGTCTTCCTTTACGGCGTGGTCCTGCGGGTAAGTCGGCTGCATTTTTGTCGCCCCGATCGTGTGCCCAGTCGCAGCGATTTTAACGAACGAATGCGCTGGTCGACATAATGCGGTCGGCCGACGTTCGGCAGATGGCCCGGCAGGTGGCCGGTGATCCATACGGTGCCGATGCCGAGGCGCTTGTAGCGCTTCAGGTGGCTGCGGGTGTCTTCTACGAGGATCGCATCCGTGAGCCGTGCATGCACGGCGCGCAAAGTCCTGCGCAGCATCGCACGATCGGGCTTCGCGCGCCACGTGCGGCGATCACGCATGTGCTCGATCGCGATCACGCGCTCGAACAGCCGCTCGATGCGCAGCTCCCGCAGCACCGCGCGTGCGTAGTTCGCGGGCGCGTTGGTCAGCACGAACTTGCGGCCCGGCAGCGCGGCGACGATGCGCGCGAGGCCGCGCTCGGCGCGCACCATCGCGGGCAGGTCGGAAAACGTGTGGACCACGCGCAGGAAGTCGTGCGGGTCGATCGGGTGATGGCGCGTGAGGCCGAGCAGCGCGGCGCCGTAGCGCTCGGTGTAGCCGTTGCGCAGGCGGTCGGCTTCGGCACGCTCGACCTGCAGTGCATCGATGATGTATTGCGTCATCGCGCGGTTGATCTCGGGAAAGATCGCGTGCGATGCGTGGTGAAGGGTATTGTCGAGATCGAACAGCCACACCGGCGCGCCGGCGCGGGGCCGGCTGCGCGACACGCGCCGGCGCCGCAGCGGGGCCGGCAAGTCGGGTGTGGCGGTCTTGCTGCGTGGTCTCAATGCGAGCGGATCATCGTGCCGAACGGCTGCTCGGTCAGGATTTCCAGCAGCACCGAATGCTCGATCCGGCCGTCGACGATGTGCACCGACTTCACGCCGCTCTTCGCGGCGTCGAGCGCCGACGAGATCTTCGGCAGCATGCCGCCCGAGATCGTGCCGTCTTCGAACAGCGCGTCGATCTCGCGTGCGGACAGGTCGGTCAGCAGGTTGCCGTCCTTGTCCATCACGCCCGGGATGTTGGTCATCATCAGCAGCTTCTCGGCGTTCAGCACCGTGGCGAGCTTGCCCGCGACGAGGTCGGCGTTGATGTTGTACGACAGGCCATCTTCGCCGAAGCCGATCGGCGAGATCACCGGGATGAATGCGTCGTCCTGCAGCGCCTTCACGACCGCGGGGTTGATCGCCTCGACCTCGCCGACCTGGCCGATGTCGATGTACTGGCCCGGGTTGTCGCGGTCCGGCATCAGCAGCTTGCGTGCGTGAATCAGGCCGCCGTCCTTGCCCGTCAGGCCCACCGCGTGGCCGCCGAAGTGGTTGATCAGCATCACGATGTCCTGCTGCACTTCGCCGCCCAGCACCCATTCGACGACTTCCATCGTCTCTTCGTCGGTGACGCGCATGCCCTGGATGAAGGTGCCGGCCTTGCCGATCTTCTTCAGCGCGTGATCGATCTGCGGACCGCCGCCGTGGACGATCACCGGGTTGATGCCGACCAGTTTCAGCAGGATCACGTCGCGCGCGAAGCCCTGCTTGAGCCGCTCTTCCGTCATTGCGTTGCCGCCGTATTTGATGACCACGGTCTTGCCGTGGTAACGGCGGATGTACGGCAGCGCTTCCGCGAGGATTTCTGCTTTCAGCGTGGGGGCGATCTGCGAGAGGTCGATGGGCTCGGACATGGCGGCGGCTCTGGCTGGGAACGGTTGAAACAGGCCGAATTGTACAGGAGTGGCGCAGCGCAGCATCGGGTTTTTGGGCTGGCCGGAACACCGGCGGCGCGGCCCGGCAACGCACGCGGCGGCCCGCCGGCTATGGCGCGGCGCGATTCGGGCGGCGCCGCGCGGGCGGTGCCGGCGGGCTGGCCAACGTGCGTTTCCGATGGCGTTCGGTCAGGCGACCGGCGTGCAAAATCCAGCCGCCGCGCTATGCTTGTCGCGTGGGGCGATGTCCCGCCCGCTTCCGCGATTGCGCCATGACCGATTCCGCCGCCGACGCCCGTTCCGCCCCGCGCCGTGCGCGCTGCCCGCACTGCGGGCGCGGCTTCGACTGCGGCGCGCATACGCAGCCGTTCGACTGCTGGTGCGCGGCGATGCCGGTGCCGCCCGGCGGCACGCCGCCCGCGGCCGGCGCGCGGTGCCGATGCCCCGAGTGCCTGGCCGACGAGATCGCACAGCGCATGGCCGGCGCGGCCGGTTGACGGCGCCGCGCCGCGCCCGTTCGTGCGCATCGATCCGGCCCCGCTAGAGGCGCCGGGCGCTAAACGGGTAAACTGCCCGGATGCAACGAATCACCACCACCGGGCGCGTCAACCTCAGTCACCTGTTCTGGCTGCGCAATCTTGCGATCATCGGCCAGCTCGTGACGATCGGCGTCGTGCAGACCTATTTTGGCGTGCATCTGCCGCTGCCGGCGATGCTGATGGTCATCGCGCTCGAAATCGTTTTCAACGCACTGACCTGGGTGCGCGTGCTGCGCGCGCGGCCCGAGACCAATTTCGAGCTGCTCGGCCAGCTGTGGGTCGACCTCGGCGCGCTGTCCGCGCTGCTGTTCCTGTCGGGCGGGACGACCAACCCGTTCGTGTCGCTGTACCTGCCGTCGCTCGCGATCGCGGCGGCGGTGCTGCCGTGGCACCTGATGATCTGGCTCGCGGCGTTCGCGGTCGCCTGCTACGCGGCGCTCGGCTTCGACTCGGTGCCGCTCAACATGGACAACCCGGCGAACCTGTTCGATTACTACCGTACCGGCATGTGGGCGAACTTCATGGTCAGCGTCGGGCTGATCGCGTGGTTCGTCGCGCGCATGTCGAACGCGCTGCGCCAGCGCGACGCGGCGCTCGGCGAGGCGCAGCAGCACCTGCTGCGCGACGAGCGGGCCGTTGCGCTCGGTGTGCAGGCCGCCACCGTCGCGCATGAAATGGGCACGCCGCTGTCGACGATCGCGATGCTCGCCGAGGAGCTGCGCGACGCGGCGCGCGCCGATCCGGGGCTGGCGCGCTACGAGGCCGACCTGAAGGTGCTCGAGGAACAGATGACGCTCTGCACGTCGGCGCTCGCGCGCCTGCGCAGCCGCGCGAGCGCGCCGGCGAGCCGCCAGCCGGTGGACGACTGGCTCGACACGTTCGTCGAGCACTGGCGTCTGCGGCATCCGCACGTGCAGTTCGAACTGCTCGGCGCGCGCCCGGCGGGCGTCGCGCTCGACGATACGGTCGCGGCCGGCCAGATCCTGACGATCCTGCTCGACAACGCCGCGCGCGCGAGCCCGCAGCGCGTGACGCTTGCTGCGAAGGTCGCGCATGGCGGCACGGCCGACGAAATCGAATTCGAGGTATGCGACGACGGGCCCGGTATTCCGGCCGCGCTGCGCGAATCGCTCGGCGCGATGCCGGTCGACAGTACGCAGGGCGGGCACGGCGTCGGCCTGTATCTGGCGTTTAGCGCGGCCGCGCGGCTGGGCGGCGAGATCGAACTGTCCGACGTCACGCCGCGCGCGGCGGGCGGCAACGGGCGGGCCGGCGGTGCGGCGAATGGCCACGCGGCGGCCGCATCGGGACAACGCGCGGGCGCACATGCAGCCGACCGGCCAGCCGGCACGCCGGACGGCCGCCCAACTGGCGCGCCGGCCGGGCGCGGCACGCGGGCCGTGCTGCGCCTGCCGGTCGTGCGCGTCGCGCTGCCGGCGGCCTCAACCAACACGTAGACGGAGAAACCCCATGAGCGAGAACAATTTCCTGGTGATCGACGACAACGAGGTGTTCGCGGGCACGCTCGCGCGCGGCCTCGAGCGCCGCGGTTACGCGGTCCAGCAGGCGCATGACAAGGAGGCGGCGCTGCGGCTCGCCGCGGGCGGCAAGTTCCAGTTCATCACCGTCGACCTGCATCTCGGCGAGGATTCGGGACTGAGCCTGATCGCGCCGTTGTGCGACCTGCAGCCCGATGCGCGGATTCTGGTGCTGACCGGCTACGCGAGCATCGCGACCGCCGTGCAGGCCGTGAAGGAGGGTGCCGACAACTACCTCGCGAAGCCGGCGAACGTCGAGTCGATCCTGGCCGCGCTGCAGACCAACGCGACCGAAGTGCAGGCCGACGAGGCGCTGGAGAACCCGGTCGTGCTGTCGGTGGACCGGCTTGAATGGGAGCACATCCAGCGCGTGCTGGCCGAGAACAACAACAACATTTCGGCGACCGCGCGTGCGCTGAACATGCACCGCCGCACGCTGCAGCGCAAGCTCGCGAAGAAGCCGGTGCGCCAGTAAGCGGCGCACCAACGAAAACGGGCGACCCCCGAAGGGGCCGCCCGTCTCGCATCCGGCGCCGCGCGCGTTACAGCACGTAGCGCGACAGGTCTTCGTCCTGCGACACTTCGCCGAGTGCGCGGTCGACATACTTCGCGTCGATCGTCACGCGCTCGCTCGCATGGTTGCCCGCCGAGAACGACACTTCCTCGAGCAGTTTCTCGATCACCGTGTACAGCCGGCGCGCGCCGATGTTCTCGGTTTTCTCGTTGACCGCGAACGCGATCTCCGCGAGACGGCGGATGCCGTCGTCGGCGAATTCGAGCTGTACGTCTTCGGTCGCGAGCAGCGCCTGGTACTGCTTGACGAGGCTCGCGTCGGTCGCGACGAGGATCGCTTCGAAGTCGTTCACCGACAGCGAATCGAGTTCGACGCGGATCGGGAAGCGGCCCTGCAGTTCCGGAATCAGGTCGCTCGGCTTCGCGAGGTGGAACGCGCCGCTCGCGATGAACAGGATGTGATCGGTCTTCACCATCCCGTACTTCGTGTTGACCGTCGTGCCTTCGACGAGCGGCAGCAGGTCGCGCTGCACGCCCTGGCGCGACACTTCGCCGCCGCTGCCTTCGTTGTTGCGCGACGTGATCTTGTCGATCTCGTCGAGGAACACGATGCCGTTCTGCTCGACGTTCTGCACGGCCTTCGTCTTCACTTCCTCTTCGTTCAGCATCTTCGCCGCTTCCTCGTCGGTCAGCAGCTTCAGCGCTTCCTTGATTTTCACCTTGCGGCGCTGCTTCTTGCCGCTGCCGAGGTTCGAGAACATCGAGCGGATCTGCTCGGTCATCTCTTCCATCCCGGGCGGCGCCATGATGTCCATGCCGACCGACGGCTGCTCGAGGTCGAGCTCGACTTCCTTGTCGTCGAGCTGGCCTTCGCGCAGGCGCTTGCGGAACGTCTGACGGGTTGCGTTGTTGTCGTCGTTCGCGTGCTCGGCATTGCCGCCGAAGCCGACCGCGCGCGGTTGCGGCAGCAGGATGTCGAGGATGCGGTCTTCGGCCTGGTCGGTCGCCTTGCTGCGCACCTTGCGCATTTCGGATTCGCGCGTCTGCTTGACCGAGATCTCGATCAGGTCGCGCACGATGCTGTCGACGTCGCGGCCGACGTAGCCGACTTCGGTGAACTTGGTCGCTTCGATCTTGATGAACGGCGCATCGGCGAGCTTCGCGAGGCGGCGCGCGATTTCGGTCTTGCCGACGCCCGTCGGCCCGATCATCAGGATGTTCTTCGGCGTGATTTCCTGGCGCAGCGGCTCGGCGACCTGCTGGCGGCGCCAGCGGTTGCGCAGCGCGACGGCGACGGCCTTCTTCGCCTTCGCCTGGCCGATGATGTGCTTGTCGAGTTCCGAGACGATCTCGGCAGGGGTCATGGTGCTCATGGGGCTGTCCTTACTCGATCGTTTCGATGATGCGGTTGTGGTTCGTGTAGATGCACATGTCGCCGGCGATCCCGAGCGACTTCTCGACGATCTCGCGCGGCGACAGCTCGGTGTTCTCGACGAGCGCGCGGGCCGCGGCCTGCGCGTACGCACCGCCCGAGCCAATCGCGCAGATCCCGCCTTCCGGGTCGAGCACGTCGCCATTGCCGGTGATCACGAGCGTGGTGGTCGCATCGGCCGTGATCAGCATCGCCTCGAGGCGGCGCAGCATCCGGTCGGTGCGCCAGTCCTTCGCGAGCTCGACGGCCGCACGGGTCAGGTTGCCCTGGTGCTTCTCGAGCTTCGCCTCGAAGCGGTCGAGCAGCGAGAACGCATCGGCGGTGCCGCCCGCGAATCCGACCAGCACCTGGTTGTTGTAGATCCGCCGCACTTTCCGCGCGCCACCCTTCATGACGATGTTGCCGAGGGTTACCTGGCCGTCGCCGCCGAGCGCGACCTTGTCGCCGCGCCGGACCGAAACGATGGTCGTGCCGTGAAATTGCTCCATCTGCGTTCCTTGAGAAAAACGGGGGAAGGCGGGGGCGCGGGGCGCCGCCGCGTAAATCTCGCAGTGCGCCGGGAAGCGGCCCGGCGCGCGTCCGTTTCATTTTAGGGCGGGCGCCGGGATATCAAGAGGGGAAGGCAAATCGGCCGGCGGCCGGGAATCGGTGCCGGAAAAACAAAAAGCGCGCGGCAGGCCGCGCGCTTTCGGGAAGCAGCGTGTTTGAGCGGAATGCCGCCCGATCAGTCGCCGAACAGCTTCTGGCGCAGCTCGCGGCGCTCCTGCGCCTCGAGCGACAGCGTGGCGGTCGGACGCGCGAGCAGGCGCGGAATGCCGATCGGCTCGCCGGTTTCCTCGCACCAGCCGTAATCGCCGGAATCGATGCGGGCGAGCGACTGCTGAACCTTCTTGAGGAGCTTGCGTTCGCGGTCGCGCGTACGCAGCTCGAGCGCGTGCTCTTCCTCGATCGTCGCGCGGTCGGCGGGATCGGGGACGATCACCGTCTCGCGCAGGTTCTCGGTCGTCTGGCCTGCATTCTTGAGGATGTCCGCCTGCAACTGTTCGAGCCGATTTTTGAAGAAGGCGAGCTGATCCTCATTCATGTAATCCTTGTCGCTCATCTTCAGGATTTCGGCTTCGGTCAAGAGTTTCTTCGTCATCTGCTTGCTTCTTCAATGTGCGGCAAATCGAGAGATATTGCCTGCACTTTGGGATTACCCGCAACCGCGTTTGCATTCATTTGCGATTTGCCGCCGCGGGGCCGAAAGCCTCTGGAAACCGGTTCTCAAATACCAGGATAGGCCTGGCGCGGAGTTGTGCGCGCTGCGAACCGGTGTGCTGCGCGGCACATCGCATCGGCCGCGGCCGGGAGGCGGATGGGCGATCCGGCGCGGTTGCGATGCCCGGAAAACTGGTTCAGCAAGAACCGGGCCTGTTTGTTGCCGTACTCCAGCGGGCACGTATTGTAACTGAATCGCAAGCGGGCGCCGTATCGGGTCGATCCCCGTCGGCTGCGCCAATATCTAGAAAATATAACGCGCAAATCGCGAAAAAGCGATGACGGCGAAACCCTGCCCGAAAAAGGCGCCGCGCGGCGGCCGCCACCGCCCGGGCTGGCGGCCGGGCGGCGGGGCGCGGCGGGCGCCCGCGCGGGTCAGGCGAGGCAGGCGTCGAGGCCGTCGGTGATCAGGTCCTGCGGCAGGTCGACGCCGATGAACACCATCTTGTTGGTCTTCTTCTCGACCGGCAGCCACTTCGCCGCGAGGTCGCTGCCCATCATCTGGTGCACGCCCTGGAACACGACCTTGCGGTCGACGCCCTTCATGTACAGCACGCCCTTGTAGCGCAGCATCCGCTCGCCGTAGATCTGCAGGATGCCGCCGAGGAAGTCTTCCAGCTTGTTCGGGTCGAACGGGCGGTCGTTGCGGTACACGAACGACTTGATCTTGTCGTCGTGGTGCGCGTGGTGGTGGTGATGATGGTGGCCATGGTCGTGATCGTGCGCGCATTGACCGTGATCGTGGTCGCAATTCGCGTGATCGTGATCATGACCGTGATCGTGGTGAGCGTGCGCGTGATCGTCCTCGGCGAGGAAATCGGGATCGATCTCGAGCTTCGCGTTCAGGTTGAAGCCGCGCAGGTCGAAGATTTCCTTGATGTCCGCTTCGCCGAAATTCACGACCTTGATCGCGGCCTTCGGGTTCATGTGCATCAGGCGGTGCTTGAGGCCCGCGACAGTCTGGTCGTCGACGAGGTCCGACTTCGTGATGAACAGGCGATCGGCGAAACCGACCTGGCGCTGCACGACCTCGTGTTCGTCGAGCTGCGCGTTCGCGTGCTTCGCGTCGACCAGCGTGATGACCGCGTCGAGCAGGAAATCGTCGGCGATTTCGCTGTCGATGAAGAACGTCTGGGCGACGGGGCCCGGGTTCGCGAGGCCGGTCGTCTCGATCACGATGCGGTCGAAGTCGAGCTTGCCTTCGCGCTTCTTCGCGGCGAGATCGCCGAGCGTGCGCGCGAGGTCGCCGCGGATCGTGCAGCAGATGCAGCCGTTGCTCATCTGGATGATCTGCTCGTTCGAATCCTGGATGAGGATTTCGTTGTCGATGTTCTCTTCACCGAACTCGTTCTCGATCACGGCGATCTTCATGCCGTGCTGTTCGTTCAGGATGCGCTTGAGCAGCGTCGTCTTGCCGCTGCCGAGGAAGCCGGTGAGGATGGTGACGGGAGTGGCCATGTCAATCGCCTGTGGTTCGTGAATCGGGGTCAAAACAGGATGTGCGTCGCGCCCTCGCGCTGCGAGCCGGGGCGCACAACCAACAATTGAAACATACCTGTCAAGTTCCCGCCCGTCGTCCGGACGACAGGCGGCAACGCAGCGCCGCCAATGGGACGGGCGCGGTTGTCCGCGCTAGATCGGGGCGATCAGACGATTTGCAACAGCAGGCCCTTCAGATATTCGCCTTCCGGGAACGCGGCGAGCAGCGGATGATCGACGCCCGCGCCGAGCCGTTTCAGGATGCGCGCGTCGACCTTCGCGTCGGCGGCCGCGCCCGCGACGATCTTCTGGAACAGGTCCATGTCGATCGCGCCCGAGCACGAGTACGTGAACAGCAGGCCGCCCGGACGCAGCAGCTTGAAGCCGCTCAGGTTGATGTCCTTGTACGCGCGCGCCGCACGATCGACGCTGTCGCGCGTCGGCGCGAACTTCGGCGGATCGAGCACGATCAGGTCGAAACGCTCGCCTTCGTCGACGAGGCGGCGCAGCGTCTTGAACGCATCGGCGTCGAGCCAGGTCGCGCGTTCGGCGTCGAAGCCGTTGGCGACGACGTTCTGCTGCGCGAGCGCGAGCGCATCGCCCGACGAATCGATCGATACGACGCGTTTCGCGCCGCCCTTGAGCGCCGCGAGCGAGAAGCCGCCGGTGTAGCAGAAGCAGTTCAGCACGTCGCGGTCGGCCGCGTACTGCGCGACGAGCGCGCGGTTGTCGCGCTGGTCGACGTAGAAGCCCGTCTTGTGGCCGTTCGGCACGTCGACGTGATAGCGCACGCCGTTTTCGTTCGCGATCAGCGTCGCGGGCGGCGCGTCGCCGGCCAGCACGCCGGTCGTCTGTTCCAGCCCTTCCTTGTCGCGGATCGACACGTCCGAGCGCTCGTACACGTTCGGGCAGCCGGTCGCGCCGGTGAGCGCCGCGACGATCGCGTCCTTCCACGCTTCGACGCCCGCGGCCATGAACTGGCAGACGAGCTGGCCGCGCGGCGCGGCGCCGGCTTCGGCGGTATCCGCGACGTAGTAGTCGACGACCAGCCCCGGCAGCCCGTCGGCTTCGCCGAACACGAGCCGCACCGCGCCCGTGCCCGACACCATCGTCGTGCGGTGCGCGACCGCGCGCTGCACGCGGCGCTTGAAGAACGCGTGATCGATCGGCTCGTGCTCGTCGAAGCTCCACACCCGCACGCGGATCTGCGACTGCGGGCTGTACGCGCCGCGCGCGAGGAAGCGGCCGTCGTGCGCGCGCACGAGCACGGTCGCGCCGGGCGCGGGCTTGCCGTCGACGCGGTCGATCGCATTGGCGTAGATCCACGGATGGCGGCGCAGCAGCGATTTTTCCTTGGACGGCTTGAGGGTGACGGTTTGCATGATGAGATCGAAATGGGCCGCGCGCGACGCCGGCCGGTGCCGGCCGCCGCGCGCGGCGGGTAACACGGGGCGCGCGTCAGTCGCGCTTCTTCGCGCGCGGATGCGCGCTGTCGTAAATCTTCGCGAGATGCTGGAAGTCGAGCGACGTATAGATCTGCGTCGCGGCGACGCTCGCGTGGCCGAGCAGTTCCTGCACCGCGCGCAGGTCGCCGCTCGACTGCAGCACGTGCGTCGCGAACGAGTGGCGCAGCACGTGCGGGTGGACGTTGGCGGGAATGCCGGCGGCGAGCGCCGCGCGCTTCACGCGCTCGCGCACGACGCCCGGCGACATCCGGTTGCCGCGCACCGACACGAACAGCGGATGCGGATCGTGCTTCACGAATTCGTCGCGCACCGCGAGCCACGCGTTCAGCGCGTCGATCGCCTTGCGGCCGACCGGCACCTTGCGCTCCTTGTTGCCCTTGCCGCGCACGGTGACCTCGGCTTCGGCGAGGTCGAGCCAGCCGGCCGAGCGGTAGCCGTCGGCCTGCGTGTACCGGACGTCGAGCCCGACCAGCTCGGCGAGGCGCAGCCCCGACGAATAGAACAGCTCGAGGATCGCGTGATCGCGGATGCCTTCGGTCGTGTCGGGCAGCGGCGTATCCATGAGCGTGACCGCATCGTCGACCGACAGCGCTTTGGGCAGCGATTTCTCGCGTTTGGGCGCGCGGACCCCGGCGACGGGATTCGCGGGCATCTCGACGCGCTGCGCGAACCAACGATAGAACGCACGCCATGCGGAAAGCCGGTGCGAGATCGAGCGCGCGGACAGCCCGGCCGCGTGCCCGCGCACGACCGCGCCGCGCATGTCGGCGGCGGTCAATGCGTCGAGCGGCCGGCCGGCCGCGAGCTTCTTCAGTTCGTCCAGTTCGTGCGTGTACGCGCGCAGCGTGTGTTCCGACAACTGCCTGACATGCTTCAGGTTCGACAGGTAGGCGGCGATCGGATCGTCGGTCATCGCGTGCGGCGGATCAGTGCGGCAGCAGGCGCGTGAGCGCGGCGCTCGCGAGCGTCGCGATCTGCGCGAGGAAGTCGGTCGCCATCCCGTCGTGGAAGCGGCGCGGATCGGGCGAGCCGAGCACGAGCAGGCCGAACGCGGGCGCGTCGTTGCCGGCGAGCGGCGCGCGCAGCGCGAGCAGCGCGACCGATGCGGCCGCACCGTCGCCGGCCGGCGCGGCTTCGGCGCCTTCCGCCGCGCTCGCGGCCGGGGCGGCGAGCGCGGGGGCGAGCCACTGGGCGGCCTCGAAGCCCGTGTTCGCGCCGCAGTACGGCGTCGACAGGCCGTTCGCGAACAGGCGCACTTCCTCGCCGACCTGGCGGGCGAAATCGGCTTGCGCGTAGGTGTCGGCGACGTCCCACACGCGCAGCGCCGTCTGCGGCACGTCGAACACGTCGGCGATGCCGTCGGCGATCGTGCGCGGCAGCGCGTACGGATCGCGTTCCGCGATCACGCGCGCGGTCCAGCGGCTGAACTTCGCGGACAGGCTGTCGTTCTCGTGGCCGTAGCGCACGAGTTCGGCGAGCCGGCGCTCGAGATGCTTGTTCTTGTCGCGCAGCATCTCCATCTGCCGCTCCTGCAGCGAGATCGCGGCCTTGCCGTGCGGGTTCGCGAGACGGATCGTCGCGAGCAGCTCGGCGTGCTGCGCGAAGAATTCGGGATTGGCGAGCAGGTAGTCGGCGACTTCGCGATCGTTCATGTGGCTGGCGCGTTCAGTTATCAAGGACGTTGCAGGGTCAGGCGTTCAGGTCGATCTCGCCTTCGAACACGGTCGTGGCGGGGCCGGCCATCATCAGCGCGGCGGCTTCGTCGCGCGCGCCGTCCCAGCCGATCGTCAGCGTGCCGCCGTGGGTGTGCACGGTCACGGGCGAATCGAGCACGCCGCGCCGGATGCCGGCCGCGACCGCCGCGCATGCGCCGGTGCCGCACGCGAGCGTCTCGCCCGCGCCGCGTTCGTACACGCGCAGCTTCACCTCGTGGCGCGACACGATCTGCATGAAGCCGGCGTTCACGCGCTGCGGGAAGCGCGCATGGCGCTCGATCAGCGGGCCTTCTTCCAGCACCGGATACGCCTCGACATCGTCGACGACCTGCACCGCGTGCGGGTTGCCCATCGACACCGTCGAGATCCAGCGCGTCGCGCCGCCGACGTCGAGCGGCCACAGCGTGTCGTTGCCTTCCTTGCGGCCGTCGAGGCCCGTCGCGCCTGGACCGGCCGTATCGAACGGCACCTGTGCCGGCGCGAACACGGGCGCGCCCATGTCGACGACGACTTCGCCGTTGTCCTGCAGCGTCAGCGTAATCAGGCCCTTCATGACCTGCACGCGCACGCTGCGCTTGTCGGTCAGGCCGCGGTCGCTGACGAACTTCACGAAACAGCGCGCGCCGTTGCCGCAGTGTTCGACCTCGCCGCCGTCGCAATTGAAGATCCGGTACTTGAAATCCGCGCCGTCGACGGTCGGCTTCTCGACCAGCAGCAACTGGTCGGCGCCGATGCCGAAGTGGCGGTTGGCGAGCGCGCGCACCTGCGCGTCGGTGAGCGGCGGCAGCGCGCGCGAATAGCCGTCGAGCACGACGAAGTCGTTGCCCGCGCCGTGCATCTTGGTGAACGAGAGTTTCACTGGGTCCGGAATTCCATGGCGAACAAGGCGGTCGGCACGACACGGACGGCCGCCGGCCATGCCGGGCGGCCTCGTTCGTCGTGCTGATCTCAACCGCAAATGATACATGCAGCCGACAGGGGCGTCCCGCGCGGGCGGGGCCGCGCGTCTGTCGTGCAGATGGGAAGGGGCGCTATTTGCCGATCGGCCGACTGGACATGGCGTTGCGGCTCGAGGCGTGGCTCGGCGAGGAAAACGGGGGAAAGGCCGATCTGTGGCTCGCGCAGCAGTCGGCCTACGATCTCGGGCAGGCGCGCGCGAAGGGCGCGCCGAAGGTGGCGAGGGCGCAGGCGCGC
This sequence comes from Burkholderia sp. BCC0398, assembly GCF_902833245.1. Taxonomy (NCBI): domain Bacteria; kingdom Pseudomonadati; phylum Pseudomonadota; class Betaproteobacteria; order Burkholderiales; family Burkholderiaceae; genus Burkholderia; species Burkholderia sp. BCC0398. Next base: position 120,567 of record NZ_CADFEM010000015.1, read on the forward strand.
GCATGGCGGCGCACCCGCGAACGTCGCGGCAGGGTCAGTACAGGCTCGGCTCGCCGGGCGGGCGCGTCTTGAAGCGCTTGTGCACCCAGTAGTACTGCTCGGGCATCAGCGGAATCTGTTCCTCGAGGAATGCGTTCATCCGCCGCGCGTCGAGATCGTCGTCGCCGGTCGGGTAGTGATCCCACGGCTTGAATACCTTCAGACGGTAGCCCTTGTAGTTCGGCAGCACCTCGCCGATGAACGGCACGACCTGCGCGCGGCCCGTCTTCGCGAGCCGGCCGACGGCCGTCAGCGTGCAGGCCGGCACGCCGAAGAACGGGACGAACGTCGAGTTGCGCAGCCCGTAGTCCATGTCCGCGCCGAGCATCACCGGCTTGCGGTCGCGCAGCCAGCGCAGCACGACGCGCGCGCTGTCCGCGCGGCCGACCATCTCGGCGTCGAAGCGCCCGCGCGCCTTCTTCGCCTCTTCCTCGAGCACCGCGTTCGAGAACGGCTGGTAAAGCGATCCGCAGCGGCGGTGCAGCGACCGGTTCAGCCAGATCGAACCGGCCTCGATGCCGACGAAGTGCAGGCCGAGGAACAGCGTCGGCGGCAGGTCGGGATCGTCGAGATCGACCGCGCTGTCGACCTGGATCAGCTTCGCGAGCTTCTTCTCCGAGCCGAACCACTGGACGCTGCGCTCGACGTAGCTGCGGATCGCATGACGGAAATGCTGGCCGGCCACTTCCTCGCGCCGTTCGTCGCTCCAGTCGGGGAAGCAGAGTTTCAGATTCGTATGTACGATGCGCTTTCGCCGGCTGGGGATCTGATACAGCAGCCAGCCGAGGCCATCGCCGAACCGTGCGGTCAGACCGTACGGCAGCAGGGCGAGCAGCTTCAGCAAGCCGATGGCGAGGTGCGTGCCGAGGCGGCCTAGCATGCGGAATCTCCGTGGGGCCGGCTGGCCGGCACGTTGCGAACAGGGTGGTAAGACAGCGGAAGATGCAGCACGGGCGGCGCTCTGTGACAATTCAGGAAAGCCGCTATAATACGGGCTTCGCCGAGTTAACTGACAACTTGCGGGGCGAAGCCGGCTGGCGCGACACACGCTGCCCGGTCCTGGTAATCCGCTAAAGCGTCGCCGCTTCAGGCCCAACGAAGCTGGCTACGTGAAACCAACCGTAACCACACAGGAGCCTGAAAAAGTGGCAAACGATTATCTCTTCACGTCCGAATCCGTCTCCGAAGGCCATCCGGACAAGGTCGCGGACCAAATCTCGGACGCGATTCTCGACGCCATCCTCGAGCAGGACAAATACTCCCGCGTTGCGGCCGAAACGCTGTGCAACACGGGTCTCGTCGTGCTGGCTGGTGAAATCACCACGACGGCCAACATCGATTACATCCAGATCGCGCGCGATACGATCAAGCGCATCGGCTACGACAACACCGACTACGGCATCGACTACAAGGGTTGCGCGGTGCTCGTCGCGTACGACAAGCAGTCGCCGGACATCGCGCAGGGCGTCGATCGCGCGCACGACGACAACCTCGACCAAGGCGCGGGCGACCAGGGCCTGATGTTCGGCTATGCGTGCGACGAAACGCCGGAACTGATGCCGCTGCCGATCTACCTGTCGCACCGGCTCGTCGAGCGCCAGGCCAGCCTGCGCCGCGACGGTCGCCTGCAATGGCTGCGTCCGGACGCGAAGTCGCAGGTCACCGTCCGCTACGTCGACGGCAAGCCCGATTCGATCGACACCGTCGTGCTGTCGACGCAGCATGCGCCGGACATCGAGCTGCCGGCGCTGCGCGAAGCGGTGATCGAGGAAATCATCAAGCCGACGCTGCCGGCCGACCTGATCAAGGGCGACATCAAGTTCCTCGTGAACCCGACCGGCCGGTTCGTGATCGGCGGCCCGCAAGGCGATTGCGGCCTGACCGGCCGCAAGATCATCGTCGATACCTACGGCGGTGCCGCACCGCACGGCGGCGGCGCGTTCTCGGGCAAGGATCCGTCGAAGGTCGACCGTTCGGCTGCGTATGCGGGCCGCTACGTCGCGAAGAACATCGTCGCGGCCGGCCTCGCGTCGCGCGCGCTGATCCAGGTGTCGTACGCGATCGGCGTGGCCGAGCCGACCTCGGTGATGGTCAACACGTTCGGCACGGGCCGCGTGTCGGATGCGGTGATCACGAAGCTCGTGCGCGAGCATTTCGATCTGCGTCCGAAGGGCATCATCAAGATGCTCGACCTGCTGCGCCCGATCTACGAGAAGACGGCAGCTTACGGCCATTTCGGCCGCGAAGAGCCGGAATTCTCGTGGGAAGCGACCGACAAGGCGCTCGTGCTGGCCGAAGCGGCCGGCGTGGAGCCGACGGCACGCGTCGCGTAAGCGTCGTCCGCCTGAAATGAAAAACCCCGGCCAGGCCGGGGTTTTTTTATGGGTTCGATCGCCGGGGCAACGGTGGCGATCGGGCGGACAACGCCCGCCGGGCGCCCGCTCAACGCGCGCCGAACCCGAACCAGCCGTTGCTGGCCGCGAGGCGGCGCGGGCGGTTGATGCGGCGCTGCGGGCCGAGCTTGCGGCGCAGCGCGAGCGCGCGCAGCGACGACGGCTTCTGCAGCAGCGAGCGCAGGCCGGCGCGGCGAGCGAACGCCTGCGCGCTCATCATCGAGAAAAACGCGTGGAACCACGCACGGATGCCGTCCAGCCGGCTGTGCGGGTGCGTACGTTCGGCCAGCGCCTGCGTGCGTGCGCGATGATGGCGCAGCGAGCGGACAGGAGCGGGCGACACGACGCGCTTGGCAGTGCGGTTGAAACGGGAAGTCAGACGGAATGGCATGTGAACGATGCTTCGCTTGTATGGGTGGCGCCCTGCAGAGCACACTGGTATGAACGGCCTCGGATGACGCAACGGATCTTATCGAAACCCGTTGCGCGCCGCGCCCGCCAGAATTGACAGGCCGCGTCAGGCTACAGGGGATTCATGACGCGCAAAAGTCGCGATAAACCCTTGTGCCGCAACGCGTGTGCCGCATACCGCCTGTCGCTGAGGCAGGCGCCGCGTCGCACAGTTCCCTTGCGCTGGATCAAATCCGCGATTGGCATGCCCCTGCGCACGACAATGGCGCTGTTCGTGGTATCCGGCGCCGATTTACAATCGTCACATTCACACAATAAACGTCTGGCATCCCATGTCGTCTCCATTGCAGTCGGAATCGATCCGCGCGCAAGTCGCGGAATTGCGCGAGCGCGGCTTCGTCGTCGCGCGCGGCCTCGTCGGCGAAGCGCAGTGCGCGGCGCTCAGGCAGATCGCGGAGCGCCAGTTGCGGGAGGCCGCCGAGCCGATCGAGTTCGAGGCCGACCTGCGCTATCCGGGCGCGCCCGAGTCGAAGCATGCGCCGGGCGGGCATACGGTGCGACGGCTGCTCGATGCGTATTCGCGCGATCCGGCGTTCGCCGCGCGCGCGATCGCGCCCGAGATCGGCGCATGGATGCGCGAGTATTTCGGTGAAGAGCCGGTGCTGTCGCGCGCGCATCACAACTGCATGATGACGAAGCACCCGGCGTACGGCAGCCTGACCGGCTGGCATCGCGATTTCCGCTACTGGGCGTTCGAGCGCCCGGACATGGTCTCGGTGTGGCTTGCGCTCGGGCCGGAAACCAACGAGAACGGCGCGCTGTGGCTGGTGCCGGGTTCGCATACGGCCGAATTCGGGCCGGAAGCGTTCGACGACGCGAAGTTCTTCCGCAGCGATCTGCCGGAAAACCGCAGGATGATCGACGCGGCCACGTGCCCGTCGCTGCAGACGGGCGACGTCGTGTTCTTCCACAGCAACACGCTGCATTCGGCCGGGCAGAACCGTTCCGACCAGGTGAAGTTCTCGCTCGTGTACACGTATCACGGCGCGAGCAACCGGCCGCTGCCCGGCACACGCTCGGCGTCGAAGCCGGAAGTGCCGTTCTAGGTTCGGATCGGACGGGCGGCGACACCGCGGCGGTCACGCGATGCGGCGCATCGCGGGCGTTTGAAGCAACGGGCGGCCTGGCCGCCCGTTTCGTTTGACGCGGCCCGAGCCGTGCGACGCGGGCCGTTCGTATGTCGCGCGGCGGCGCGCTCAGCGCTTGCCGCCCGGCATCGCGAGGCCGATCAGGCCGACGAACGACGCGACGGCGCCGCCGACGATCAGCAGGATCGTCTTCGTCGCCGGCGAGCCGGTGAAGAAGCGCGACACGTTGTCGTTGATCGAATGGAACGACTGGCCGCCGAAATACAGCAGCACGACGCCGCCGACGAGCAGTGCAACCGAGATGACCCGGGACATACCAACCTCGCTGAAACGGTGATTCGAGACGCCGCAGTGTAGGCGAGCGCCGCGGTCGCGTCCATCGTCGTGCCGCCGTGCACGATCCGGCCGCTTTCGCTACCATAGTCGTCGTATGACTTCTTCGCCGCCGTCGCGCCATGGGCGCGGCCGGCGCGCGTCCCTTCCCCCGATGTCCTGACGGAACAGACTCATGGCCTACGAAGCAGCTTCCGAACGTTATGCCGGCATGCAATACCGCACCTGCGGCAAATCCGGGCTCCAACTGCCCGCCCTGTCGCTCGGTCTGTGGCACAACTTCGGCGATTCGACGCCGATCTCGACGCAGCGCGAGATCCTGCGCACCGCGTTCGACCTCGGCATCAACCACTTCGACCTCGCGAACAACTACGGGCCGCCGTACGGGAGCGCCGAAACCAACTTTGGCCGACTGCTGAAGGAGGATTTCCGGCCGTATCGCGACGAGCTGCTGATCTCGACGAAGGCCGGCTGGGACATGTGGCCGGGGCCGTACGGCAGCGGCGGCGGATCGCGCAAGTACGTGCTGGCGAGCCTCGACCAGAGCCTGCAGCGGATGGGGCTCGACTACGTCGACATCTTCTACTCGCACCGTTTCGACGCGCATACGCCGCTCGAGGAAACCGCCGGCGCGCTCGCATCGGCGGTGCAGCAGGGCAAGGCGCTGTATATCGGCATTTCGTCGTACTCGGCCGCGAAGACGCGCGAGATGGCCGCGCTGCTCGCGCAATACAAGGTGCCGCTGCTGATTCACCAGCCGTCGTACAACCTGCTGAACCGCTGGATCGAAGAGGATCTGCTCGGTACGCTCGACGACGTCGGCGCGGGCAGCATCGCGTTCACGCCGCTCGCGCAGGGCCTGCTCACGTCGAAGTACCTGAACGGCGTGCCGGCCGACGCGCGCGTGAACAAGCCGGGCGGCGGCTCGCTGAAGCAGGATCACCTGAGCGCGGACAACCTCGAGCATGTGCGCAAGCTCAACGCGATCGCCGAACGGCGCGGCCAGAGCCTTGCACAGATGGCGCTGGCGTGGGTGCTGCGTAACGGCCGCGTGACGTCCGCGCTGATCGGTGCGAGCCGGGCCGAGCAGGTGCGCGAGAACGTCGGTGCGTTGAAGAACCTCGAATTCTCCGCTGAGGAACTCACGGAGATCGATCGTTACGCGACGGAAGGCGGCATCAATCTGTGGGAAAAGCCCTCCACGGATCAGGCGATCTGATCGAAAGTCGATACGGGATGCGAAACATCGCGTGCCGTATCGGTCACGCGCAGGCAGTCCGTCGCGTCGCTGCGGGGCAGCGACGCACGTCACGCGCCGATGGCGCTAGATCAGCGCAGGCAGGCCTTCAACGAGCAACACAGCGACGCCGACGCCGAGAATGACGCCGAGTACGCGCAGCAGGTTGTGACGGAATTGCGTGGCGCATGGCACCGCGCCGAGAAATAGCGCTCCGGCCAGCGCCATCGGAATCAACAGAATGAAGTCGCCGATCGTGAAATAGGTCGTCATGCGTGTCTCCAGTGTCGGCCGAAGTGGGCGCTTCAGTGCTTGCCTGGCGGCTCCATCCCTGCGGGATATCGGCCCGAAACGGCACGCGTGCGCTCACCCCGGTCCCATGCCGGGTGTTTCTAGTGGGTCCGGCCCGTCGTACGCAGGCCGGTCAATTCGAGTATAGGCAACCGGCGGCGTTTTTCGCTATCCGAACCATTAAAAATCAGCGGAAAGCCGCGGGAATCCCGCGGTTTTCGCGCAAACAAGACGAACGCCTTGCGCGTATCTTTCCCGTTCCTTTCGATTTTCGCGGAATCGTCGTATGTGTCCGATGCGGGCCGCCGCACCCGCGGGCGCGGCGGCCCGCCCGCTCACGCGCGGTCGGGTTGCGGGCGGCCGGCCGGCGCGCGGAACACGAGCGCGAGCCCCGCGATGATCGCGCCCATGCCGGCAAGCGCGAGCGGCTCGGGCCGGTTGCCGAGCCACGCGGCGTCCATCAGCGTGGTGACGACGGGCACGAGATAGAACAGGCTCGTCACGTTGACGAGATCGCCGCGCTGCATCAACCGGTAGAACAGCAGTTGCGCGATCACCGAAATCACGATGCCGAGCCACAGCAGCGGCACGACGAACGCCCAGCTCATATCGAACGACACCGGCCGGAACGGCACGATCGCGACGCACAGCGCGAGGCCGATCGCATTCTGCAGCGGCAGCACGTCGGCGGGCGCCGCGCGGACGCGCTTTTGCAGCAGCGAGCCGACGGTCAGCGCGACGAGCGCCGTGAGCGCGCACGCGACGCCGGCAGCCGACAGGCCGCCCGTCCCGCCGCTCACGCCGCGGCCGACGACGAGCGCGAGGCCGGCGAGCGATAGCGCGAGTCCCGCGATGCGCACCGGTTGCCAGCGACGCTCGACGATCGCGAGCGTGAGGATCGGCTGCACGCCGAGGATCGTCGCGAGCACGCCGGGCGCGATGCCGCGCTCGAGCGCGAGCAGGTAGAAGATCGAATAGCCGCCCATCATCAGCAAGCCGGTCAGCGCGGCCATGCGCCGCTCGCCGCGCGGCGGCAGCCAGCGTTTGCGCATGAACGCCAGCGCGAGCAGCACGAGCGATGCGAGCGCGAAGCGGGCGGTGAGAAAGGCGAACGCGGACGCGTGACGCAGACCGAGTTCGGCGAAGATCGCGCCGCTGCTCCACAGCAGTACGAAGAGCGACGTCGCGCCATGCGCGGCGAGCGCGCGTTTGAACGAAACCATGTGAATCCACCTGTCGAACGGATCGAAACGTTCCATTCGCGCGCGCGGCAACACGTCGTGCGTCATGACGCACGTACCTGTGACCAACGGGGCGAATGGAAGACGAAAACGGATGCCGGCGAGTCAGCCGGCGCGTGCCGCCGAAGGGGGCGGCGCGGCGCAGACGAGCGGCGGTGCGACAGGGGGAGGAAGGACCGACGGATGCGCGCACGCCCGCGGCCGCGAGTCGAACTGCGGCCGGGATTTTGCGAGGGCGGACGTGAGCGGATACATCGTGTCGGAGTGCGGTTGAACGCGAATGAAAGGTTAAGGTACCGCAAGGCAGCCATCGAACGCAACTGCTGTCGGCGGCTGCATATCGCGAGCGACATGTCGCGCCGATGCAGGCCGATGCCGGTGCGCGCGCAAGCGTTCGACGAACGGTGGATAGCGATCGGCATGCGATGCGCGCGACGTGATTCCGGTCGGCCGCGCGAAGTGTTCCGATGATTCCGCAGCGGCGAAGCGAAGCGGCACGCGCGTTGCGTCAACATGCGCGCGCGGCGGCGCCGGGCGGTTTCGGTGGGCAGTCACATTCGACAGGGTATGATGGGGGTAACCGGGCGGGCAAGTACGTGCCCGACGCAGTGGTTGATTGGAGACATTCGACGAATTCGCGGCACTTCGCCTGCTTCTTCTTCTTTTCGCGCTTCGATAAACCGTGAACAATGGGATCACGCGCAACGCTCCGCCGAGAGCGGCGCGGATCGTGCATTTGCCGGCTCGCCAGCGGGCCGGGTTTCAAGATTCAAGAGTGGGGAACCATCATGCATATCGGGTCGATCGTCTGCACTACCCATATCGCGGTGCCGAAGGGCGCGCGCGGCATCGTCCAGCGCATCCTGGGCGACATGGCCATGGTGACCTGGTACGCGGGCGTGCCGGGTGAGTCGAAAGAACTCAACACCGAGCCTTTCTTTCTCGAGGACCTGATCGACACCGGCGAATCCGTTCTGCCGGCCGGCGCGGCGCTTCACTAAGGCTCGTCTTTCGGTCCGGCTGGCGGCACAATGCGGGGCATGACAGACGCCACTTCCGCTCCCGCTTCCCCCGCCAGCCCGCCGTTCGCCGGCCTCACGCCCGAGTGCGTGCTCGACGCGCTCGACAGCGTGTTGATGCCGGCCGGCCTGCGCACCGACGGGCGCCTGCTCGCCCTCAACAGCTACGAAAACCGCGTCTACCAGGTCGGCATCGAAGACGGCCCGCCGGTCGTCGCGAAGTTCTATCGCCCGGCGCGCTGGTCCGACGACGCGATCCTCGAAGAGCATGCGTTCGTCGCCGAACTCGCCGCGCGCGAGATTCCGGCGGTGCCCGCGCGTGCCTTCGACGGCCGCACGCTGCACGCGTTCGACGGCTTCCGATTCTCGATCTTCGAGCGGCGCGGCGGCCGCGCACCCGATCTCGACCGCAGCGACACGCTCGAATGGCTCGGCCGCTTCATCGGCCGCATTCATGCGGTCGGCGCGACGCAGCCGTATGTCGCGCGTCCCGTGCTCGACATCGCCACGTTCGGCTACGAGCCGCGCGACTACCTGCTCGCGCACGATTTCATTCCGGATGATGTAAGACCGGCGTACGAGACCGCGGTCAAGCTCGCGCTCGAAGGCGTCGAGGCCGCGTTCGAGCGCGCCGGAGAGATCCGCCTGCTGCGCACGCACGGCGACTGTCATCCGAGCAACGTACTGTGGACCGATGCCGGCCCGCATTTCGTCGACTTCGACGACAGCCGGATGGCGCCGGCCGTGCAGGATCTGTGGCTGCTGCTGCCGGGCGATCGCGAAGGCGCATCGCGCGCGCTGGCCGACCTGCTCGCCGGCTACGAGGATTTCTGCGAATTCGAGCCGCGCGAGCTGCATCTGGTCGAAGCGCTGCGCACGCTGCGGCTGATCCACTATGCGGCGTGGCTCGCGCGGCGCTGGGACGATCCCGCGTTTCCGGCCGCCTTCCCGTGGTTCAACACGCATCGTTACTGGGAAGCGCGCGTGCTCGAACTGCGCGAGCAGATCGGCGCGATGCAGGAAGGGCCGCTCTGGCCCGTGTGACGTGTGGCGGCTGCATGCGCGGCATCCATGCCGCGCGGCAGCTTCGCCGGGGCCGCGGCGCGACGCGGCCCGCCCTCTCAGAACTTCAGCATCAGCTTGATCAGCGCGGCGAAGCGCTTGCCGTACGGCGGTGCGAGCAGGTTGCGCGCGTTCAGCCGCGCCTGCGTGAGCACCGGCTTCATCTTCGAGAACGTCACGAAGCCGTCGTAGCCGTGATATGCGCCCATGCCGCTCGCGCCGACGCCGCCGAACGGCAAGCTGCCGCACGCGATGTGCATCAGCGTTTCGTTGATCGACACGCCGCCCGAGACCGTTTCGCGCATCACGCGGTCGATCGTGCCGCCATCCTCGTCGAACAGGTATAGCGCGAGCGGACGCGGGCGCGCATTGACGTACGCAATCGCTTCGTCGAGCCGTTCGTACGGCACGAGCGGCAGCAGCGGCCCGAAGATTTCCTCCTGCATCAGTGGCGACGCGGCCGGCACCTGCGTGACCGCGCACGGCACGAAGCGGCGCGACACCGGATCGGACTGCGCGTCGGACAGCGGATGCAGCTGCGCGCCGGCGGCCTGCGCATCGCTTGCCAGTTGCTGCAGGCGTGCGTAGTGACGCGGCGACACGATCGTCGTGTAGTCGCCGTTGGTCGACAGGTCCGGATACAGCTTCGCGAAGCGGGCCCGCGCGCGTTCGATGAACGCGCCTTCCATGCCGCGCGGCAGCAGCACGTAGTCGGGCGCGATGCAGGTCTGGCCGGCGTTCAGCGTCTTGCCGGCGACGATCGCGTCGACGGCCGCGTCGAAGCGCGCATTCGGGCCGACGATCGCCGGCGACTTGCCGCCGAGTTCCAGCGTGACGGGCGTGAGGTTGTCGGCGGCCGCGCGCATCACGTGGCGGCCGACCTGCGTCGAGCCGGTGAACAGCAGATGGTCGAACGGCAGTGCGCTGAACGCGGCGCCGACTTCCGCGTCGCCGTTCACGACCGCGACGTGGTCGCGCGTGAAGGTCTTGCCGATCAGTTGCTCGAACAGCGCCGACGTGCGCGGCGTCAGTTCGGACATCTTGATGATCGCGCGGTTGCCGGCGGCGAGCGCGCAGATCAGCGGGCCCGCGGCGAGCAGCACCGGGTAGTTCCACGGCACGACGATGCCGACCACGCCGAGCGGTTGCGGAATCACCTTCGCGCGCGCCGGGCGCAGCCACTTGTTCATCGGCTTGCGGATCGGCTTCATCCAGCGCTTGCCGTGCGTCAGCGCATCGTCGATCTCTTCCTTCGCCATCCAGATTTCCGACAGCAGCACTTCCTGCTTCGCGCGATGGCCGAAATCGGCGCTGATTGCGTCGGCGAGCGCATCCGCGTGATCGATCAGCATCGTGCGCAGCGCGCGCAGGTGCTGCGCGCGCGTGTCCCATGCCGGGTACGGTGCGCGCAGGTACGCCGCGCGCTGGTCGTGCAGCAGCGACGTCAGCGCATCGACCGACGGCAGTGCTTGCGGGGCCAGTTCGGGCAGGTCGTTCTTCATGTCGTCTCCTCCAGTTGGGCCTGGCTGATCGGCCGGCCGTCACGCCGCACGCGCACGCTCGGCGCGCGCGGCGACGCGGATCGGGTGATGCGTGTCGCCCGGCGCGGGGCCGGATGCGACGGGTGCTCGAAAACCGGTTTCAGCACGCGGCAAGCGTCGTATCCGCGCGACGGTGTCCGCGTCCGAACGTCGTGCCGCACGGCATGCGCATACGAGCCGATACGGTGACGCGCGGGCACGCGATGCCGTCTCGCGATCGTCTGCCGGTGTACCGCGGCGGCGCAGCGCGACAGATCCGCGGCGGTGGCTCGCCGCGGATCGTTCGGCGGCGGCGACACACCGTCCAAACGGTCGGCGACGACACGTGCCGTTCGATTTCGACCGACTGCGCGCATGGCGCCGTGCATCGTCGCGCGGGCCGCCGTTTGAAATGAAATGCGGACCGCGCGCGTGACCGCCGGATCACCCGGTCGGCACGCGGCCGGCAGGCGTTGGCGCTGCATCGTCGTTCCTCCCGTTTCGCGACGAATCGGCTTCTCGTGGCCGGTGCATCGCGCGACGCGACTCGATACATCTTAAATTTAGTTCACGCGGGCGTTTAGAGGAATCGCTCTTGAATCGGCGCGCCGCGCACGGGACGGCCATTCCTACAATGCCCCGAGGGTCTGTTTGCAGATGGAACACGCATGCGTTGCCATGAGAACGGCCGCTCGCGAGGCGCGCGACGCCGCGAATACTGACGTATTCGCAAGGAGTGCAACGCGGCGAGCGGCCGTTCTCATGGCAACCCCAAATTAAAAAATCATGTAACGGGAATGCCCGAAATCGCCCGTATGGCGGCGTCGCTCGTCGCTTGTTTGGCTCGGCCAAACGGCGCTCCTCGCTCCTTGCCCTACGGGCGATTTCGGGCATTCGCATGCGTGTTCCATCTGCAAACAGACCCTCCAGAGGAGACGCGGTCGCGCGGCGGTGCCGGGCGCCTTCCATGACACGACGGAGACGTGACATGCAATACGACTACATCATCGTCGGCGGCGGCTCGGGCGGCGCGAGCCTCGCCGGCCGTCTCGCCGATGCCTGCCCCGATGCGACGATCGCGCTGATCGAGGCCGGCTCGCATACGGAGCGCAACCTGCTCGTCAACATGCCGGTCGGCATCGCGGCGCTGGTGCCGTTCAAGCTCGGCACCAACTACGGCTACGAAACGGTGCCGCAGCCGGGCCTCGGCGGGCGGCGCGGTTATCAGCCGCGCGGGCGCGGGATGGGCGGCTCGAGCGCGATCAACGCGATGATCTACACGCGCGGCCACCCGACCGACTACGACGAGTGGGCGCAGCTCGGCGCGACGGGCTGGGGTTGGCAGGACGTGCTGCCGTATTTCCGCCGCGCGGAAGGCAACGAACGCGGCGCGGACGCATGGCACGGCGCGGACGGGCCGCTGTCGGTATCGGATCTGCGCTTTCGCAATCCGTTCTCCGAACGATTCATCCAGGCCGCGCACGCGGCCGGCTATCCGCTGAACGACGACTTCAACGGGGCGACGCAGGAAGGCGTCGGCTTCTATCAGGTCACGCATCGCGACGGCTCGCGCTGCAGCGTGGCGCGTGCGTACATTTACGGCCGCAACCGGCCGAACCTGCACGTGGTCCCCGATGCGACGGTGCTGCGCGTCGGCTTCGACGGCAAGCGCGCGGTCGGCGTCGTCGTGTCGCGCAACGGGCGGGTCGAGACGCTCGGCGCGCGCGCGGAAGTGGTCCTGTCGGCCGGCGCGTTCAATTCGCCGCAACTGCTGATGTGTTCGGGGATCGGCCCGGCCGATCAGTTGCGTCGGCACGGGATCGCGGTCGTGCAGGATGCGCCGGACGTCGGCGCGAACCTGATCGACCACATCGACTTCATCATCAACACCCGCGTGAATTCGTCGGAACTGGTCGGCGTGTGCGTGCGCGGGATCGCGAAGATGACGCCCGCGCTCGTGCGCTATTTCTCGAGCCGCACCGGGATGATGACGAGCAACGTCGCGGAGGCCGGCGGCTTCATCAAGAGCGATCCGTCGCTCGCGCGGCCCGACCTGCAACTGCATTTCTGCACGGCGCTCGTCGACGATCACAACCGCAAGATGCACTGGGGTTTCGGCTATTCGCTGCACGTGTGCGCGCTGCGGCCGTTCAGCCGCGGCACGGTCGCGCTCGCGAGCGGCGATGCGCGCGACGCGCCGCTGATCGATCCGCGCTTCTTCAGCGATTCACGCGACCTCGACCTGCTGGTGCGCGGTACGCACGCGATGCGCCGCATCCTGTCGCAGGCGCCGCTCGCGTCGCACGGCGGGCGCGAGCTGTACACGCGGCCGGACCAGAGCGAAGCGGAGCTGCGCGCGACGATCGTCGCGCATGCGGACACGATCTATCACCCGGTCGGCACCTGCCGGATGGGCTCGGATGTGCGCGCGGTCGTCGATCCGCAACTGCGCGTGCGCGGCGTCGACGGGCTGCGGGTAGTGGATGCGTCGGTGATGCCGACGCTGGTCGGCGGGAACACGAATGCGCCGTCGGTGATGATCGGCGAACGCGCGGCGGACTTCATCGTCGCCGCGCGCAAGGGCGGCGTCCCGCGCGGCGAGGCGGCTGCCGCGGTGCACGGCCGCTGAACGCGGCGCGCGCACGGCAGCAGCGGCCCATGCTCAGGCAAACGTATCGACGAGGCCGGCGCGGCTCGCGCGCGCGGCGACCGGTGCGGATTGCGCGGCGTCGACGGGTGCATCGACGGCTGACGGTCCGCCGTTCCCGCGTCGCGGCGACTGGCCGCCGGCGAAGGTCTGCTGCGGGTTTTGCTGCTGTTGCTGCGAAGCGAAACCGCCGTCGCTGACGGTCGCGCTGCCGAGCCCGAGCCCGCCCGCTTCCATCGCTTCGCGCAGCTTCGGCAGCGCGGCTTCGACCGCGTCGCGCACCTGCGCGTGCTGCGACACGAACAGTGCGTGCGCATGGTTGTCCGCGACGCGCAGCACGACCTGCAGCGGCCCGAGATCGGGCGGGTTGAGCGTCAGCTCGGCGCTCTGCTGGTGCGCATTCGACAGGAACACCACCTTCTGGCTCAGCGCATCCGTCCAGTCGGCCGTGCCGACGTGCGGCGCGAGCACGTGCGCGTTGGCGGCGGCGATCGCGCCGGCTGCCGGCGACAGTTGCAGGTTCGCCTGCGCGGCTGCGGCAGCCGTTGCGCCGGCCGCGAGCGTCGCGCTGGCGGCCGGGTCCGTCGCGTTGCTGGCCGCCGCGAGCGCGTGCTGGACGCCGGACTGCGCGTTCGCGTCGGCCTGCAGTGTCTGCGCGGTGATCTGGGTCGGCGTCGGTTGCGTGGCGAGCGCGCCTTTCGCGTCGGCGAGCGTGCGGTCGAAGGTCGGCACTTTCGGCGTCAGCGGTGCGGCGGCGTTCGATGCGGTTGCGGCCGGCGTCGTCGGCGTGGCGGCGGCGGTCGCGCCGGTCGCCGGCATCGCGATCGCGCCCGCGCCGCCCGTCAGCTTGGCGAGCGCCGCTTGCAGCGCGTCGCGGCTCGATGCCGGGTCGGTCGGTTGGGTGGCCGCGTCCTGGGCTGCATGATCGGCGAGCGTCGCCGTGGCGTCCGGCTGGCCGGACACGGCCGTCTTTTGCGTCGTGGCCGCGGCGGCAACGGCCGCGGCGGTCGCCGCGTCGGCCGGCGTCGCGGTGTCCGGGCGCGCCTGCAATTGCGCCTGCACGGCCGCGGCGGCCGCAAGCGCGGCGGCGTCGGGGTTGACGGCGGCGTTCGCGGTCGTGTCGTCGGTCGCCTTGTCGTCATCCGTGCCGGACGGTTTCGCGCCGGCGGCCGGCTTCGACGCAGCCTGTTGGGTCGACGCGTCCGGCGTGCCGGCGTTGGCCGTATCGCCGCGCGTGGCGACGCTTTGCTTGAGCGTCTGCGCGAACGGCGCGGCGCTCGTGGCGGCCGACGCATCGTTGGCGGCGGACGAACCCGAGCCGCGGGCGGCCTTGAGTGCGGCGCCGGCGGTGTCGAGCAGCGCGCCGAGCAGGGGCAGGGGAGGCATGACGGTTCTCTCGTTCGAATGCGGTGGTCGGTTACGACGAACGGGCCGCGTCGGCCCGCATGCGCAGGATCTTCGCGGCGTGTTCGTCGGCGTCGCGCTGTTCGCGCCGGGCGTCGCGCTGTGCTTCCTGCGCGACGCCGCGCGCCTGCAGGATTTCATACGAGCCGACGGTACGTTTCTTCTGCTGCCAGTTCGGGCGCGCCTCGTCGATGCGGACGTCGGCCGCGGCGAGCACGCTGCGCTGCTGCGCGATCGCGGCATCGAGCGTGTCGATGAACGCCTGGAAATTGCGCCAGTTGCCGGCCGGCATCCCGCTTTGCGCGGATTGCGCGAAGCGCGCGTGATATTCGTCGCGATAGCGCAGCAGCGCGTCGAGCTGTTCGGCCGCCGCGGTGCGGTCGCGCTGCGCGGTGCCGAGCTGCTTCGCGGCCGAGTCGAGGTCGTCCTGCGCACGGTCGAGCAGCAACTGAAGGGGAAAGCCGTGGGCCATCGGGATCAGCCTCCGTAAGCGTCGAACAGCGCATCGAGCGCAGTGAGGCTCGATGCGAACGGCGCGCATTCGCGAAAGCCTTGCTGCAGGAACGCCTCGATGCGCGGGTAGAGCGCGATCGCGCGGTCGAGCTGCGCGTCGCGGCCGGGGGCGTACGCGCCGACCGCGATCAGGTCGCGGTTGCGCTGGTAGCGCGACAGCATCTGCTTGAACTGCCGCACGTGGTCGAGATGCGTTTCGTCGATCAGCGCGGTCATCGCGCGGCTGATCGACGCTTCGATGTCGATCGCGGGATAGTGGCCGGCCTCGGCGAGCGCGCGCGACAGCACGATGTGGCCGTCGAGGATCGCGCGCGCCGAATCGGCGATCGGGTCCTGCTGGTCGTCGCCTTCGGTCAGCACCGTGTAGAACGCGGTGATCGAGCCGCCGCCTTCGGGCCCGTTGCCGGTGCGCTCGACGAGCGCGGGCAGCTTCGCGAACACCGACGGCGGATACCCCTTGGTCGCGGGCGGCTCGCCGATCGCCAGCGCGATCTCGCGCTGCGCCATCGCGTAGCGCGTCAGCGAATCCATCAGCAGCAGCACGTGCTTGCCCTGGTCGCGGAAATACTCGGCGAGCGACGTCGCGTACGCGGCGCCCTGCATCCGCAGCAGCGGCGACACGTCGGCCGGCGCCGCGACGACGACCGAGCGCGCGAGCCCGTCCTCGCCGAGGATCTGTTCGATGAATTCCTTCACTTCGCGGCCGCGTTCGCCGATCAGCCCGATCACGATCACTTCCGCGCTCGTGTAGCGCGCCATCGTGCCGAGCAGCACCGACTTGCCGACGCCGGAGCCCGCGAACAGGCCCATCCGCTGGCCGCGGCCGACGGTGAGCAGCGCATTGATCGCGCGCACGCCGACGTCGAGCACGTGGTGGATCGGTTCGCGATCGAGCGGGTTGATCGACGGCGCCGACAGCGGCGCATCGACTTTCGACGCGAGCGGGCCGAGGCCGTCGAGCGGGCGGCCCGACGCGTCGACGACGCGCCCGAGCATCTCCCAGCCGACCGGCAGCCGCTTCGCGCCCGCGAGCGGATCGGCGACGGGCGCGCTTTCGCGCGGCCACACGCGTGCGCCGGGCAAGACGCCTGCGACGTCGGTGGTCGGCATCAGGAACAGGCGGTCGCCGGCGAAGCCGACGACTTCGGCTTCCGCGTGCGGCAGCGTGCTGCCGGGCGGCAGTTCGATCGTGCATTCGGCGCCGACCGACAGGCGCAGCCCGATCGCCTCGAGCACGAGGCCGGCCGCGCGCGTGAGGCGTCCGCACGGGCGCAGCGGCAGCGCGTGGTGGCTGCGCGCGGCGAGCCCGTTCAGGTGCGTGCGCCAGTGCGCGAGATGCGGGTTGTGCGGCGCGCGCGGGGCGGCGGCGACGCTGGCGGACGCGGGGTGCGGCGTGGCATCGTGCGCGGCCGCCGGCCCGAACGACGCGAGCGCGAGCTCGCGTTCGAGCGGCGTCATGCCGTCGTGCGCGAGCGCGTCGGGTGAGCGCGTCACCACGTGCTCACCTTGCCGATTGCGGCGGCGACGCGCTGCCAGCGCGTGGGCAGCGTCGCGTCGACCTCGCCGGTCGCGGCGTGCGCGCGGCAGCCGCCGCGCTCGATCGACGCGTCGGTGCGCACGTTCCAGCCGAGCGTGTCGAGATCGTCCTGCAGATACGCTTCGACGACGGGCAGGTCGGCCGGATTGACCGCGAGATGCGGCGCGCCGGACAGGGCGGGTTCGGCCGCGAGCACGTCGCGCACGGCGGCGACCAGTGCGGCCGGGTCGTGCTTCACGTGCTGGCGCACGACCTGCTGCGCGATGTCGAGCGCGAGCTGCGCGAGGTCGGACGCGAGATCGTGTTCGACGGTCGCCACGGCTTCGCGGAACGACGCGGCGAGCGCCGCGAGCTGCGCGGCCTGTTCGCGTGCGTCGGCCTGGCCGGCCTCGAAGCCCTGTTCGCGGCCCTGCTCGAAACCGGCCTGATAGCCGCGCGCCTGGCCTTCGACGTGGCCGGCCGCATGGCCTTCGGCGTGCGCGGCGTCGCGCACGCGCTGCAATTCCTCGGCGAGCGCGGCCGCAGCGGCCGCCGCGTCGTCGGGCGGCGGCGGGGGCGGCGGCGGGTCGAACGACGCCATCTCCCACCGCTGGTATGCGGTGAGGGTGCCCACGCGATCGCTCGCCGAATCAGACATACGCGTCTTCCGCCTTGCCGCCGATCGCGATCGCGCCGCTCTCGGCCAGGTTGCGCACGATCTGCAGGATGCGGCGCTGCTGCGTCTCGACGTCGGACACGCGTACCGGGCCGCGTGCGTCGAGATCCTCGGCGAGCAGTTCGGCCGCGCGCTGCGACATGTTCGCGAGGAACTTCTGACGCAGCGCGGGCGGTGCGCCCTTCAGCGCGATGATCAGCGTTTCCGACTCGACTTCCTTCAGGATCATCTGGATCGCGCGATCCTCGAGGTCGAGCAGGTTCTCGAACACGAACATCTGGTCGATGATCTTCTGCGCGAGATCGGCGTCGTACTGGCGCACGCTTTCGAGCACGCCTTCCTCGTGCACGCTGGTCATGAAGTTCAGGATCTCGGCCGCGGTGCGGATGCCGCCCATCGGGCTGCGCTTCAGGTTGTCGCTGCCGGACAGCAGGCCCGTCAGCACGTCGTCGAGCTCGCGCAGCGCGGCCGGCTGGATGCCGTCGAGCGTCGCGATCCGCAGCAGCACGTCGTTACGCAGCCGTTCGGTGAAGCACGAGGCGATTTCGGACGCCTGGTCGCGGTCGAGGTGCACGAGGATCGTCGCGATGATCTGCGGATGCTCGTTCTTGATCAGTTCGGCCACCGCGGCCGAATCCATCCATTTGAGGCCCTCGATGCCGCTCGTGTCGCTGCCCTGCAGGATGCGGTCGATCAGCACGCCGGCCTTGTCCTCGCCGAGCGCCTTCGTCAGCACCGAGCGGATGTACTCGTTGGAATCGAGCGACAGCGCGGTGTGCTGCTCGGCTTCCTTCACGAATTCCTGCAGCACGTCCTCGACCTGCTCGCGCGTGACGTTCTTCAGCGCGGCCATCGCCACGCCGATCTTCTGGACCTCGCGCGGCGCGAGGAACTTGAATACCTGCGCCGCCTCTTCCTCGCCGATCGACATCAGCAGCAGCGCGCTCTTGGTCAAGCCTTCAGCGTTCATCGGACACCCAGTTCTTCACGACGGTGGCGACGATCTTCGGATCCTGGCGGGCGATCGTGCGCGCGTAGTCGAGGTTGCGTTCGTAGCGGTTCTTCTCGTTTTCGAAGCCGAGCAGCAGCGGATCGGCTTCGTCGGCTGGCTTCTCCAGCGCGGGCAGGCCGTCGAGCGCGACCGTGTCTTCCGGCGCGGCGAGCGCCGGCGCGGCCGGCTCGGGCGGCGGGAACGCGCGGCGCATCGCCGGGCGCACGAACATGAAGTAGAGCGCCGCCGCGGCCGCTGCGATGCCGAGCCACTTCGCGGCTTCCTTCGCCATCGCGATCACGTCGGGTTGGCGCCACCACGGCAGGTCGGCGTACGGGTCGCTCACGGTCGAGAACGCGCTGTTCACGACGTTGACCGAGTCGCCGCGCTTCGCGTCGTAGCCCATCGCATCCTTCACGAGCTGTTCGACCTGCGCGAGCTTCGCGGGCGGCAGCGGCTGCATCGTCACGTGGCCCTTCGCGTCGGCGACCGGCTGGTAGTTGACGACGACCGCGACCGACAGCCGCTTCACGCTGCCCATCGGCTGTTCGGTATGGCGGATCGTCTTGTCGAGCTCGTAGTTGGTCGTCTGGTCCTTGCGGTCGCTGACCGGCGTGGTCTGCGGCCCGTTCTGGCCGTTGCCCGCGACGATCGGCGCGGAGGCCGGCTGCGGCGGCGTGTTCGACAGCGCGCCCGGCACGCCCGACGCGCCGCCCTGCGCGAGTTCGGTCGCGCTGCTGGTCTGCTGGCTGCGGATCGCGGATTGCTGCGGATTGCCGTTCGGGCCGTAGCTTTCCGACGTCTGCTCGATCTTCGAGAAATCGAGATCGGCGCTGACCTGCGAGCGCGCGTTGCCGGCGCCGAAGATCGGCGCGAGGATCGCGTCGATGCGCTTCTGCGTGTTGTGCTCGACCTGCTGCACGTACTTGAGCTGGCTCGCGTCGAGGCCGGACGCGGACGCGGTCTGGGTCAGCAGGTTGCCGTCCTGGTCGACGATCGTCACGTTCTTGGCCGGCATGTCGGGCACGCCGGACGACACCATCCGCGTGATCGCCTGCACCTGGCCCTCGTCGAGCACGCGGCCCGGGTAGAGGTCGACGAACACCGACGCGCTCGGCGCTTCCTTGTCGCGCACGAACACCGACGGCTTCGGGATCGCGAGGTGCACGCGCGCGCCGCGCACGGCGTTGATCGATTCGATGGTGCGCTGCAGCTCGCCTTCGAGCGCGCGCTGGTAGTTGATCTGCTCGGCGAACTGGCTGATGCCGAATTTCTGGTTGTCCATCAGCTCGAAGCCGACCGAGCCGCCCTTCGGCAGCCCCATCGCGGCGAGCTTCAGGCGCGTTTCGTGCACCTGGCCCGACGGCACGAGGATCGCGCCGCCGGCATCGGCGAACTTGTAGGGAACGTTTGCCTGCTGGAGCGCGGCGATGATCGCGCCGCCGTCGCGGTCCGACAGGTTGCTGTACAGCACGCGGTAGTCGGGCGCGCGGCTCCACAGCACGAGCGCGGTGATCGCGGCGATCGCGAACGCGACGGCGATCACGAACGGCAGCTTCGGGTTGCCCTTCATCCGCGAGATGCCGGGGATGCGTTCGGCGAAGCCGCCCAGCCCGAAGTCCGCGCCTGCGCCGCCCGCGCCCGGCAACGCGGCGGCCGCGGCGGCGCCTGGCGCCGGGCTGAGGCCCGCGCGGGCGTCTGGGTTGATCAGCGAGTTGGCCTGCGAATCCATGCGTCGAGTTTCTCCGGAGCGGGACGACTGAGCTCGCTCGGACGAGCGGGCGGACAATGACACGATGCGATTATCGTGACCCGCGGCGCACTCCGATCGACCGAAAAGAGCGGGGTTTCCCCCGTACTTTCGCGGCTTTGACGCGCGCCGCGCTGCTATCCTTTTTCGCGATCCGGCATGGTGCGCGTCGTGCGGCGCCGGCGGGTCGCCCGGTGCGTCCGGGTCTCTTCTCTAGGTTTGGGGGCAGCATGACTGCGAACGTCAGCGGAATCGGTTCGGTGTTGCAACAGATGCAGTCGATGGCCGCGCAGGCGTCCGGCGGCGTCGCGAGCCCGACGGCGGCGCTGGCCGGCTCGGGCGCGGCGACGGCCGGCACGTTCGCGAGCGCGATGAAGGCGTCGCTCGACAAGATCAGCGGCGACCAGCAGCACGCGCTCGGCGAGGCGAAGGCGTTCGAGGTCGGCGCGCCGAACATCTCGCTGAACGACGTGATGGTCGACATGCAGAAAGCCAACATCGGCTTCCAGTTCGGGCTCCAGGTCCGCAACAAGCTAGTGAGCGCTTACAACGACATCATGCAGATGGCGGTGTGAGGGGCCATCAGGCGATGGGCATCCGCGGGCGGGCATTCGGGGACGGCTAACCGGCGGCGGGCATCCAGGAATGGCTCCAGGCTTGCGGAACGGGGCCGGCGAGCCGGCATCGGCGGCCCCCGCGCACCTAAAGCTTTTCAAATCCCTTCCGATAACTGCGGTGAAGGCCGCACCGTGCGACGCACGGCGGCGGCTCCCGACCAGCCAACGCAAATAACAAGGAGAAGCGCATGTTTTCCCCAGGACACGCTGGAGCCAGTGCGTACGCGCGTGTCGGCGTCGAGACCGGGGTGATGGGCGCTTCCCCGCACCGGCTGATCGCGATGCTGTACCAGGGCGCGCGGCAGGCGATCGCGCTGGCGCGCATGCATTTGCAGCAGGACAACGTCGCCGGGCGCGGCGAAGCGATCGGCAAGGCGATCCGGATCGTCGAGAGCGGCCTGCAGGCGTCGCTGAACCGCGACGCGGGCGGCGAGATCGCCGAACGGCTCAATGCGCTGTACACCTATATCGGCCGGCGCCTGCTGGAAGCGAACGCGCAGGCGAGCGACGCGATGCTGATCGAGGTCGACGGCTTGCTCGCGACGCTCGAGGAAGCATGGACGGGCATCGCCCCGGAAGTCGCGCGGATGGCCGCGCAACAGGTAGCGGAAGCATCACGATGAATCACAAGGCCGAATACTTCGCGCGTTACGAGGCGCTCGCCGCCGTGTCGGGCCGGATGCTGTGCGCCGCGCGCGGCGCCGACTGGAACGCGTTGCCGGAGTTGCAGGCCGAATTCATGCAACTCGTCGACGGGTTGAAGCAGGCCGATCCGGCCGTCGTGCTCGACGAATCGGATCTCGGCCGCAAGCTCGACCTGATCCGCCGCATCCTGGCCGACGACGCCGCGATCCGCGATCTCGCGAGCCCGGACGTCGCGCGGCTGTCCGCGCTGTTCGAGGCGCGGCGCTCGACCCAGGTATTGACCGATCTTTATCGCGCGCGCGGGTAGGGCCGTGCGCCGGGCGACCGGCGCGAGGCGCCCGGACCCGGCGCCGCACGCGGCGCGCGCTGTTCCCGTGGGCGGCGCCGGCGTGCCGCGCGCGGATTCGCAACCCGTTGGCTGAGCTGAGCAGGCCCCGATCATGACCGGTATCGACTCCGTTGCGGCCGCGCTGCTGGCGAGCCGCCTCGACAGCCTGCTGACCGGCACCGTCGCGGCGTCCGCCGGCGGCGGCGCGACCGCGCAGGTCGGCACGCCGGGCGCCGGCGCGTCGTCCCCGCCGCCGGCCGGCAGCCCGCCCGCCGCGCCGCCGGCTTCCACGCAGACCGCGCTGTCCGATGTCGGACGCGTGCTCGACGCGATCTCGCGCTCGGGCGGCGATGCGACGCCGGCGATCGTCGGCCGGCTGCCGCTGCTCGCCGATCCGGCCGTGCTGCTCATCGATACGCCGGTGCCCGCGCCGACGCCCGCGCCGGCTGCGTCCGCACCCACCGGGGCTTCCACGCCGGCTTCCGCTCAAGCGTCGTCCGCCGCGGCGACGCGCGAAGCGGCCGCGCCGCCGCCGGTCGCGGCGTTGCGTGCGGCGTTGGCGCAGACCGTGAGCGAAAGCGGCCTCTTCTACGAATCCCATCTCGCGCAGTGGCTGGCCGGCCAGCGTCCGCTCGCGGCGCTGATGCGCGAGCCGCAGGCACGCCTCGCGACCGCGCTCGCGCCGGCCGACCCGACAGTCGTCCCGCACGACTCGACCGACGTGCTCGACGAACTGCTCGCGCAGCGCCCGCCGCTGCCGGCCGCCGCGCGGGCCAGCGCGCCACCGTCGGCCCAGGGCGGCGCATCGGCGCGCGACCCCGCGCAGGCCGCACCGGCAGCAGCCCGGCCGGGCACGTCGTTGCCGCCCGATACCGCCGATCCGCTGGCTGCGCACGCCGATACGCGCTGGACGCCCGCGCGCGCCGAGCTGGCCGCCGCATCGTCCGATCCGCAGGCGCAGCCGCTCGCGACCGTGCATCCGGCCGCCGTGCCGCTCGTTCGGCAGCAGCTCGATGCGCTCGCGACCGACCAGTTTCGCTGGACCGGCGAGGCGTGGCCCGGTGCGCGGCTCGACTGGACGATCGAACCCGACGAGCCGGGCCACCGCGCGCCGCGCGGCGGCGGCGACGACACGGGCGACGGCATCGCGTGGCGCACGCGCCTCACGTTGACGCTGCCGTCGCTCGGCACGGTCGATGCCGAACTGGTGCTGAACGGCGCGCAGCTCGTCGCCCGGCTGCGCGCGAACCAGACGGGCGCCGACCGTCTCACGCGCCACGAAGCCGCGCTGCGGCAGCGGCTCGAAGGCTCGGGGCTCAAGGTGGGCGGGCTGTCGATCCGCGCGGTCGACGACGGGCCGGACGGCTTCGACCTGTTCGCCGCCCAGGCCGCCGCCGCCGCGTATGCGCGCGGTGCGGCCGGCGGCCCCGATGTGCGGGTGCCGGGCGACGATGACGAGGCGCTGCGATGAGTATGACGTCCCGCAAGCGCGCGGCCGCGCTCGTCTACGACCCGAAAGGCGGCGATGCGGCGCCGCGCGTGGTCGCGAAGGGCTATGGCGTGCTCGCCGAGATGATCGTCGCGCGCGCGCACGATGCGGGGCTGTACGTGCACACGGCGCCGGAGATGGTGTCGCTGCTGATGCAGGTCGATCTCGACGACCGGATTCCGCCGCAGCTCTATCAGGCGGTCGCCGACCTGCTCGCGTGGCTGTACGCGCTCGATCGCACCGAGCCTGCGCCGGATGGCGCCGCGCCGCGTTTTCCGTTGCCGCCGTTGCGCTGAACGGCCTGCCGTCGGGCGGCTTCTTGCGGATGGCAGTCCGTGGTCAGCGGGATGGTTCCGCCGACATTTTGCGTCTATCGATCGCCATCGTGTCGCGACGCATGCCTTCTTGCGCATTCGCGCGCGCATCGAACCTGCCGCTCCGTACGCGCACCCGATTGAGCCGCCTTCCGATTTATGTAATGATATCCATTCTCATTTTCATGTTGCCCGGGCGGCGCGCATTCCCTGCGCGCCGCCCGTCGTTTTGAACGAATGGATACCTTCGCGTGAACGCGCCCGAAACGATCGACCCGCCCAAGACGGGCCTGCCGCGCGCCGGCGTCACCGTGCTGCACCCGGCGGGCCGCCCGCTGAACGACGACGAGCTGGCCGCGCGCCGCCGGCGCTCGCGCCGCGCGACCTTCATCAAGTGGCTGCGCAAGGTGCACGGCTGGGTCGGGCTGTGGGGCGCGGTGCTCGGGCTGCTGTTCGGCGTGACGGGCGTGGTGCTGAACCACCGCGCGCCGCCGCTGAAGATCTCGACCGGCGAGCCGCAGGTCGAGGAGATGCAGATCGCGCTGCCGGATCCGGTGCCGAAGACGCCCGCCGCGATGATGAAGTGGCTCCAGCAGGAGCTGCATTTCGACGGCAAGCCGGGCCGCATGCGCAAGGAGCCCGCGCAGGCCGTCGCGTGGGGCGACAAGCGCGTGATGCAGCCCGAGCACTGGCAATTCGGCGTGTTCGGGCCGCACCAGAACCTGCAGGGCGAATACTGGGTGGGCAACGGCTACGTGTCGGTGAAGCGCACGGGCAACACGTTCCTGACGACGCTGAACAACCTGCATCGCGGCGTCGGGATGAATCTCGGCTGGGTGCTGCTGATGGATACGATCGCGGGCTCGTTGATCCTGCTGTCGTTGACGGGCGTGCTGCTGTGGACCGAGCTGAACAAGCGCCGCACGGTCGGCGTCGTGCTGGTGGTCGGTTCGGTCGCCGCCGCGCTGGCCGCCGGCCTGACCTGATCTTGCCGACCGCCGCGCTGGCCGGGGCCAGCGCCCGGCGCGCGCGGCCGCCCGCCGGCGCGGATCAGAGCCTGCAGGCCGCGCCGCTGTTCGCCGCGATTTCGCGCGCGGCCTTCGCGCCTTCGACCTGCAGGATCGTCGGCAGCGACACGTTGTTCTTCGCGGCGGTGATTTCCGCGAGGATCGAGATCGCGATTTCCGGCGGCGTCCGGCTGCCGATGTAGATGCCGGCCGGCCCGTGCAGCCGGGCCAGTTCCCCTTCGCTCAGGTCGAATTCGCGCAGCCGCTCCCGCCGCGCCGCGTTGTTGCGCCGCGAGCCGAGCGCGCCCACGTAGAACGCGGGCGTCTTCAGCGCCTCCATCAGCGCGAGATCGTCGAGCTTCGGGTCGTGCGTGAGCGCGATCACGGCCGAACGCGCATCGAGCTTCATGTCGAGCACCGTATCGTCGGGCATCGTGTGGACGACGCGCGTGCCCGGCACGTCCCACGCATCCGTGTATTCGTCGCGCGGATCGCAGACCGTCACCTGATAGTCGAGCCCGACCGAGATCTGGCACAGATAGCGCGACAACTGGCCGGCGCCGATCACGAGCATCCGGTAGCGCGGCCCATGGATCGTCACGAGCCGTTCGCCGTCGAACGCGAGCCCGTCAGCCGCCTGCGCGGGCGACAGCGACGCGCGACCGGTCGCGAGCGTCATCGTGCGCGTGACAAGGCGGCCGGCCTCGACTTCCGCGCACAGCGCCGCGATCCCGCTGTCGCGCGTGAGCGGTTCGAGCACGAGCTGGATCGTGCCGCCGCACGGCAGCCCGAAGCGGTGCGCTTCCTCGGCCGTCACGCCGTACTTGAGCGCTTCCGGGCGCGCATCGGCCGCGATGCCGCTCGCATGCACGCGGGCGATCAGGTCGTCCTCGATGCATCCGCCGGACACGGAGCCGACCACCAGGCCGTCCTCGCGCACCGCGAGCATCGCGCCTTCGGGGCGCGGCGACGAGCCCCATGTCTTCACGACCGTCACGAGCAGCACGCGGCGCCCTTCTTCGAGCCAGCGCGCGCTGGATTTCAGTACATCGAGATCGACGCTTTCCATCGTGTTTTCCTGTTGCAGGACGGGCCGCCGCGCGGCGCCGTCGTTCGATGGCGCGATTATGAACCGCTCGGCGCGCGTGTGCAGGCGGCGCGCGGGCCGTGCCGGCAAATCCGGACGATCGGGCAAGAGATCGCGACGATCGGACAGTGATCGCGCGCTGGCGGAGGGTTCGGGGAAAGAAGGTGTGCGGGGCCGCGACGGGCCCGCGTGGGTTCGTCATGGCGCGCCGCGGAGGCGCCGCCATGACGGCGCTCAGTGCGCGTCGGGGTGACCGTGCGCGAGCTTCGAATGGTGCCGCGAGTACAGGAAGTAGATCACGAGGCCGATCACGAGCCAGATGCCGAACGCGGCCCACGTGACCGGCTGCAGGTTCAGCATCAGGAACAGGCACGCCGCGACCGCGAGGATCGGCACCACGGGCACGCCCGGGCAGCGGAACGCGCGCGGCAGCTCGGGGTGCGTGCGGCGCAGCACGAGCACGGCGATCGACACCATCGAGAACGCCGCGAGCGTGCCGATGTTGATCAGCTCGGCGAGCACGTTGAGCGGCACGAGCGCGGCGATCAGCCCGAAGAACAGGCCGACCAGCCAGGTGGTCAGGAACGGCGTCGCGAAACGCGGATGCACGCGCGACAACGCGGCCGGCAGCAGCCCGTCGCGCGACATCGCGAAGATCACGCGCGTCTGGCCGTAGCTCATCACGAGGATCACGGTCAGCATGCCGAGCACCGCGCCGAGATCGATGAAGCCCGCGACCCACTTCTCGCCGGCAACCTGCAGCGCATACGAGATCGGGTGCGAGATGTTCGCGTACTGGGCCGACGGCACGATGCCGGTCGCGACCGCGGCGACCGTCACGTACAGCACCGCGCACACCGCGAGCGACGCGATGATGCCGATCGGCAGATCGCGCTTCGGGTTCTTCACTTCCTCGGCCGCCGACGACACCGCGTCGAAGCCGATGAACGCGAAGAACATCACGGCGGCCGCGCCGAACACGCCGTTCCAGCCGTGCGGCATGAACGGCTTCCAGTTCGCGGGCGTCACGTGGAACAGGCCGACCGCGATCACGAGCAGCACGACCGACACCTTGATGAACACCATGATGTTGTTGATGCGGGTCGATTCGCGGATGCCGATCGACAGCAGCGTCGTGATCACGATCATCACGAGGAACGCGGGCAGGTTGAACCACGTGGTGACGCCGGGCACCGCGCCGGGCGCGGCCGTCAGCACGGTCGGCAGCGACAGCCCGAAGCCCTGCAGCAGCGATTGCAGATAGCCCGACCAGCCGACCGACACGGCCGACGACGCGAGGCCGTACTCGAGCATCAGATCCCAGCCGATGATCCACGCGACGAGCTCGCCGAGCGTCGCGTACGAATACGTGTAGATCGAGCCGGCGACGGGGATCGACGACGCGAACTCCGCATACGACAACGCGGCCAGGCCGCACGCGATCGCGGCGATCACGAACGACAGCATCAGCGCGGGGCCGGCCTGAACGGCGCCGGTGCCGGTCAGCACGAAAATACCGGTGCCGATGATCGCGCCGATGCCGAGGAACGTGAGGTCGATCGCGCCGAGCGCTTTCTTGAGCCCGGCGGCTTGCGCGCCGGCGATCATGCGATCGACGTTTTTCTTGCGGAAGAGAGACATTGCGGATGAATCGCCAGCACGCGCGGGCACGGCGCGCCGACTGAGTGAAAACCGATAATTTTAGCCGATTTGGCGTGCAAGCCCCGTTGCGGTGCAGCGGCGCGTCGCGGAATCGTCCGAAAAAACAAGCGTTTGCGCGCGACACGGGGTGAAACGGAGGCGAAGCGGGCGCGATCGAGCGCGGCGCGGCGCGGCGTTCGCCGCGTCGCCGGATCGGACGAATGCGGGGCTGGCCGGGCGATCAGGCGCCGGCCGTGGGCGCCATGTCGACGAGCCGATTGCTCATCACGTAGAACGTGAGTTCCGCGTTGTTCGACAGCCGCATCTTCTCGAGCAGCCGCGACCGGTACACGCTGACCGTCTTCACCGACAGCGACAGCGTGTTCGCGATATCGGTGAGCCGCTTGCCGGACGCGAGCATGCAGAGCGTCTGGTATTCGCGATCGGACAGCTTCTCGTGCGGCAGCGGTTCGTTCTCGAACGACACGTATTCGGCGAGCGCCTCGGCCATCGCGGGGCTCACGTACTTGCGGCCGGCCGCGACCTGCTGGATCGCGCCGATCATCTGCGCGGCGTTGACCGTCTTCGACAGGTAGCCAGCCGCGCCGGCCTTCAGCGCGCGTACCGCGTACTGGTCCTCGCGGTACATCGAGAACATCAGCACCGGTGCACGCGTGAGCTTGCGCTTGAGGCGCTTGAGCACCTCGATGCCGTTCGCGTCGGGCAGCGAGATGTCGAGCAGGATCACGTCGAATTCCTGCTTGTCGACGGCGGCCATCGCGTCGCCGCCGGTCTCGGCCTCGGTCACGTCGCGCGCGATGCCGCGGTCGATCAGCAACTGGCGGATCCCTTGCCGGACGATCGCGTGATCGTCCACGAGCAGGATGTTCAGGCTCATCGCGACCTCACGAAAGCGACGTGCGGCGTGCCGCGACCGGCACCGCGAGCAGCGAATCCCACGCGAAGCGTGCGGTGACGCGCGTGCCGCGGCCGGTGGCCGGCGTGGCCGCCTCGAAGCTGCCGCCGAACGCCTCGCACCGGGCGCGCATGCCGGCCAGGCCGTAGCCGCTGCGGCGGCGCTGGGCGAAACCGGTCCCATCGTCGGCGACACTGAGCGACAGGTGCGTGCCGTCGGTGGCGATCCGGACGTCGACCGACGTCGCGCGGGCATGTTTCGCGACGTTCGACAACGCTTCCTGCGCGACGCGGAACACCGCGAGCGCGCTTGCGCCGGCGAGCTGCGTCAGGCGGGCGTCGGCCGCGCACACGAAGCTCGTGCGCAGGCCCGTGCGGGCCGCATGGGTGTCGATCCACGACGCCAGCGCGCCGACCATGCCGGCGTCCAGCGCCGGCGTGTCGCGCTCGTCGATGAGCCGGCGATTCGCGTCGGTCGCGGCGTCGAGCGCCTGCTGCGCCAGCGCCAGCGCGCGCAAGCAGCCTTCCGGCGCATCGGCCGGCAGCCACGTTTGAACGTTTGCGAGCGCGAAGCGGGCGGCGGTCAATTCGGCGCCGAGCCCGTCGTGCAGCTCGCCGGCCAGATGGCGGCGGGCCGCTTCGTCGGCGGCGAGAAGCTGGGCGGAAAGTGCCGCGATCCGTGCGGCGGACGCGTCGCGTTTCGACGCGGCGTCGGCCGTCGACGGAGCAGCAGCGCGGCCAGGCATGCGCTGCCGCGACGGGAACGGGGCGTGGGCGCCCGAGGGCGCGTTAAGCGACGTATCCATGACTCTCCCTGCTGTCAGAAAGCGGTTCAGACACCGGCTGGCTGCGTGGGCTGGCTGCCGTTTCGATGACGGTCGCCGCCGGAGAATCGCCCCATGCCGAAGTAACAAAAGTTACGTCTTGTAACACTTGCATCCGACCCTTTCAAGCTCATCCAAACGGCAACCACGCGCGCCGAATAATATCTCAAAATTTCTGAAAAGGTCATGTCAGGCGGACATTTAAGGGTAAATGTGAATAATCGGAATGAAGGTGTTGTAGGAAAAACACTGACACCCGAGCACCCGGGGATGACGTATCCAAATGTAACTATTTGAGATGGAATGGTCCCAGTTTGTTACGAATTCGCCAAGTGCGGACGAAAAAAAACCGGCGCTTTCGCTCCGGTTCTTGATGACGCGCAATGAGGGCCTGTTCCCGTTATTGGCGGGAACAGGCCCGAAGGGGATCGATCAGTCCACGAACGCGCGCTCGATCACGTAATGACCCGGTGCGCTGTTCTTGCCTTCGACGAGGCCGGCCTGCTTCAGCAGCTCGGTCGTGTCCTTCAGCATCGCGGTGCTGCCGCACAGCATCACGCGGTCGTTTTCCGGCGAGAACGCCGGCACGCCGAGATCCGTGAACAGCTTGCCCGTCGCGATCAGGTCGGTGATCCGGCCCTCGTTGTCGAACGCTTCGCGCGTGACCGTCGGGTAGTAGACGAGCTTTTCCTTGATGATGTCGCCCAGGTACTCGTGGCCCGGCAGGTCGTGCTTGATGTAGTCCATGTACGCGAGCTCGCCCTTCAGGCGGCACGTGTGGGTCAGGATCACCTTGTCGAAGCGGTCGTAGATGTCCGGATCGCGGATGATCGACATGAACGGCGCGAGGCCCGTGCCCGTCGACAGCATCCACAGCGTCTTGCCCGGCAGCAGGTTGTCGGCGACCAGCGTGCCCGTGGGCTTCTTGCCGATCAGCACCGTGTCGCCCACCTTCAGGTGTTGCAGGCGCGACGTCAGCGGGCCGTCCTGCACCTTGATGCTGAAGAATTCGAGATGCTCTTCGTAGTTCGGGCTGACGATCGAGTAGGCGCGCGCGAGCGGCTTGCCGTCGACTTCGAGGCCGACCATCGTGAATTCGCCGTTGTTGAAGCGCAGGCTCGCCTCACGGGTGCAGGTGAAGCTGAAAAGCGTGTCGGTCCAGTGATGGACGGATTGGACGGTGGCGGTGTCGTATTTGCTCATGGCTTTGAAAACGGACGCGCGTGGCGAACGCGTGTAACGGGCCCAAAAAATGGGCAAAAACCGAGTGCGACGGCCCGATCGCGGATCGGCCGGCTGGCGCGTCGGACACGCGCCTTCTCGATGACAGACGTTTGAGGAACTGGTTATTTTACCCTGTCGACGCGGATCGCGGGCTTGACCCCCGCGGCTGCGCGGATTTGGCGCAACATATCCTTTCAACATGCTTTCGCTGGTCGGCCGCGTGATTCGCGGCGCATGCGGCGCGCGCCGGCGGCGCCGTGACCGGGGCGCCGCCGGCCGCGCGCGTTACTGCGGATCGAGGCGCAGGCGCGCAATGTACGGCAGGTGGTCCGACAGCCACGCGGCCTCGCCGGACGGCGCGCGCCATTCGAGCGGCGTCAGGCCGCGCACGAACATCTTGTCGAGCGCGAGCGCCGGCGAGAACGCGGGGAACGTGCGGCCCGATTCGCCGAGCAGCGTCGCGACCTCGGACAGCCCGATCTCGCCGAACAGCGCGACCGAATCGTTGCGCCAGTCGTTGAAGTCGCCGGCGAGCATCAGCGGGCCGTCGCCCGCGTTGCGCTCGATCCAGTGCGCGATCCAGTGCATCTGGCGCAGCCGCGCGGCGCGCGTGAGCGCGAGGTGCGCGCACAGCAGCGTCACCGGCCGCGCGCCCGCGAGCGTCGCGCGCGCGACCAGCAGCCCGCGCCGCTCGAAGCGGTGCGCGGAGATGTCCCAGCGGCCGCCGAGGTCGAGCGGATGCGGCGACAGGATCGCGTTGCCGTGCCGCCACGACGGCTTGAACACGTTCGGCCCGAGCGCGATCTGCCAGTCGAGCGCTTGCGCGATCTCGGTGGCCTGGCAATGCCACACGTCGTCGACCGTGTCGTCCATCGGCGCGCCGAAGCCCGGTGCGAGCATCGGGCGCGGCATGCGGCGCGCCATCGCTTCCTGCAGGAAATACACGTCGGCGTGGGTCGACTGCATCCAGTCGCGCATCGCGTTCCACGCGGTGAAGCCGAGCGGCGAGCGCCCTTTGTGCAGGTTCCAGCTGACGGCGGTGATTTCGTCGGGCGCGGCGTGGGGCTCGGCGAACGGCAAGGAGAGGGCGTCGGCGGACATGACGTTCAGTCCTTCGCGACGTGCGCGCGCACGCGGTACACGAGATGCGGATGCTGCTCGACGAGCGTCCAGTCGGTCCAGGCGTCGCCGCCGACCGCCAGGCCGGGGTGGCTCGCGACGATTTGCCGCGGCGACGCCGGCACGCACGGATCGCTACGCGTCGCGTTTTCGTCGTCGAGCGTTTCCTGCACGTCGAGCCCGAGCGACACGGTATTCGCGCTGACGTCGACGGCGAGCGGCGCGACCGTCACCGAGCGCGCGCGCTCGGTCGGCACGACGCGCGCGGCATTGCCGCAGCCGACCGGCACGGACGACGGATAGCGATGGGTATCGGTGCGGGACTGGCCCACGGTGGTGTTTTGCTGGAACGTGTCGATCGTCTGACCGTCGCGCACCACCTGGATTTCCCATGCGACGACGGCCGGCGCGGGGCTCTGCGCATGGGCGGCGAGCACGACGCTCGCAAGCAGGACGGCCAGGCCGTGTTTCAGCATGAAACGTCTCCGGAAACTCGGGAAAAGCGGGGAACGGACGCACATCTTACGCCCGATCGATTTCGGTCGCGATGTGACGGGACGTGCCGCGCCAGGTTCGCAGCACGATGCGGTCCTGCTCGGCAGGTAGGGCCGCGTCATGCATTTTCAAGCGAAAAAGCGCGTGAACTCGGCGACGCTCGCGCGCTCGGTGACGAGCCGGTTCTCGATCGCGTCCGGGTCCGCATGGCCGAGCGACATCCCGCAGACGAACTGCTCGTTCGCAGGAATGTCGAGGTGTTCGGCGACGATCCGGTGAAACGGCACGAACGCCGCCTGCGGGCACGTATCGAGGCCGCGGGCACGCGCGGCCGTCATCACGCCTTGCAGGAACATCCCGCAGTCCAGCCATGCGCCGTGCGTCATGACCCGGTCCAGCGTGAAGAACAGCGCGACCGGCGCATCGAAGAAACGGAAATTGCGCGCGTGCTGCGCATGCATGCGCGCCTTCTCGTCGCGGCGGATGTTCAACAGGCCGTACAGGTCCCAGCCGACCTTGCGGCGCCGGTCGATATACGGCGACACCCATTCGCGCGGGTAGTAGTCGTATTCGGCGACGTATTTCTCGTCGCGCGCGGGGTCGTCGTAGGCGGCGGTGAGCGCGTCGCGCGTGGCGCCCGTCGCGACGTACACGCGCCACGGCTGGATGTTGGTGCCCGACGGCGCGCGGCTCGCGGCTTCGAGGATCGCCTCGATCGTGTCGCGCGGCACAGGCGTCGGCAGGAACGCGCGGACCGCGCGGCGCGACTTGAGCGCGGCGTCGACGGCATCGACGGAACGGATCGCGTCGGCATCGACGCGCGGGGAAGCAGCGGGGACGGGCATCGGCATACCTTCGGGCGGCGCGGCGTCAGGCGAAGTG
This sequence comes from Burkholderia sp. BCC0398, assembly GCF_902833245.1. Classification (NCBI taxonomy): domain Bacteria; kingdom Pseudomonadati; phylum Pseudomonadota; class Betaproteobacteria; order Burkholderiales; family Burkholderiaceae; genus Burkholderia; species Burkholderia sp. BCC0398. Next base: position 153,345 of record NZ_CADFEM010000015.1, read on the forward strand.
CGGGGCAGTGTGCGAGCGGCGCGCCCGCCGCGAGGGTCGTGAACGTTCGATCATACGCCGCGGCGCGCGGCCGTGCAGCGGGCGCGCGCTGTTAGCAGCAGACTCCCCCGGCTGCTTGCTTGCACGGCGATGCGGGATCGTTACACTGAAAATCGTAAGGGTCTGATGAGTGTGTGACGGCAAGTGCAGCGAGGTGGGTATGACGACGGCGATGGTGAAACAGGAACTGGCGGTGGCGTCCTTCAGCACGGTGTACGACCTCGAGCAGGTCGAGACGGCGCTGAGCGACCTGAACGAGAGCGCGAGCGACGCACTGCGCTCGACCTACGAGCGGATGCTCAAGACGGGGAATCTGCGCTTCTGCGTGAAGCCGAACCGGATGCCGTCGTTCGACGCGCTCGGCGAAGCGCTGCCGAATTTCGGCGAGCCGCTCGACGACGTGCGCAAGCAGATCGCGCTGTGTCTCGAAACGGAGGATCGGCTAGAACTGATGCCGATCCTGCTGCTCGGGCCGCCCGGGATCGGCAAGACGCATTTCGCGAAGGCGCTCGCGCAGTTGCTCGGCACCGCGTACCACTACGTGCCGATGAGTTCGCTGACGGCCGGCTGGATCCTGTCGGGCGCGTCGTCGCAATGGAAGAACGCGAAGCCGGGCAAGGTGTTCGACGCGCTCGTGAACGGCAGCTACGCGAACCCGGTGATCGCGGTCGACGAGATCGACAAGGCCGGCAGCGATGCGCAATACGATCCGCTCGGCGCGCTGTATGCGTTGCTCGAGCACGACACCGCGCGCGCGTTCGTCGACGAATTCGCGGAAGTGCCGATCAACGCGGGCAACGTGATCTGGATCGCGACCGCGAACGACGCGCAGGCGATTCCGGAGCCGTTGCTCAACCGGATGAACGTGTACGAGATCGCGGCGCCCGATGCGGCCGGCGCGCGCCGGATCGCGCAGACGATCTACGACGAGATCCGCACGTCGCATGCGTGGGGGCGGCGCTTCCCGGAGACGCTCGGCGACGATGCGCTCGACGTGCTGGCCGCGACGCCGCCGCGCACGATGCGCCGCGCGCTGCTGCACGCGTTCGGCGCCGCGCGGCTCGACGGCCGCGACGCGATCGGGCCGACCGACATCCGCGCGGACGAAGGCGCGGCGAAGCGCCGGCCGATCGGCTTCTGACGCCGTCCCGCGCGCCCGGCTGCGGTGTGCGCGGGGCGTGCGTTGTGCGCCCGGCCACATCGTTGTCCACACCACCATCCGTATCGTCGCGACGCGATGCGCACGTGTTCGGCAAGCGGGCGAACCGGGACGTACAATTCTCTTCTCTCCCTTCGACGCGCGAGCAGCGCGAAAAGCCATGGAGCAGACGGATTGTGTCGTGATCGGCGCGGGTGTCGTCGGTCTGGCGATTGCGCGCGAGCTGGCCGCGCGCGGGCGTGAAACGATCGTGCTCGAGGCGGCCGACGCGATCGGCACGGGCACGAGTTCGCGCAACAGCGAGGTGATTCACGCGGGGCTCTACTATCCGCGCGGGTCGCTGAAGGCGACGTCGTGCGTGCACGGGCGCGACCTGCTGTACGAATTCTGCGACACGCATCACGTGCCGCACCGGCGCACGGGCAAGCTGATCGTCGCGACGAGCGCCGCGCAGGTGAAGCAGTTGAAGGCGATCGGCGCGCGCGCGGCCGAAAACGGCGTGCTCGACCTGCTGCCGCTCACGCGCGCCGAGGCGCAGACGCTCGAGCCCGCGCTCGAATGCGTGGAGGCGCTGTTCTCGCCGTCGACCGGCATTGTCGACAGCCACCAGCTGATGCTCGCGCTGCTCGGCGATGCGGAGCGCGACGGCGCCGTGTGCGCGCTGCAATCTCCGGTCGAGTCGATCGACGTGCTGCGCGGCGGGCGCTTCAGCGTGCGTACCGGCGGCGCCGCGCCGACCGAGATCGACGCGTCGTGCGTGATCAACAGCGCGGGGCTCGGCGCGCAGGCGCTCGCGCACCGCACGCGCGGCCTCGATCCGCGCTGGGTGCCGCCGCTCTATCTCGCGCGCGGCAATTATTTCAGCCTGTCGGGCCGTGCGCCGTTCTCGCACCTGATCTACCCGATGCCCGATCGTGCGGGGCTCGGCGTGCACCTGACGTTCGATCTCGGCGGGCAGGCGCGCTTCGGCCCGGACGTCGAGTGGTGCGATGCGCTGCGCTACGAAGTCGATCCGGCGCGCGCGGGTGCGTTCTACGCGTCGATCCGCGCATTCTGGCCGGGCCTGCCCGACGACGCGCTGCAGCCGGCGTACGCGGGCATCCGGCCGAAGGTCGCCGGGCCCGGCGAGCCGCCGGCCGACTTCATCGTGCAGGGCGCCGCTCAACACGGCGTGCGCGGGCTCGTGAACCTGTTCGGCATCGAGTCGCCGGGGCTCACCGCGTCGCTCGCGCTCGCGCAGCGCGTCGGCGACATGGTGTCGCGCGCGTGACGCACGGCCCGCCTCCGCGCGGGCCGGCCGCGGGAAGCCCGTGTGAAGCCCGTGTGAAATCCCTTATCTCCGGCATTTCGGCGCGCACATTTATTCGCTTGGCGGTTATTCTGTTGGACGCCGTCGCCAGAACGGCTTTCAAACCGATAACGTTGGAGCGAGTCCCCCATGAAAACATCCCGTCGGAGTTTCCTGATTACGAGCATCGGCGCCGTGTCCGCGCTGGCGCTGTCGCGCGAAGCGCTGGCCGATGCGCCGATGCTGTCGGAAACCGATCCGACCGCGGTGGCGCTCGGCTACAAGGCCGATGCCACGAAGGTCGACAAGACGAAGTACCCGAAATACGCGGCGGGCCAGGATTGCGCGGCCTGCATGCTGTATCAAGGCAAGAAGGGCTCGGCGTCGGGCCCGTGCGGCGCGTTCCCCGGCAAGCAGGTGTCGGCGAAGGGCTGGTGCAGCGCGTTCTCGAAGATGGGTTGAGGCCCGTGCGGCATCGTGCGATGCCGCAATGCGGCGAACACCGCAACACGCTCGCCTTCCAACGATGGCGGGCGTTTTTTATTGCTTGAAAACGGTTCCCGCGTGCGGGACGCGGTTACGCAGCGCAAGGCACTTCGATACTGCTTCGGAGGCGTTCTGCCCAGCAATACGGGATGTGGCTGGATCGGCTATCGCTTCGACGTGTCACGCATGTCTTACGGAAGCTGTGCGGCGAGTCGATCGTAAAGGGAAGGCGGAAGCCCGATCGTCTCGAGGTTGTCGCCCTTGGGATAGATCAATGCGTCCTTTGTCCAGGTCAGGCTGACCAACGTCCCGGAGGTATCCCGGTAGGTTCGCTCGGCAAGCAGCCGCGTGACGTCGTTGCTGTACAGCCTCAGAATGATCGTGTCTCGGAAGTAGCAGTATTGCGCGACGTAGCGGCCGTCAGGCGCGTACTCGGTCACTTGATCGCGGGGACTGCAGGCGCGTCGCAATCGTGCGTCAAGCCAGTATCGCCACGCCATGCCAAGCACCATGAGGACCGCGAGTGTGATGACGACGCGCCGGACCGATGCGAAGACCATTCGGCTGGCTCGCTGCGTTTGGCCGGCTTGACCCGACCAGATGAAGCGTAGCGCGCGAATCATTGCGATCGATGCAATCACGATGGAAACGCTCGCGAATATCAGAACAAGCGTACCGATACCAATGGATTCTGCGGCGGCACTCATGAAAACTCGATCTCGATGGGTTCGGGGAGGGTTACGCAGCGATAGTCCGAGAAGATGACGAAGTCACCGCCGCGCCGGTGCCGTAGCTGCCACTCGCGAAACGACTTGTTTCTGACCGGATAGTAGATGTTGCCCCGGGACCGCTTGCCTTCGGCGACGACGGGATAGTCCAGCCAGCGAATGCCGGCACTTCCGGCTGCACCGGTCGCCGGCACGAGGACGACGCGCTTGTGGTTCCAGTGTCCGAGATATTGCGACTGTTCGCCGGTCCGGTCGGAAAACGTATAGTTGTCGCGTACGTAAAGATAGATCGACGTGATCGTTGCGTGACGCGCGTCGCGGTCGAATTCGGCATAGGCGACGGCCGCATAGATGTTGAACGACCCCAGCGCCCCCGTCAGATCATCCGGTAATCCGCTGTTGGTCAGCCGTTGGAGGATGAATTCGTCGAGCTTTTGGCCAAACGTACTTTCAACGCCGGCGAACTGAAACTGGAAGCGTTTGTGCAATTCCGCCAGGTTTCCATTGCAAAGCGCCAGCGCGTCGATCGTCGTATCGGTCATTCTGACACGGGACAAGCACCGGCGAAGTGATTCGACAGCCCGTGGCGTAGTGAGCCGTTCACGTTGTTGTAGCGCGTTGTATTGCGCCTGTGCACGAGGGTATTTGAGAACCCATTCGAGCTTGACGGATTTCATGTCGTACATGTCGGGGGGATAGGGTTGGCCCTCCTGATTGATGCATAGTGCCTCGTCCCTGTCGGTCGGCGAATAGTTCAACGCTCCGGCAAACCATCGCTCCATCAACCTCGCCGATACCGGCATGAACAGTCTCCGCATTGCCCCGGGGATTTCCTGGATGTCCAGTGGCGCGATCGTCGGGTCCTTTTCGTGCTCTGCAGGTGGCGCAGGCGCGGAGCGTGCCGGTTCTTGCGGCGTATCAAGCCATTTTTTGAATCGCCCCAGGGCCTCGGCAGCGGCCATGAGGGCGTTCAGTGTGTTGTCCACGCGATCTGCGCGAGTCAGGCGCTTGACGGGCTGCCGGGCTGGTTTGGGGGGGCTTGGGAGCAGCGGGCAACGGCGGTGGCGCCTTGTTCATCGATAGCTTGGCGTCGTGGGCGATTTCACAGCCTTCGATGCCTTCGCATCGAGCCCATTTCCATAGCAGCCTGTTAGCCTTGTAATAAGGAATTTTGTCGTTGTCCATGATGGTGCCCGAGCAAAATTGTTGTGACCGGCCAACGTTCCGATACATGTCGAACATCGTGTGATCCGGCGCGTGGAATTGCATCGGGCGAAAGTTAATGGAAAGGAATGGCGCGGGAAATCAGACAAGGACGAAAGCGTTGTCTCCGCGCACGACTGACACCACGCGAATGGGTGGGAATCCGTTGCACGGCTGGCGTGTTCTCGACGGAGCATGTCCGCTCGATCGTGCGATGCCGCAATGCGGCGAAAACCGCAACACGCTCGCTGTCGTTCGGTGGCGGGCGTTTTTTATTGCTTGAAAACGGTTCCGTCACTTTCTACACTCGCTGCACACCAGCGCGCCGCGGCATCCCGCGCGCCGAACCGCCCGACACGGCGAATTCATGAGGACGAGGCACGCATGGCGACGATTGCGAATTCAACGAAATTGACCCGGCCCGAGCGTGCGCTGAACCGGCGAGCCGTCGTGGCCGCCGTGATCGGCAATGCGCTCGAGTGGTACGACTTCACGGTGTTCGGCTTCATGACGGTCGTGATCGCCGAGCTGTTCTTCCCCACCTCGAGCGAATACTCGTCGCTGCTGCTCACCACCGCGACGTTCGGCGTCGCGTTCTTCATGCGCCCGATCGGCGGCATCGTGTTCGGGCTGTACGCGGACCGTGCGGGCCGCAAGGCCGCGCTGTCGCTGGTGATCCTGCTGATGACGGCCGGCATTTTCCTGCTCGCGATCGCGCCGCCCTATGCGGCGATCGGCATCGGCGGCCCGCTGCTGATCGTGCTCGGCCGCCTGCTGCAGGGCTTTTCCGCGGGCGGCGAATTCGGCAGCGCGACGGCCCTGCTGATCGAAGCGGCGCCGTTCTCGAAACGCGGTTTCTACGGCAGCTGGCAGATGGCGAGCCAGGCGGGCGCGCTGCTGATCGGCGCGCTCGTCGGCGCGGCCGTCACGCGCGGGCTGTCGCACGACGCGCTGCGCAGCTGGGGCTGGCGCGTGCCGTTCGTCCTCGGGCTCGTGATCGGCCCGATCGGTTTCTACATCCGCCGTCATCTCGCGGATTCCGAAGCATTCCTGCATGCGCAGCAGAGCGCGCGCCGCGCGACGCTCGGCGAAGTGTTCACGCGCCACCCGCGCGAGGTGCTGTGCGGGCTCGGCTCGGTGATCGCGCTCACCGTGACGATCTACGTGCTGATCAGCTATCTGCCGACCTTCGCGGTGAAGCAGCTGAAGTTGCCCTATGCGGAATCGTTCTACGCGGTGATCGTCGGCAACCTGCTGCTGATGGTGCTGTCGCCGATCGCCGGCGCGTGGTCGGACCGCATCGGCCGCAAGGGGCTGTCGCTGTGGTCGCTGGCGCTGACGCTCGCGCTGATGTATCCGCTGTTCGCGTGGCTCGACGCGGCGCCGAGCATCGGGCGGCTGATCGCGGTGCAGGCCGTGCTGTCGGTGACGCTCGCGGGCTACTACGGGCCGTTCGGCGCGATGATCGCCGAGCTGTTCCCGGCCAACGTGCGCTCGACCGGGCTGTCGATCGCGTACAACGTCGCGGTGATGCTGTTCGGCGGCTTCGGCCAGTTCATCGTCACGTGGCTGATCAAGGTGACCGGCACGCCGCTCGCGCCGACCTATTACGTGATGGCGGGCATCGCGCTGTCGATCGTCGCGGTCGCGTTCGTGCCCGCGCGCAACGCCGACCTCGACGCGCCGGCGTGACGACATGACGATTTGACGACATGACGATTTGACGATTTGACGACGGTCATCGCATCGTTTCGTAAAACGCAATGATGTGCTGCAGAACGCGGGGAAACGGTGCGTCGCCCCTTCGTGTTCGCACCCGAATTGTTTAGTCGTCGAACGAAACAAGCCGCGAAATGAACGAAATTGTCGCTCGCGCGCGTTGTCGCATTTTTTACCCCCACTAAAAATCGGCAAAAACCCGCCGGACATCTAGAAGAGTTTTTTCTCCAGCTTGTTGCCGCATCGTTAGCTCAAGTAATATCCGCGTACGCCGGACCCTGGCGGGACCGGTTCCGATCTGGAGACCTGGAGGAAACATGGAATACAACCGTCTGTTGCACACCCTGCGTGTTACCGCCATGGCAGGCGTGGCAGCGGCATCGCTCGGCGTCGCGGGCTCTGCATTCGCACAGATCCCGAACAAAACGCTCGTCTACTGCTCAGAAGGCAGCCCGGCGGGTTTCGATTCCGCGCAATTTACGACCGGCGTCGATTTCACCGCCGCCACGTTCACCGTCTACAACCGCCTCGTCGAATTCGAGCGCGGCGGCACGAAGGTCGAGCCCGGCCTCGCCGAGAAGTGGGACGTGTCGTCCGACGGCAAGGTGTACACGTTCCACCTGCGCCACGGCGTGAAGTTCCACACGACCGACTTCTTCAAGCCGACGCGTGAATTCAACGCGGACGACGTGCTGTTCTCGTTCCAGCGCATGCTCGACCCGAACAATGCGTTCCGCAAGGCGTACCCGGTGTCGTTCCCGTACTTCACCGACATGGGCCTCGACAAGCTGATCACGAAGATCGAGAAGGTCGATCCGTACACCGTGAAGTTCACGCTGGCCGAGCCGAACGCGCCGTTCATCCAGAACATGGCGATGGAATTCGCGTCGATCCTGTCGGCCGAATACGGCGATCAGCTGATGAAGGCCGGCAAGGCCGCCGACATCAACCAGAAGCCGGTCGGCACGGGCCCGTTCATCTTCCGCAGCTATACGAAGGATGCGACGATCCGCTTCGACGGCAATCCTGATTACTGGAAGAAGGGCGAAGTGAAGCTGTCGAAGCTGATCTTCTCGATCACGCCGGATCCGGGCGTGCGCGTGCAGAAGCTCAAGCGCAACGAATGCCAGGTGATGAGCTATCCGCGCCCGGCCGACATCGCGACGCTGAAGGCCGATTCGAACGTCGACATGCCGTCGCAGGCCGGCTTCAACCTCGGCTACCTCGCGTACAACGTCGAGCACAAGCCGGTCGACAAGCTCGAGGTGCGTCAGGCGCTCGACATGGCGATCAACAAGAAGGCGATCCTCGAGTCCGTGTACCAGGGCGCCGGCCAGGCCGCGACCGCGCCGATGCCGCCGACCCAATGGTCGTACGACAAGAACCTGAAGATGGCCGCCTATGACACCGCGAAGGCGAAGGCGCTGCTCGCGAAGGCAGGCTTCCCGAACGGTTTCGAGATCACGCTGTGGGCGATGCCGGTGCAGCGCGCGTACAACCCGAACGCCCGCCTGATGGCCGAGATGATCCAGGCCGACTGGGCGAAGATCGGCGTGAAGGCGAAGATCGTCACGTATGAATGGGGCGAGTACATCAAGCGCGCGCACTCGGGCGAGCAGGATACGATGCTGATCGGCTGGACGGGCGACAACGGCGACCCCGACAACTGGCTCGGCACGCTGCTCGGCTGCGAGGCGATCAAGGGCAACAACTTCTCGCACTGGTGCTACAAGCCGTTCGACGAACTGGTGCAGAAGGGCCGCACGACGACGGGGCAGGACGCGCGCACGAAGCTCTACACGCAGGCGCAGCAGATCTTTGCGCAACAGCTGCCGTTCTCGCCGATCGCGAACTCGACCGTTTACCAGCCGGTGCGCAAGAACGTGGTCGACATGCGTATCGAACCGCTCGGCTATGCGCGTTTCGACGGTGTCAGCGTGAAGTAACCGGGCTGGCGTAAGCTGTCGTCATTGAGAAAACCGGCTTGAAATCATCCGGCGGCGAGGGGCCAAAAGCCCTTCGTCGCCGGTCGCACATTTCCCACAAGAAAATACGAGACGCATCATGTTCAGATTCGTGTTGCGCCGCGTGGGGATGGTGATCCCGACTTTCATCGGCATCACCATCCTGGCGTTTGCGCTGATTCACCTGATACCGGGCGACCCCATCGAAGTGATGATGGGCGAGCGCGGCGTCGATCCCGCGATGCACGCAGAGGCGATGAAACGCCTCGGGCTCGACCAGCCGCTGCCCCTGCAGTACATCCACTACATCGGCCGGGCGCTGCATGGCGACCTCGGCATGTCGATCATCACCAACACGAGCGTCGCGGGCGAATTCTTCGCGCGCTTCCCGGCGACCGTCGAACTGTCGCTGTGCGCGCTCGTGTTCGCGCTCGCGGTCGGGCTGCCGGCCGGCGTGATCGCCGCGCTGCGGCGCGGCTCGGTCGTCGACCACGGCGTGATGGGCACCGCGCTCACCGGCTATTCGATGCCGATCTTCTGGTGGGGGCTGATCCTCATCATGGTGTTCTCGTCGTATCTCGGCTGGACGCCCGTGTCGGGGCGCATCGCGGTCGAATACGATTTCCCGCACCCGACCGGCTTCATGCTGATCGACGCGCTGCTCGCGCCGGACGAAGGTTCGTTCAAGTCGGCGGTCAGCCACCTGATCCTGCCCGCGATCGTGCTCGGCACGATCCCGCTTGCGGTGATCGCGCGGATGACGCGCTCGTCGATGCTCGAAGTGCTGCGCGAGGACTACATCCGCACCGCCCGCGCGAAAGGGCTGTCGCCCGTGCGCGTGGTCGTCGTGCATGCGCTGCGCAATGCGCTGATCCCGGTCGTCACCGTGATCGGCCTGCAGATCGGCACGCTGCTTGCTGGCGCCGTGCTGACCGAGACGCTCTTTTCGTGGCCCGGCGTCGGCAAGTGGCTGATCGATGCGATCGGCCGCCGCGACTATCCGGTCGTCCAGGGCGGCATCCTGTTGATCGCGACGCTCGTGATCGTCGTGAACCTGGTCGTCGACCTGCTGTACGGCGTGCTGAATCCGCGCATCCGCCACACGAGGTAATTCCATGAGCAATCTGCAAAATACCCTGCCGACCGAATCCGCGCCGGCCGGCGGCCGTGCGCTCGCGCTGCGCGAGTTCTGGGCCAACTTCTCGCGCAACCGCGGCGCCGTCGGCGCGGGCATCGTCGTGATCGTGCTGATCGCAGTCGCCTTGCTCGCGCCGCTGATCGCGCCGCACAGCCCGGTCGAGCAATACCGCGACTACGTGAAGATTCCGCCCGCGTGGCTCGCCGGCGGCAACTGGCAATTCATCCTCGGCACCGACGAAGCGGGCCGCGACATCCTTTCGCGGCTGATGTTCGGCGCGCGGATGTCGTTCTGGATCGGCTTCGTATCGGTCGTGCTCGCGCTGATCCCCGGCATCGTGCTCGGGCTCGTCGCCGCGTTCTTCCAGAAGTGGGCCGACACGCCGGTGATGCGCATCATGGACGTGCTGCTCGCGCTGCCGTCGCTGCTGCTCGCGGTCGCGGTCGTCGCGATCATCGGCCCGGGCCTCACCAACACGATGTTCGCGATCGCGATCGTCGCGCTGCCGGCCTACGTGCGCCTCACGCGCGCGTCGGCGCTCGGCGAGCTGCAGAAAGAGTACGTGACCGCGTCGCGCGTGGCCGGTGCCGGCACGCTGCGCCTGATGTTCTCGCAGGTGCTGCCGAACTGCACGGCGCCGCTGATCGTGCAGGCGACGCTCGGCTTCTCGTCGGCCATCCTCGACGCGGCCGCGCTCGGCTTCCTCGGCCTCGGCGTGCAGCCGCCGACCGCCGAGTGGGGCGCGATGCTCGCCTCCGCGCGCGACTACATCGACAACGCGTGGTGGATCGTGACGATGCCCGGCCTGTCGATCCTGATTTCGGTGCTCGCGATCAACCTGCTCGGCGACGGGCTGCGCGACGCACTCGATCCCAAACTGAAACGGATGGCCTGATATGAGCCACAATCTTCTGACCATCCGCAATCTCGCGGTGAACTTCAACGGCCTGCCCGCGGTCGACCGGATCAACCTGTCGGTCGCGCCGGGCGAGGTGGTGGGCGTCGTCGGCGAATCGGGCTCGGGCAAGAGCGTGACGATGATGGCGCTGATGGGCCTGATCGACGCGCCCGGCAAGGTGACGGCCGACGAGGTCACGTTCAACGGCGTCGATCTCTTGAAGGCATCGCCGAAGGCGCGCCGCAAGATCGTCGGCAAGGACATCGCGATGGTGTTCCAGGACGCGCTGACGAGCCTGAACCCGAGCTACACGGTCGGCTACCAGATCAAGGAAGTGCTGAAGCTGCACGAAGGGCTGCGCGGCGACGCGCTGCACCGGCGCGCGCTGGAGCTGCTCGACCAGGTCGGCATTCCCGATGCGAAGAATCGCATCGCATCGTTTCCGCACCAGATGTCGGGCGGGATGAACCAGCGCGTGATGATCGCGATGGCCGTCGCGTGCAACCCGAAGCTGCTGATCGCCGACGAGCCGACCACCGCGCTCGACGTGACGATCCAGGCGCAGATCATGGATCTGCTCGTGAAGCTGCAGAAGGAGCGCGGGATGGCGCTCGTGCTGATCTCGCACGATCTGGCCGTGGTGTCGGAGGTCGCGCATCGCGTCGCGGTGATGTACGCGGGCGAGATCATCGAGACCAACCGCGTGCCCGACATCTTCCGCGCGCCGCATCATCCGTACACCGAAGCGCTGCTCGCGGCGATTCCCGAGCACAATCAGGGGGCGCGTCGCCTTGCCGCATTGCCGGGCATGGTGCCGGGCCGCGATGATCGCCCGTCCGGGTGCCTGTTCGCGCCGCGCTGCAAGTACGTCGTCGACGATTGCCGCAAGGCGCGGCCGGCGCTCGACGCGCTGGTGTCGGGCAACGATGCGATGCGCGCGCGCTGCATCAAGCCGCTCAATCTTTCCAACCTCGACGTGACGGGAGGCGCACGATGAACGCAGTCCAAGATACGCGCCACGCGTCGCACGACGAGGACGTCCTGGTGGCCGATGGCCTCGCGAAACACTACACGGTGAAGCGCGGGATGTTCGGGCAGGGCACGGTGAAGGCGCTGAACGGCGTGTCGTTCTCGCTGAAGCGCGGCAAGACGCTCGCCGTCGTCGGCGAGTCGGGCTGCGGGAAGTCGACGCTCGCGCGCCAGCTGACGATGATCGAGACGCCCACCGCCGGCAGCCTCGTGATCGACGGCAAGAACGTCGCCGGCGCGAACCGCGAGACGGTCGCCGACCTGCGCCGCCGCGTGCAGATGGTGTTCCAGAACCCGTTCGCGTCGCTGAATCCGCGCAAGACCGTCGAGCAGACGCTCGCGGAGCCGCTCGAGATCAACGCGAACCTGACGGCCGCCGAGCGCGCCGCGCGCATCGCGCAGATCATGCGCACGGTCGGCCTGCGGCCCGAGCACGCGAAACGCTATCCGCACATGTTCTCGGGCGGCCAGCGCCAGCGGGTCGCGATCGCGCGCGCGATGATCCTCGATCCGCGCATCGTCGTCGCCGACGAGCCGGTGTCCGCGCTCGACGTGTCGATCCAGGCGCAGATCCTGAACCTGTTCATGGATCTGCAAGAGCAGTTCAAGACGAGCTACGTGTTCATCTCGCACAACCTGTCGGTGGTCGAGCATGTCGCGGACGACGTGATGGTGATGTACTTCGGCAGCGTCGCCGAGCTCGGCGACAAGGCGACGATCTACGCACGGCCGCGTCATCCGTACACGCGGGCGCTGATGTCGGCGACGCCGGCGATCTTCGAGGAAGATCGCCGCGTGCAGATCAAGCTGCAGGGCGAGTTGCCGTCGCCGCTCAATCCGCCGTCGGGTTGCTCGTTTCACCAGCGCTGCCCGTACGCGATCGAGCGGTGCCGCGTCGAGGAGCCGCCATTGCGCGAAGTCGACGGCCGGCGCGTGGCCTGCCATCGCGCCGAGGAGGTCGGGGAGGAGAATGCCTGAAGCGTTGGCGGCGCGCGTGTCCGGCGTGCGCCGTGCGGGAGCAGGCGGCGCGCGCGCGATGCGTGCGTACCGCGATGCGCGGCGCTGGAGCGTGCGTACCGTCACGGGCGCGGCGCTGGCCGGCGCGTGCGTGGCGGCCAGCGTCATGGTCCCCGTCGAACCGGCGCGCGCCGAAGGGCGTGCGCCGGCGACCTCGCCGATTCATCCGTCGCAGGTGCCGCGGCCCGGCATGAGCCTGCCGGGCTTCCATGCGCCGGCCGTGTCCGATGGCACGGTGTCGCGCGGCACCGTGCGCGTGCAGCCGGCGCGCATGCCGTTCTACGTCGCGACCCGCGGCAAGGTCACGCTCTACGTGCTCGGCACGCTGCACACGGGCGACCCGTCCGATTACCCGAGCGCGCAGCCGTTCCGGCCGCAGATCCTCGCGGCGCTCGCCGCGTCGCCGACGCTCGCGCTCGAGCTGTCGCCCGACGATCTGCTCGAATCGCAGGACGACGTGTCGAAGTACGGCGTGTGCCGCTACCCATGCCTGCAGCGCCTGCTGCCCGAGCCGCTGTGGCAGCGGCTCGCGGCGCGCCTGCGCGGCAACCCGGCCGCGCTCGCCGAGATCCGCAAGATGCGGCCGTGGCTCGCGGCGCTCGTCGTCGAGACCTACGATTCGCTGTCGGCCGGCCTGCAGACCGAATACGGCACCGAGGCGCAACTGCAGAACGTGTTCCTGAAGCGCAAGGGCGGCCGCGTGATCGGGCTCGAGACGCTCGCCGAACAGATGCGCGCATTCACCGGGCTGACGCTCGCCGAGCAGCGCGAGATGCTCGCGCAGGACATGGTGCAGACGCCCGCGCAGAACGCCGATGACATCAAGGCGCTGCATCGACTGTGGCGAATTGGCGACGCCGATGCGATCGCCGCGTGGGCCGTCGCGAAGAGCGAGCGGCTCGCGCGTTCGAAGGCGTTGTCGGCGTCGCTCGACAACAAGATCGTGTACGAGCGCAACCGGCGCTTCGTTGCACGGATGACGGCAATCGCCGCGCCGAACCGACCGTTGTTCGTCGCGATCGGCGCGCTGCATCTGGGCGGCTCGCGCGGCGTGCTCGAATTGTTGCGCCAGCAAGGATACCGGGTCGACGCGAACTGATCGCGCCCGGCTGTCCGCACCGATCTTCCCCTGTTTGATCGACGTCGCGCGCCCCGCGCGAGGCGCTTGCGCGCGGGGCGTCGGTCGATAAGGAAAACCCTCGAATCATCGGAAAATAGCGTTTAAAACGATTGACATCCCGATCGGCCGATATCTATTCTTCATCCCACAAGTTGAAAAAATGAAAAGAATAGATAAGTTCTACGGGGTAGCAGAAATAAAGCGCGGGGTGAGCGTCGCCGGCACGTGAAGCACGTGCCGGCCGCGGAGAGTCTGCATGCACGGCGGGGCCAATCGTCGTCGAACAACATAGGCATGCAGGTCGACTTGCACATAAGCGACGTTCCGTCGTCTGACCGGGGAAGGCAGTGATCGGGCGGCGGCGGACGTTTTTTAATCCGGAATATTTTTCCGGTCACCGTCGAAAGACGGTTTCGGGGGATGAATCGACAGACGGCGAAGCCGCAGCGATTGCATCAACGTAAAAGCGCCACGAGGGCGCTTTTTTCTTTGGTGCGATGAAAACGTGCGGTGAGCGGGCAACGTCGCGAATGCGTCGAGTGCGTCGAACGGGCAGTTACGCGCCTTCGTCGGCCTGCACCGCTCCGGGCGCCACCACGTCGACGCCGGCGGCCTCGAGCGCCGCGCGGATCCGCTTCGCGAACGCCAGCGCATGCGGCCCGTCGCCATGCAGGCAGACGGTCTGCGCATTGAGCGGCACCCATTCGCCGCTCAGCGCGCGCACCTGCCGGTTGCGCACCATGTCGAGCGTGCGCGCGAGCACCGCATCCTCATCGTCGATCAACGCGCCGGGCTGGCTGCGCGGCACCAGCGAGCCGTCCGCGCGGTAGCCCCGATCGGCGAACACTTCCTCCACCGCGGCGAGCCCCGCATGCCGCGCGGCCGCGACGAATACGCTGTTCGCGAGCCCGAACACCGCGAGCGACGGATCGAAGTCGTGGATCGCGGACACCACCGCGTCGGCGATCAGCGGGTCGCGCGCGGCCTGGTTGTACAGCGCGCCGTGCGGTTTCACGTGCGCGATGCGCCCGCCCTCGGCCTGCGCGATCGCCGACAGCGCGCCGAGCTGGTACAGCACGCCCGCATAGATGTCGCCGGCCGGCAGCTGCATTTCCTTGCGGCCGAAATTCTCCGGATCGTGAAAGCTCGGGTGCGCGCCGATCGACACGCCTTTCTGCACGGCCCAGCGCACGCAGTCGCGCATCGCATTCGCGCCGCCTGCATGCCAGCCGCATGCGATGTTCGCCGACGTGACGAGGTCGAGCAGCGCCTCGTCCGATCCGCATCCTTCGCCGAGATCGGCATTCAGATCGATTTCCATATGTTCCTCGTCCACTGGTTGCGTGGCGCGTCTTTCGTTACCGCTTCCGCCATTGTCACGCCGCGCGCGATTGCGCGCGGCGGCGCGCTTCCTCGCGCATCTCGATCGCGACGTCGATCTGGCGCAGGTACGCCCGTTCCGCGACGAGGGCGGCGCGCGCGGCGTCGGGCGTCGTGCGCACGAAGCGGATCGGCAGGTTGAGCCGCGCCTGCGCGAGCTTCCACAGGTCGGCGCGGATCACCGTGCCGATCTTCGGGTACCCGCCGGTGGTCTGCGCGTCGTGCATCAGCACGATCGGCTGGCCGTTCGGCGGCACCTGGATCGTGCCCGGCAGCACCGCGTGCGACAGCAGCTCGGCCGGCCGCTCGCGCACCAGCTCGGCGCCGGCGAGGCGATAGCCCATCCGGTTGCTGTTCGCGGTGACGAGCCATTCCTCGTCCCAGAACGCCTGCTGCGAATCGGCCGCGAACGACGCGTAGTCCGGGCCCGGCAGCACGCGCACGGGCATCGCCCACGGCGCATGCGCGGGGCGGTGACGGCGCGGCGGCTCGTCGACGCGCACGAACGCGCACCACGCCGGCGCCTTCACGCCGAATTCGGGCGCGTCGGCCGCGAGGCAGCCGGCGCCGGCCGGCGGCGCGCCGACCGGCAGCCGGTCGCCGTCGCGCAGCGTGCGACCGCCGAGGCCGCCGAAGCGCGACGCGAGATCGGTGCTGCGCGAGCCGAGCATCGGCAGCACGTCGATGCCGCCCGCGATGCACAGGTAGCCGCGCATCCCGCGTTTCGCGGCCGGCAGCACGAGCGTCTGGCCGGCGTCGACCGGCAGGCTCCACCACGAATACACGGGCTTGCCGTCGAGCGTCGCGCCGAACTCGGTGCCGGTGATCGCGATGCGCGTGGCGCGCGTGAAGCGGAACGTGGCGGGGCCGATCGTGATTTCGACGGCCGCCGCGTCGGGGCGGTTGCCGACGAGCCGGTTGCCGACTTCGAGCGCGAGGCCGTCGAGCGCGCCGCCTTGCGCGACGCCGAGATGGCGCGTGCCGCGGCGCCCGAGATCCTGCACGGTCGACAGCGGGCCGGCCCGCACGACCTCGACGGTGCCCGGTGCGTTGCTCTGGGTCATCGTGCGTCGACTCCCGCAATGGTGAAGCGTACGCGGTCGCCGGGCAGCAGCAGCGTCGGCTGCGGCCGCGCCGGATCGAACAGCCGCTGCGACGTGTGGCCGATCAGCTGCCAGCCGCCGGGCGACGTGGCCGGGTAGATGCCCGTCTGCGCGCCGCCGATGCCGACCGAGCCGGCCGGCACCTCGAGGCGCGGCGCCGCGCGGCGCGGCGTATGCAGCGACGCGTCGAGGCCGCCCAGATACGCGAAGCCCGGCTGGAATCCGACGAAGAACACGACGTAGGCGCCGGCCGCGTGGCGTGCGACGACCTCGTCGGCCGACAGCCCCGTGTGCGCGGCGACGGCGGCCAGGTCGGGGCCGGCGGCCCCGCCGTACTCGACCGGGATCTCGACCTCGCGGCCGTCCGCGTGCTCGACGTCGGCCGTCTCCCACGCGTCGCGCAGCGCGGGCGTGAGCGAGTCGGCCGTCGCGGCGAGCGGGTCGAACACGATGGTCAGGTTGTTCATGCCGGGGACGACGTCGATCACGTCGGGCCACGCGCGCGCGGCCGCGGCCACGGCCCAGACGCGGCGCTGGCAATCGAGCGTGGCGGGCGGCGGCACCTCGCAGACGAGGGCGGCATCGCCGAGCGGATAAATGCGGGGTGGCGTCATCGGACTGGCACGGTTCGGACGGCAATGTTAGCGCACATTGTCAATAAAATATCGACAACTTCTCAATAAGCGTTTTCGCCTAGCTCGTAGGCCGGGGCTTCTGGCGTACACTCGGGCACATCCTGTCATCCGGCTTGCGCCGCCTTTCCATGAAGCGTCCTGCGACCAAGATCGTGTCATCCGAACACCTCGTTTCCGATTCGAGCGCGGAGCTGTCGGAACTCGAATACGGGCTCATCATGGCCGGCAACGCGTTCAACCGCTGGATGGTGCGCTGCATGTCGGCGGCGGGCGCGAAGGACATGACGGCGGTCGAGGTCTCGCTGCTGCATCACGTCAGCCATCGCGAACGCAAGAAGAAGCTCGCCGACATCTGCTTCGTGCTCAATATCGAGGATACGCACGTCGCGACCTATGCGCTGAAAAAACTGATCGCCCGCGGCTATGTGAAAAGCGAGAAGAGCGGCAAGGAAGTGTTCTTCTTTGCGACCGACGCGGGCCGCGAGCTGTGCCTGAAGTACCGCGAGGTGCGCGAGCATTGCCTGATCGAGACGCTGAAGGACAGCGGCCTCACCAACGAGCAGATCGGCGACGCGGCGCAGTTGCTGCGCCACGCGTCGGGCCTCTACGACACGGCCGCGCGCGCGGCGGCGTCGCTGTAACCGAGCGCGGAAACGGTCGGTCGCCGCGACGCGCTCACGGCAAGCCGCGACGATCGCGGCGCCGCGCGCGCCATCATCCGGCGGCCGGGTAAAGCGCACCGTCGGTGACGATCCAGCGCAGCGCGAGATCGTGCGCCTCGGCCGGCAGCGCATCGACGCGGCACGCTTCGTACGCGATGCCGACCGTCACGGGCAGCGTGTCGCCCGGCCAGGCGGCGAGCGTGCGATCGTAGTAGCCGCCGCCGTAGCCGAGCCGGTAGCGCTGCGGATCGAATCCCACGCACGGAATCAGCAAAAGATCGGGCACGACGACGATTCCCGACGCCGGTTCGGGAATCCGGTGATGGCCTTCGCGCATCGGCGTGTGCGCGTCCCACGCGTGGAACGCGAGCGGCGTGTGACGCTCGCCGATCACCGGCAGCGCGGCGCACCGGCCGGGCCCCGCCGCGCACCATGCGAGCACCGCGTCGCGCGCATCGAATTCGCTCGGCAGCGGCCAGTAGAACCCGACCGTGCGCGGCGCCAGACGGTCGAGCAGCGTGCGCAGCCGCGCATCGAGCGCGGCGTTCGCGGCGGGTTGCGACGCGGCGTCGCGACGGGCGCCGGACAGCGTTTTGCGCAGCGCAACCTTCGGGTTCGGCACAGGGTTGCGTGCTATGCTTTCGGTCACTTCGTGCTCCATTCAAAACGATGTCGAACAGCCTTTTCCGAGTATATCGCGCGGTCGCGCTCGCGCTTTCGGCCGCCGCGCTCGTCGCGGGCACGGCCGCATGCGCCGCACCGAACGACGACACGCTCGCCGGGGACGACCAGATCTTCGTGCAGCTTCGCGAAGCCGCACGCCGCAACGACGCCGCGAAGGCCGCGCAGCTCGCGTCGATGATCCCGAACTATCCGGTGCCGTCCTACGTCGAGTATTTCCAGATCAAGCCGCAGTTGTTCGATTCGACGGGCCGCGCGCGCGTCGATGCGCCGGACGCGCCCGTGCAGTCGTTCCTGCAGCGCTACGACGGCCAGGCGATCGCCGATCGCCTGCGCAACGACTACCTGCTCGTGCTCGGCGCGCGCCACGACTGGCGCAATTTCGACGACCAGTACAAGCGCTTCGTGCTCGACGACGACACGCAGGTCAAGTGCTACGCGCTCGAGTCGCGCGCGGCGCGCAACGAGAACGTCGCCGACGCGGCGCGCGCGCTGCTCGTCGAGCCGAAGAACTACGGCGATGCGTGCGTCGACCTGATCACCGCGCTCACCGTCAACCAGCAGTTCACGAGCGACGACGTGTGGCAGCAGGCGCGCCTCGCGTACGAGCAGAACTACACGACGCTCGGCGGCAAGATCGTCGACGCGCTCGGCCCGCGCCCCGTCGGCTTCGACCAGGCGACGAGCGCGCCGCCGCTGTACCTCGCGCGCGGCGTCGGGGCTGACGCCGCATCGCATCAGATCGCGCTGATCGCGCTCAGCCGCATGGCGCGCAACGATCCGGACGCCGCCGCCGGGATGCTGACGACGGTCGCGCCGTCGCTGACCAAGCAGGAGCAGGCGATCGCGTGGGGCGCGATCGGCTACCAGGGCGCGATCAAGCGCTCGCCGATGGCGTCGGTCTGGTATGCGAAATCGGCGAACGCGCCGCTGTCGAATCCCGGCTACGAATGGCGCACGCGCGCCGCGCTGCTCGCCGGCAACTGGCCGATGGTGCGCTGGTCGATCGAGCAGATGCCGCCGTCGCTGCGCAACGATCCGGCGTGGATCTACTGGCATGCGCGCGCGCTCAAGCAGAGCGGCGACACGCTGCAGGCGAACCAGGAATTCGAGCAGGTCGCCGGCCAGTTCAACTTCTACGGGCAGTTGGCCGGCGAAGAGCTCGGCCAGCGCACGACGATTCCGCCGCGCACGAAGGTGAGCGACGCCGAGGTCGACGCGATGGGCAAGATTCCGGGCTTCGCGCTCGCGCAACGCTTCTACGCGCTGAACCTGCGCCTCGAAGGCAATCGCGAATGGAACTGGCCGCTGCGCGGGATGACCGATCGCCAGTTGCTCGCGGCCGCCGAATACGGCAAGCGCGTCGAACTGCTCGACCGCACGGTCAACACGGCCGACCGCACGAAAGCCGAGCACGATTTCACGCTGCGCTATCCGTCGCCGTACCGCACGACCGTCGAGCGCTACGCGCAATCGACGGGACTCGACGTCGAATGGGCGTACGGGCTGATCCGCCAGGAATCGCGCTTCATCATCAGCGCGCGTTCGTCGGTGGGCGCGGGCGGCCTGATGCAGCTGATGCCGGCGACGGCCCAGATGGTCGCGAAGAAGCTCGGCATGGGCACGATCTCGCGTGCGCAGATGCACGATATCGACACCAACATCCAGCTCGGCACCTGGTATCTCGCGGACATCTACAACAACTTCGACAGCTCGCCGGTGCTCGCCACGGCCGGCTACAACGCGGGCCCGGGGCGGCCGCGCCAGTGGCGCCAGGTGTTGACGCAGCCGGTCGAAGGCGCGATCTTCGCGGAGACGATTCCGTTCAACGAGACGCGCGACTACGTGAAGAACGTGCTGTCGAACACCGTCTACTACGCGGCGCTCTTCGAGGGCAAACCGCAGTCGTTGAAGAAACGTCTAGGCATGATCTCGCCCTGATACGCAATCTTCACACTGCCGCGCGAGACGCGGCAGTGTTCTTTTGAGGCCCACATCATGGATCGCCAGACCGTCGCGCTGCTGGGCGGCACCGGCTTCATCGGCAGCCGGCTCGTCAATGCGCTGATCGACGCCGGCAAGCACGTACGGATCGGCACGCGGCGGCGCGACCACGCGCGCCACCTGCAGATGCTGCCGGTCGACATCGTCGAACTCGATGCGCTCGACACGCGCACGCTCGCGCGCTTCGTCGCCGGCGCGCACGCGGCGATCAACCTGATCGGCGTGCTGCACGGCGGCCGGGGCACGCCGTACGGGCCCGGCTTCGAGCGCGCGCACGTTGCGCTGCCGGCCGCGCTGGCGACCGCCTGCACCGAGGTCGGCGTGCAGCGCCTGCTGCACATGAGCGCGCTCGGCGCCGATTCGCACGGCGCGAGCATGTACCAGCGCTCGAAGGGCGACGGCGAAGCCGCGCTGCATGCGGTCGCGGCCACCGATTCGCTCGCGCTGACGATCTTCCGGCCGTCGGTCGTGTTCGGCCCGGGCGACGCCTTCCTCAATACGTTCGCGAAACTGCAGCGCACGGTCCCCGTGCTGCCGCTCGCGATGCCCGACGCGCGTTTCCAGCCGGTGTTCGTCGGCGACGTCGTGCGCGCGTTCGTCAACACGCTCGATCTCGCGGGTGCGCACGGCAAGACCTACGAACTCGGCGGCCCGACCGTCTACACGCTCGAGCAACTGGTGCGCTACTGCGGCACGCTGGTCGGTCGGCAGGCACGCATCGTGCGGCTGCCCGACGCGCTTGCGCGGCTGCAGGCGAGCGTGTTCGAATGCCTGCCGGGGGAGCCGGTGCTCACGCGCGACAATCTCGCGACGATGTCGGTGCCGAACGTGCTGTCGGGGCCGCTCGCGCCGGAACTCGGGCTCTCGCCCGCGAGTCTCGAAAGCATTGCGCCCGCGTATCTCGGCGAAGCGCCGACGCGCTCGCGGTTCGACTGGTTCCGCTCGCGTCGCTAATACCCGCGGGGCGCCGCCGGTCGGCGCCTTTCGTTTCCTGTTTCGCATTTTTCGGAACCCCGTCATGAAGCTCGTCATTGGAGACAAGAACTACTCGTCGTGGTCGATGCGGCCGTGGCTGCTGCTCGCGCATTTCGGCATCCCGTTCGACGAGATCGTGGTCGAACTGCGCCGCGACGACACGGCCGCGCGCATCCGCGAATACTCGCCGACCGGCAAGGTGCCGTGTCTGGTCGACGATCACGGCGCGGCGATCTGGGATTCGCTCGCGATCGCCGAGACGCTCGCCGAGCGCTATCCGCAATTCCCGATGTGGCCGGCCGACCCGCTCGCGCGTGCGCATGCGCGCTGCGTGTCCGCCGAGATGCATTCGGGCTTCTTGGCGCTGCGCACGCAGATGGGCATGAGCATCCGCGCGTCGATGCCGGGGCGCGGCGCGACGCCCGACGCGCTCGCCGACGTCGCGCGCATCGACGCGCTGTGGAGCGAATGCATCGAGGCGTCGGGCGGGCCGTTCCTGTTCGGCGAATTCGGGATCGCCGATGCGATGTATGCGCCCGTCGTGATGCGCTTCAACACGTATGCGCCGGCGCTGTCGCCGGAGGCGGCCGGCTATGCGGCGCGCGTGACGGCGCTGCCGGCGGTGCAGCGGTGGATCGATGCCGCGCGCCGCGAAACCAACGTGATCGCCGAATACGAACCGCAGCCATGAACATCTACGCAGTAGGCGGAGCGATCCGCGACGAATTGCTCGGCGTGCCGGTGCAGGATCGCGACTACGTGGTGGTCGGCGCGACGCCCGAGCAGATGGCCGCGCAGGGCTTCCGGCCGGTCGGGAAGGATTTCCCGGTGTTCCTGCATCCGCAGACGCAGGAGGAATACGCGCTCGCGCGCACCGAGCGCAAGACGGCGGCCGGCTATCACGGCTTCCGGTTCCATTACGCGCCGGATGTGACGCTCGACGAGGATCTCGCGCGGCGCGACCTGACGATCAACGCGATGGCGCGCGAGGTGAGCCCGGAAGGCGCGCTGGTCGGCCCGGTGATCGATCCGTTCGACGGGCAGGCCGACCTGCGCGCGCGCGTGTTCCGGCACGTGAGCGACGCGTTCGTCGAGGATCCGGTGCGGATCCTGCGCATCGCGCGCTTCGCCGCACGGTTCGCGGATTTCACGGTCGCCGACGAAACGCTCGCGCTGATGCGGCGGATGGTCGACGCGGGCGAGGTCGACGCGCTCGTGCCCGAGCGCGTGTGGCAGGAAATCGCGCGCGGGCTGATGGAGGCGAAGCCGTCGCGGATGTTCGCGGTACTGCGCGACTGCGGCGCGCTCGCGCGCATCCTGCCGGAGGTCGACGCGCTGTGGGGCGTGCCGCAGCGCGCCGATTACCACCCGGAAGTCGATACCGGCGTGCACGTGATGATGGTCGTCGACTACGCGGCGAAGCAGGGCTATTCGCTGGCGGTGCGCTTCGCGGCGCTCACGCACGATCTCGGCAAGGGCACGACGCCCGCGGACGTGCTGCCGCGCCACGTCGGCCACGAAAGCCGCAGCGTCGAGCTGCTCAAGCCGTTGTGCGAGCGGCTGCGCGTGCCGAACGAATGCCGCGATCTCGCGCTGGTGGTCGCGCGCGAGCACGGCAACCTGCATCGCGTGATGGAGATGGGCGCGGCCGCGCTGGTGCGGCTCTTCGAGCGCAGTGACGCGCTGCGCAAGCCGGCGCGCTTCGCCGAGTTGCTGCAGGCGTGCGAATCGGACGCGCGCGGCCGGCTCGGGCTCGATGCGCAGCCGTATCCGCAGGCCGAGCGGCTGCGCGTCGCGCTCGCGGCCGCGCGCAGCGTCGATGCCGGCGCGATCGCGCGTGGCATCGGCAGCGACACGGAGAAGATCAAGGAAGCCGTGCATCGCGCGCGGATCCAGGCCGTCGCGCAGGCGCTCGCGATCGGCGAGTAGTCGACGAATAGTCGGCGAGTAATCGGCGCGGAACCGGGCGCGCGGCATGTGCGCCCGTCGGCCGTTACGGTTTCTTCCTGCGCGCCGGCGTCGCGGCCGCCGGGCGTTTGCCGGCGGCGGCGCGCGGCTTCGCCGAACCCTTCTTGTCGGCTGCGTCAACCTTGGACGGCCGCGCCGCGGCGGCGTCGCGAACATCCCGTCTGGGCGTCGGCGCACGGCGGCTCACGCGCGGCTCGGCGGGCCTCGACTGCCGGATTTCCGTCGTCGCGGACGCGAATTCCGCCGAACTGTCGTCGAACAGCGGCAGCGTGCTGACGGTGATCAGCTCGACCGGCCCGTCGCCGACATTGGCCACGCGATGCCGCTTGCGCGCGTCGAAGTGCAGCGAGTCGCCGGGCCCCAGCGGGTAATTCTTCCTGCCGACCGTGTAGCAGACGCGGCCGGCCAGCACGTACACGAATTCGTCGCCGCCGTGCGCGACCCATTCCGACCGGTAGCCTTCCATCATCTGCACTTTCAGCGCGTTGATCTGGCTGCCGTCGAACGTGGTGGACAGCCGTTCGTACCATTGCGACGCGGCGTCGAGCGCGTACGGCTTGCGGCTGCCCTCGTGCGAATCGGGCTGCGGCTGGCGAGGCTGCTCGATCAGCGTGCCGAGCGGCACGCCCAGCGCCTTCGCGACGTTGACGAGCGACGACAGCGAGATGCCCGTCAGATGACGCTCGACCTGCGACAGGAACCCGACCGACAGTTTCGCTTCGGTCGCGACTTCCAGCAGCGTCTTCTTCGCTTCCCGGCGCAGGCGGCGAATGCGCTGGCCGATACGCATGAGGTCTGAATCCATGAATCTCTTTCGTGGCAACGAGTCGGGGCGCGGGCACGGCGGCGGTGCGCTCGCCGGGGCGGAGGCCGGCGCATTGTACCGCGCAGCATCGCCGGGTGAATTGGCGCTGTGCCGGGATCCGCAGGCCGTGCGCCGATTTTAGTCCTACGAAAATTTTGGCTTGACCTCGATTTCGGCCTGCTCTAGATTCTGTCGCGCATCAAACAAAGTTAAGTGAGACGAAAATTTGCCGAGAGCGGCCGCTGGAACCGCGGCGCGGTCCGGCCGCGCGTCGCGCCATGCGCGACCTGCGCCGCGGCGACGTGTCGTGTCAGGCAGTAGCGCTGCCGCGACGCGCCGCTAGCCGCGGACAACAATGAATAACGGGCATCCGATGATCGACCGACTGAAATACAGCTTCTCCGGCCTTTCCCCGTACGACGCGTCCGTCGCCGAGACCCAGGCCGGCTTGTCGCGCCTGCTCGATGCCGCGCGACTCGACGCGGTGGTGATCACGTCGCAGGACGAGTACGTGACCGAGTACCTGCCGCGCAGCAACAACCCGCGCTACGCGGTGTCGGGCTTCGACGGCTCGGCCGGCTGCGGGATCTTCCTGAGCGCGGCGACCGCGCAGGCGCTTGGCGTGCCGCCGTTCGTGCTGTTCGTCGACGGCCGCTATCACTTCCAGGCCGACGAGCAGTGCGATCCGGCGCGCGTGCGCGTCGAGAAGCTCGGCATCGACGTGACGATCTGGCAGGCGATGGCCGACTGGCTGGTCGCGCACGCGAGCCGGCTCGCGCGGGTCGGCTACGACGCGCGGCGGATCAGCGTCGCGCAGCGCAACCGGCTGTTCGAGCAGACGCAGGCCGCGACGCTCGACTGGACGAGCCTCGCCGATCGCGAAATCGACCAGGCGATCGCGCTGCCGGGCTGGAACGTCGAGCGGCCGATCTTCGAGATTCCCGCCACGATGACCGGCCTGAGCGTCGCGCAGAACCTCGACACGCTGAACCGCCGGCTCGCCGCGCATACCGGCGCGGCCGACGGCAAGACCGCGTTCTTCACCTGCGCGTCGGACGATCTCGCGTATCTGCTGAACAGCCGCGGCTATCACATCCCGAATGCGTCGTCGCACCTCGGCTTCCTGTTCGCGATCGGCGCTCAGGTGGCGTTGTTCTTGCCGGAAGGCTGCGACCGCTGCGAGGTCGCGCTCGATTCGTATCCGGCGCTGCACGTGATCCGGCGCGACGTCGCGGCGCTCGAGCGCTTTCTCGCGCAGTTCGCGGTCGAGCACGTGTGCTACGGCTTCGAATCGGTGAACTGCGCGCTCGTCGACGCGGTGAACCGCGTGTGGCCGCACGCGCGGCATGCCGATTTCAACCCGGTCGAGGCGATGCGGGCGAGCAAGACGCCGGCGGTGCTCGACCAGTTTCGCGACGCGTTCGCGCGCAGCGCCGCGGCGATCGCCGAGACGATGCGCTGGGCAAAGACCGGCGAGCCGGGCGTGCGCCACACCGAGTACGACCTCGCGCGCACGATCAACGACGCATACGGCGCCCGTTCGGCGGTCGCGCTGTCGTTTCCGTCGATCGCGGCGAACGGCGCGAACAGCGCGTTCGCGCATTACACGGCGGCGAGCGCCGACGTCGAGCTGACCGAAGGCGAACTCGTGCTGCTCGACAGCGGCGCGTACTACGAAGCCGGCTTCGCGACGGACTGCACGCGCGTCGTGCTGCGTCGCACGCGGCCGGACACGGTCGCGCAGCCGTGGCAGCGCGAGATCTACACGGTCGCGCTGAAGGCCTGCATCAAGGGGCTCGTCACGCGCTTTCCGGCGAGCGCGACGGGCGGCGACGTCGATGCGCTGGTGCGGCAGGTGTGTCGCGATCACGGCCATGATTTTGGCCACGGCACCGGGCACGGCGTCGGGATTCACGTGCACGAGGGCGGCGTGCGGTTCGCGCCGGGCGCGCGGTACGGGCTGGTGCCGAATGCGGTGATTTCGGTCGAGCCGGGCATCTATTTGCCGGGCAAGGGCGGCGTGCGGATCGAGAACATCGTGATCGTGCGGCCGGACGACGCGCAGCCCGACACGGTGACGTTCGAGAACATCGTGACGGTCGGCTACGACTGGGACCTGATCGATCTGGATCTGCTGGACGACGCCGAGCGTGCGTACCTGCGCGACTACGAGCGGTTGTGCGTGGAACGCGGCACGCAGGTCACCGCGTGTCCGCTGTTGTAACGAAGGGAAGGGGACAGGCGCGGCTGCAGGGCGGCCGCGCGGTGCGACGTCGGCCGGTCAGCGCGCGAGCGCCGACACGCGTCCGTCGGGGCCGTACACGCCGGACGGCGCGGGCGCCGAGCGCAGCACCGCGAGCGCGCGCTCGTTGTAGTCCATCCGGATCCGGATCAGCATCCCGTTGTTCGCATTGGCCTGGCGCGCGCGTTCGGCGGCCTGTTGCAGCAGTTGCCAGCGGCTCGCGAGGCGCGCATCGCGCTCGGCCGCCTGGTCCATGCCTTTCTTGCCGGCCGGAAAGCCGAGCGCGGAAAGCTGCGTGTCGCGCGTGCGTTCGAGCTGCGCGAGCCGGTCGATCAGTTCGCTTTTCTTCTCGACGATGCCGGGCAGCATCTCGAGCGGCTCGGCCGTCGTCAGCGCCTTTTCCTCGTAGACGAGCAGGGACGCGAACGCCTCGATCGTCGCGTGTTCGTCGTTGACCGTGGCCAGCAGCTCTTCTCTCATCGCGTCATGCTCGTCACGCCGGTGCGTGCGGTGTCGCGCGCGCCGGCAAACCGGGTGACCCGGCCACGAGGCCGGGGCTTAGCTGCCCTGCGGGCGCTGCTGCTGCAGCAGTTCGCGGGCGGTGTTCAATACGCCGTCGGCAATCTTGTTCGCGTCGATCGTCAGCGTGCCGTCGTTCAGCGCGTCCTTGATCGACTGGACCAGACCCGTGTCGATATCGGCGTCGCCCGACGCGGATACCGAACGCAGCTGGCCGGACAGACCCGACAGGTTGACGTTCGTGTCGCTGCCGCTCGATCCTGCATCGGCTGCCTGTGCGGACGACTGGGCCGTGCCGGACGGCGCACGGGCCGCGCCGGTGCCGGTCGGCGCGAGGGGGCTCGGTTTCGGAGTGGAATCGATCTTCACGATGGGTTTCCTGTACGGTTTGACCCAGATAACGGCCGGGTCGGCCCGAACTTTAGCATCGCGAGCCCGAAATGCCCCGAATAAACAATTCTTTACATTTTTGCGGCAGATCCATCCCTACAGCGGAATTTCGACGGTGCCGGCGTCCTTGACGATCGCCGTGACGATCTGCCCGGCCGCCATCCGCACGCGTACCGACTGGCCCGGCGCCGCATTCGCGAGCACGCTGCCCTCGGCCGAAATCGTGAAGCCGGGGCCGGCCGCGACGACCCGCACCGTCTGGCCGGCCGACACCGACGCCGCGCTCTTCAGCATGTCCTGCCGCAGCGGTAGCCCGGCCGAGATGCGCGCGAGCGCGGTCGCGCCGACGGCCTGCGCGGGATCGGTGATCACCGCGAGCGGCAGCACCGTCAGGTCGCCGTCGCGCGCGACCAGGTCGGCCGCGGAGAGCGGCTCGCCGGGCGCGATCTGCCGCGCGGCGACGTAATAGGTGGCCTGCACGGCGACCTTCGCCTGCAGGTAGACGGTCCACGGCCGCTCGCCCGCGCAGCGCACGCCGACCGTCGTGCGGCCCCACAGGCGCGCGCCGGTCGGCAAGAACGGCTCGAGCGTCGTGCATGCGGCGAGCCCGCGCGGAAAGGCGGTCGTGACCGTCGCGGTGGTCTTGCCGGGCAGGCCGGCGATCTGCTGCTGCAGGAACGCGAGCGCCGCGCGCCGGATCGTTTCGGGGTCTTGCTGGCCGGGCGGCGTCGCGGGCTGGGCCGTAGCGGCGGCCGGAGCCGGGGCCGGGTTGGCGGAAGCGGCCGAGGTGCGCGCTGCCGCTGCGGCCGACGCGGCACGGGCTGCCGCGAGGCGCGCCGAAGCTGCCGATTGCGGCGCCGGCCGCGCGAAAGCCGATGCAGGCTCGGCCGTGCCGGCGACGACCGTCGCGATGGCGGCGGGGTCCGCCGCGCGCGGCGTCGTGCCGTACCCGGCGTTTGCGCGGGCGGCTGCGTAGACGGGGAGCGGCGCAGGGGCCTGCACAGCGGCCGGCGGCGGAACGCTCGTCACGACCATCTGGCCGGCCGGTTGCGCCGCGTAGCCGTCTCCGGTCGCGGCGCTCGCCGCGCCAGCCGCGCGCCGTCCGCCCGAAGCCGACGCCGAAGCGATCCCCGCATTCCCGCCGAACTGCCCGCCGCTCGCTGCATTGGCGTGCGCGAGCGCGGTTTCGGCCGTCTCGCCGCGCCCGGGAATCACGATCATCCCGTCATCGGCGTGCACGGCGGGCGCGGCGATCCACAGCGCCGCGGCGAGCGCGAACGCACGCCGGGCGTGCGTGAGCCGCCCGTTCCTGCCGCGAAGTGCGCCGCCCGTCATCGCCATGCCTCCGATCCGTTGATCCGCTTCGCATTCTAGGGAGCCGGGGCGTCGCGCAAACGATGAATAGAGGGGGCCTTTGCCGCGTTATTCGCCCGATTGCCGGTTGCGTCCCGCGCCTACCATCGCTGTCATGGAAAAAAGCCTCTCGGGTCGCCATCCGGTGCGAGGGGCGTGCAGCGCTTCATACGGAGAGACGCACACATGCTGGACAAACTCGATGCGGAATTCGCGTTCGGCCGACAGGCGCTCGACGTGCGCGCCTATCGGCAGGAACTGCTGTCGTCGAACATCGCGAACGCCGACACGCCCGGCTACCAGGCCCGCGACGTCGATTTCGCGTCGACGCTCGCGCGCTCGCTGAAGCAGACGGGCGGCGGGCTCGCGCCCAGCAACGCCGCGCAACTGCCGATGGCGCAGCCGGCCGGCGTGACGAGCGGCATGTCGATGGTGTCGACGGCGGCGGGCCACATGGCCGGCACCGCGAAGCTGATCCCGACCGGCGGCCCGTCGGACGACTACGGCCGCGCGCAATACCGGATGCCGCTGCAGCCGTCGCTCGACGGCAACACGGTCGATCTCGACGTCGAGCGTGTGCAGTTCGCGAACAACGCGCTGCACTACGAAACCGGGATGACCGTGATGACCCAGCAGATCAAGGCGATGCTCGCCGCGATCACGACGAACTCGTAACGAACTCGTAAGCGCCGGCCGCTTCCGAATCCGGCACCCAGCACAAGGAGCCTCCATGCCTTCGTTGATGAACATCTTCGGCGTCGCCGGTTCGGCGCTGTCCGCGCAATCGCAGCGCCTGAACGTGACCGCGTCGAACCTCGCGAATGCCGACAGCGCGACCGGCCCCGACGGCAAGCCGTACAAGGCCAAGCAGGTCGTGTTCGCGACCGATCCGATCGGCGGCGCGCGCAGCGCGTCCGGCCAGGGCGTGGGCGGCGTGCGCGTGACCAAGGTGATGGACGACCCGTCGCCGATGAAATCGACCTACGACCCGGCGAACCCGTCCGCCGACGCGAACGGCTACGTGCAGATGCCGAACGTCGACCCGGTGCAGGAGATGGTGAACATGATCTCGGCGTCGCGCTCGTACCAGGCCAACGTCGAGACGCTGAACACCGCGAAGACGCTGATGCTCAAGACGCTGACGATCGGCTCGTAAGCCGCGCGCCGCCCGACCTTTTCCTACCGAGACCCGGACCGACAGTTCCGACAGAAGGCCACCCAGGATGACTTCCTCCAACACGACGATCGGCGGCAACGGCACCAACGTGTCGACGCTGCCGACCGACACGATGAACACCAACAACGTGTCGTCGACCAACGGCACGTCGGCGAGCGACCTGCAGGCGACGTTCCTGAAGCTGCTCGTCACGCAGCTGCAGAACCAGGATCCGACCAGCCCGGTGGACAGCTCGCAGATGACGTCGCAGCTCGCGCAGATCAACACGGTGAGCGGCATCGCGCAGCTGAACACGTCGCTCACGTCGCTGTCGACGCAGCTCGCGGCCGGCCAGCAGACGCAGGCCGCGCTGCTGATCGGCACCAACGTGCTCGCGCCGGGCAACAGCGTCGGCGTGAAGAGCGGCGCGGCGTCGCCGTTCGGCGTGTCGCTCGCGAGCGACGTGTCGAACCTGACGATCACCGTGAAGGACAAGACGGGCGCCGTCGTCAACACGATCAACGCGGGCAAGCAGTCGGCCGGCACCGTGCCGTTCAACTGGACGCCGACGGACGCGGCCGGCAACGCGCTGCCCGACGGCGTCTACACCGTGAGCGCGCAGTACACGGGCAGCGACGGCAAGACGTATGCGCCGACCGTGCTCGCGGCCGCGACGGTGCAGAGCGTGATCAAGCAGGCGGACGGCACGGCGGGGCTCGTGCTGTCGAACGGCACGACGGTGGGGCTCACCCAGGTTGCGTCGATCTTCCCGAACACGAAGTCGTCCTCGACCGGCGACACCACCACCAACTGATCGAGTTTTCTCGTCACGGAGAGCGAAATGGGTTATCAACAGGGTCTGAGCGGCCTCGCCGGCGCATCGAACGCGCTGGACGTGATCGGCAACAACATCGCGAACGCGAACACGGTCGGCTTCAAGTCGAGCACCGCGCAGTTCGCCGACATGTACGCGAACTCGGTCGCGACGTCGGTCAACACGCAGATCGGCATCGGCACGTCGCTGAACTCGGTGCAGCAGAACTTCGGGCAGGGCACGATCAATACGACGAACTCGTCGCTCGACGTCGCGATCAACGGCAACGGCTTCTTCCAGATGTCGAACAACGGCGTGACGACGTACTCGCGCGACGGCACGTTCCAGCGCGACAAGAACGGCTTCATCGTCGACGCGCAGGGCCGTAACCTGATGGGCTACGCGGCCAACGCGGGCGGCGTGATCAACACCGCGCAGACCGTGCCGCTGCAGGCGCCGACCAACAACATCGCGCCGACCGCGACGACCAAGATCACCGGCCAGTTCAACCTGAACTCGCAGGACACGGTGCCGACCAAGACGCCGTTCAGCGCGACCGACAACACGACGTACAACTACTCGACCGCGATCCAGGTGTACGACTCGCTCGGCGGCTCGCAGGCGGTCAACATGTACTTCGTGAAGTCGGCGGCCGGCACGTGGGAAGCGTACGCGGGCGTCCAGGGCGGCGCGACGACCGATCTCGGCACGATCACGTTCGATACGTCGGGCGCGATCAAGAGCACGACGACCGGCACGCCGGCCGCGCCGACCGCGTCGCTCGGCCAGTTCCAGTTCACCGTGCCGAACACCGACGGCTCGGCGACGCCGCAGGCGCTGACGCTGGACCTGACCGGCACGACGCAGTACGGCGGCAAGGACGGCGTGAACAATCTCGCGCAGGACGGCTACGCGAGCGGCAGGCTCACCACCTACTCGATCGGCAGCGACGGCAAGCTGACCGGCAACTACTCGAACGGCCAGACCGCCGTGCTTGGCCTGATCGCGCTCGCGAACTTCAACAACCCGAACGGGCTGGTGAACCTCGGCGGCAACCAGTACGCCGAATCGTCGGCGTCGGGCGTGCCGCAGGTGTCGGCGCCGGGCAGCACGAACCACGGCACGCTGCAGGGCAGCGCGCTCGAGAACTCGAACGTCGACCTGACCTCGCAGCTCGTCAACCTGATCACCGCGCAGCGCAACTACCAGGCGAACGCGCAGACGATCAAGACGCAGCAGACCGTCGACCAGACGCTCATCAACCTGTAAGCGCGGATAACCGGCAGCCATGGACCGACTGATCTATACGGCGATGACGGGCGCGTCGCAGTCGCTCGACCAGCAGGCGATCGTCGCGAACAACCTCGCGAACGCGTCGACGACGGGTTTTCGCGCGCAGCTCGCGACGTATCGCGCGGTGCCGATGAATTTCGGCGACGGCAGCAACATCGACCCGACGACGACGCGCACCTACGTGCTCGCGTCCACGCCCGGCGCCGATTACGCGCCGGGTCCGATCACGCGCACCGGCAATCCGCTCGACGTCGCGGTGCAGGGCGCGGGCTGGCTGTCGGTGCAGACGGCCGACGGCGGCGAGGCGTACACGCGCGCCGGCAACCTGCACGTCGACGAGAACGGCCAGCTCGTCAACGCGAGCAACCTGCCGGTGGTCGGCAACGGCGGCCCGATCTCGGTGCCGCCGAACGCGGAAGTGACGATCGGCAAGGACGGCACGGTGTCCGCGCTGATGCCGGGCGACCCGCCGACGGCGGTTGCGATCGTCGACCAGATGAAGCTCGTCAATCCCGATCCGGCCACGCTCACGCGCGGCAACGACGGGTTGTTCCGCACCGCCGACGGCAATCCGGCCGACGCCGACCCGAACGTGGTCGTCACGCCGAATTCGATCGAAGGCAGCAACGTGAACCCGGTGACCGCGATGGTCGCGATGATCGACAACGCGCGCGCGTTCCAGCTTCAGTCGAAGCTGATCCAGACGGCCGACCAGAACGAGCAGACGGCGAACCAGCTGCTCAATTTCAGCTGAGCGCCCGCGCCAGCCTACGCAGGAGACTGACCAAGTGAATCGTTCGCTCTACATCGCCGCGACCGGCATGAATGCGCAGCAGGCGCAGATGGACGTGATTTCGAACAACCTCGCGAACACCAGCACGAACGGCTTCAAGGCGTCGCGCGCGGTGTTTGAGGATCTGCTGTACCAGACCATCCGCCAGCCCGGCGCGAACTCGACGCAGCAGACCGAACTGCCGTCGGGCCTGCAGCTCGGCACCGGCGTGCAGCAGGTCGCGACCGAGCGCCTGTACACGCAGGGCGGTCTCACGCAGACCGGCAACTCGAAGGACGTCGCGATCAACGGCGCGGGCTTCTTCCAGGTGCTGATGCCGGACGGCACCAACGCGTACACGCGCGACGGCTCGTTCCAGACCAACGCGCAGGGCCAGCTCGTCACGTCGAGCGGCTACCAGGTCCTGCCGGCGATCACCGTGCCGCAGAACGCGCAGTCGCTGACGATCGGCAAGGACGGCGTCGTGTCGGTCACGCAGCCGGGTTCCAGCAACGCGGTGCAGATCGGTTCGCTGCAGATCGCGACCTTCATCAATCCGACCGGCCTCGAGGCGAAGGGCGAGAACCTGTTCGCGGAAACGACGTCGTCGGGTGCGCCGAACGTATCGCAGCCGGGACTGAACGGCGCGG
Organism: Burkholderia sp. BCC0398; assembly: GCF_902833245.1. Classification (NCBI taxonomy): domain Bacteria; kingdom Pseudomonadati; phylum Pseudomonadota; class Betaproteobacteria; order Burkholderiales; family Burkholderiaceae; genus Burkholderia; species Burkholderia sp. BCC0398. The sequence continues at coordinate 186,535 of NZ_CADFEM010000015.1, forward strand.
GCGTGCTCAACCAGGGCTACGTCGAGGCGTCGAACGTGAACGTCGTGCAGGAACTCGTCAACATGATCCAGACGCAGCGTGCCTACGAGATCAACAGCAAGGCCGTGACGACGTCCGACCAGATGCTGCAGACCGTCACGCAGATGAAGAGCTAACCGGAACGTCCCGTCGCAGCCATGAAGCAGGTTCGCCTCTCCTCGTCAGCCACCGTCCGCGCCGCGTGCGCGGTCGCGGTGGCGGCGCTCGCCGGTTGCGCGCAGATTCCGCGCGATCCGATCATCCAGCAGCCGATGACGGCGCAGCCGCCGATGCCGATGTCGATGCAGGCGCCCGGCTCGATCTACAACCCCGGCTACGCGGGGCGGCCGCTGTTCGAGGATCAGCGCCCGCGCAACATCGGCGACATCCTGACGATCATGATCGCGGAGAACATCAACGCGACCAAGTCGTCGGGCGCGAACACCAACCGGCAGGGCAACACCGACTTCAGCGTGCCGACGGCCGCGTTCCTCGGCGGACTGTTCGCGAAGGCGAACCTGTCGGCGGCCGGCGCGAACAAGTTCGCGGCCACTGGCGGCGCGAGCGCGGCGAACACGTTCAACGGCACGATCACGGTGACCGTCACCAGCGTGCTGCCGAACGGCAACCTCGTGGTCAGCGGCGAGAAGCAGATGCTGATCAACCAGGGCAACGAATTCGTGCGCTTCTCGGGGGTCGTCAACCCGAACACGATCTCGGGCGCGAACTCCGTCTACTCGACGCAGGTCGCCGACGCGAAGATCGAATACTCGTCGAAGGGCTATATCAACGAAGCCGAGACGATGGGCTGGCTGCAGCGCTTCTTCCTCAACATCGCGCCGTGGTGATGACGATGCAGCTCCCCCTTTTCCACCGCCTGTCGCTGCGTGCACGCGCCGTCGCGCGGTGTGCCGCCGTCGTGCTGGCCGCGTGCGTGCTCGGCGCCGCGCCCGCGCACGCGGAACGCCTGAAGGATCTCGCGCAGATCCAGGGCGTGCGCGACAACCCGCTGATCGGCTATGGCCTCGTCGTCGGCCTCGACGGCACGGGCGACCAGACGATGCAGACGCCGTTTACGACGCAGACGCTCGCGAACATGCTCGCGAACCTCGGCATCTCGATCAACAACGGTTCGGCCAACGGCGGCCCGTCGTCGCTGAACAACATGCAGCTGAAGAACGTCGCGGCCGTGATGGTGACCGCCACGCTGCCGCCGTTCGCACGGCCCGGCGAAGCGCTCGACGTGACCGTGTCGTCGCTCGGCAACGCGAAGAGCCTGCGCGGCGGCACGCTGCTGCTCACGCCGCTGAAGGGCGCGGACGGGCAGGTGTACGCGCTCGCGCAGGGCAACATGGCGGTCGGCGGCGCGGGCGCCAGCGCGAACGGCAGCCGCGTGCAGGTGAATCAGCTCGCGGCCGGCCGGATCGTCGGCGGCGCGATCGTCGAGCGCGCGGTGCCGAACGCGGTCGCACAGATGAACGGCGTACTGCAGCTGCAGCTGAACGACATGGATTACGGCACCGCGCAGCGGATCGTGTCCGCGGTCAACTCGAGCTTCGGCCCGGGCACCGCGACGGCGCTCGACGGCCGCACGATCCAGCTCGCGGCGCCGGCCGATTCCGCGCAGCAGGTCGCGTTCATGGCGCGCCTGCAGAACCTCGACGTGAGCCCGGACAAGGCCGCGGCGAAGGTGATCCTGAACGCGCGCACCGGCTCGATCGTGATGAACCAGATGGTCACGCTGCAAAGCTGCGCGGTCGCGCACGGCAACCTGTCGGTGGTCGTCAACACGCAGCCGGTGGTGTCGCAGCCGGGGCCGTTCTCGAACGGGCAGACGGTGGTCGCGCAGCAGTCGCAGATCCAGTTGAAGCAGGACAACGGCGCGCTGAAGATGGTGACGGCCGGCGCGAATCTCGCCGACGTCGTGAAGGCGCTGAACACGCTCGGCGCGACGCCCGCGGACCTGATGTCGATCCTGCAGGCGATGAAGGCGGCCGGCGCGCTGCGCGCCGACCTGGAGGTGATCTAAATGGCAGCCACGCTCCCCAACGCAAACGACCTCACGCAGCGCTTCGCGCTCGACGTGCAGGGTTTCGACGCGCTGCGCGCGCAGGCGAAGCAGTCGCCGCAGGCCGGCGCGAAGGCGGTCGCCGGCCAGTTCGACGCGATGTTCACGCAGATGATGCTCAAGAGCATGCGCGACGCGTCGCCCGACGGCGGCCTGTTCGATTCGCATACGTCGAAGATGTATACGTCGATGCTCGACCAGCAGCTCGCGCAGCAGATGTCGACGCGCGGCATCGGCGTCGCCGATGCGCTGATGAAGCAGTTGCTGCGCAATGCGGGCGCCAGCGCGGGCGGCGACACGGCGGCCGACGTCGGCGCGGGCGGCATGGGCGGCATGGGCGCCGGCGGCCTCGGCGCGGCCGGCAACGAAGGCAGCCTCGCCGCGATGAACGCGATGGCGAAGGCCTATGCGAACGCGGCGAACAACGGCGGGCTCGCCGGCGCGCGCGGCTACTCGGCCGGCAGCGCGCTGACGCCGCCGGTCAAGGGCGCGAGCGGCGTGCCGAACGCGGACGCGTTCGTCGACCGGCTCGCGGCGCCCGCGCAGGCGGCCAGCGCGACGACCGGCATCCCGGCGCGTTTCATCGTCGGCCAGGCCGCGCTCGAATCGGGCTGGGGCAAGCGCGAGATCCGCGCGACCGACGGCTCGACCAGCTACAACGTGTTCGGCATCAAGGCGAACAAGGGCTGGACCGGCCGCACCGTGTCGGCGCTGACCACCGAATACGTGAACGGCACGCCGCGCCGCGTGGTCGCGAAGTTCCGTGCGTACGACTCGTACGAGCACGCGATGACCGATTACGCGAACCTGCTGAAGAACAACCCGCGCTATGCGGGCGTGCTGAGCGCGAGCCGCAGCGTCGAAGGCTTCGCGCACGGGATGCAGAAGGCCGGCTACGCCACCGACCCGAATTACGCGAAGAAGCTGATCTCGATCATGCAGCAGATCGGCTGACGGGCCCGCCCGCTCCCGGCTCGCCACCCCTTTTGGACCGCGCCCGGCACCTTGCCGCGCGCGGTTTCAACGTTTGCGAGAAATAAATCGCCGTTTCGATCTAAACTTTCGGTCAGCACTGCCGCTAAGTGTGAGAGACCTGCGACCGGGCCCCCGTTCTGGCCCGGTTTTATTGCGCACCGGTTGCCCCGGGCGCCCATGACAAGAAAGACCGGCTAGCCATGAATATCGAAACGTCGACGGACCCCAGCCTGGATGCAGGCCACTCCGGGCCCGACTATGCCCGCCGCAATCCGCTGGAAATCGGCGTGCAGCTGCGCAACCTGGTGAACCGCGGCGATTTCCTGACCGTCCAGTATCCGGGTGGCCAGCTCGTCACGCGTCTGCTCGAGGTCGACGTCGGCGAGCGGACGTTCACGTTCGACTGGGGCGCGCTGTCCGAGCAGAACGCCGGCATCCTCGGCGCGTCGCACTGCACGTTCGCGGCCGCGCCGGAGGGCGTGCGCGTCGAATTCACCACGGGCACGCCGCGCGAGACGCGCTACGAGGGGCTGCCCGCGTTCGTCGCCGATTTCCCCGACGTGCTGGTGTGCATCCAGCGCCGCGAATATTTCCGCGTCGACGCGCCGATCGTCGATCCGTTCCTGTGCCGCGGCAAGCTGCCGGACGGCGAAAGCTTCCTGTTCGAGGTGCACAACCTGTCGCTCGGCGGCGTGGGGCTGCGCACGGCCGACGAGCGCGTCGAGGCGCTCGAGGTCGGCACGCTGCTGCCGGACGTCGAGCTCGAGCTGACCGGCCACGGCAAGCTGTCGCTCGACCTGCAACTGGTGTCGCAGCGCTCGACGCAGATGCCGAACGGGTCGCGGCGCTACCAGCTCGGCTTTCGCTACATGTCGCTGCCGGGCAGCGCGGAGAACACGCTGCAGCGGCTGATCACGCAGCTCGAAATGAAGCGCCGCTCGCTCGCGCGGGCCTGACGCGCAGGCCCCCACGGGCCGCCCGCGCAGCGCCGCCGGCGCCTTGCGCCGGGCGCTTCCAGCGGCGACGCACGCCCGTGCGTCGGGCGTGCATTTTTTCCTCAATTTTTTCAATCCGCGGCCGTTATACCGGGAGTCACGCAACCCGGCGGCCGCAGCGCGGCCGGCTCATCAGGATCGCGCATGTCCAACACACTCATGAACCTCGGCGTCAGCGGCCTGAATGCCGCGCTCTGGGGCCTCACGACGACCGGCCAGAACATCAGCAACGCCGCGACGCCCGGCTATTCGGTCGAACGCCCCGTCTATGCCGAGGCGAGCGGGCAGTACACCAGCAGCGGCTACCTGCCGCAGGGCGTGAACACCGTCACCGTGCAACGGCAGTACAGCCAGTACCTGAGCGACCAGCTGAACGGTGCGCAGTCGCAGGGCGGCGCGCTGTCGACGTGGTATTCGCTCGTCGCCCAGCTGAACAACTACGTCGGCAGCCCGACGGCCGGCATCTCGACCGCGATCACGAGCTATTTCACCGGGCTGCAGAACGTCGCGAACAATGCGTCCGATCCGTCGGTGCGGCAGACCGCGATCAGCAACGCGCAGATTCTCGGCGACCAGCTGAAGGCGGCGGGCCAGCAATACGACGCGTTGCGCCAGAGCGTGAACACGCAGCTCACCAGCACCGTGTCGCAGATCAACACGTACACCGCGCAGATCGCGCAGCTGAACCAGCAGATCTCGGCGGCGAGCAGCCAGGGGCAGCCGCCGAACCAACTGATGGACCAGCGCGACCTCGCGGTGTCGAACCTGTCGAGCCTCGCCGGCGTGCAGGTCGTCCGCAACGACAGCGGCTACAGCGTATTCCTCGCGGGCGGCCAGCCGCTCGTCGTCGCCGACAAGAGCTACCAGCTTGCGACCGTCACGTCGTCGTCCGATCCGAGCGAGCTGACCGTCGTGTCGCAGGGCATCGCCGGCGCGAATCCGCAGGGGCCGAACCAGGCGCTGCCGGATGCGTCGCTGTCGGGCGGCACGCTCGGCGGCCTGCTCGCGTTCCGCCGTCAGACGCTCGACCCGGCCCAGGCGCAGCTCGGCGCGCTCGCGACCAGCTTCGCCGCGCAGGTCAACGCGCAGAACGCGCTCGGCGTCGATCTGGCGGGCAAGCCGGGCGGCAACCTGTTCACGGTGACGAACCCGACCGTCTATTCGAATCAGGGCAACACCGGCAACGCGTCGCTGTCCGTGTCGTTCGCCAATGCGTCGCAGCCGACGACGAGCGACTACACGCTGTCGTACGACGGCACGAACTACACGCTGACCGACCGCGCGAGCGGGTCGGTGGTCGACCAGAAGGCGGGTCCGATGCCGGTCTCGCTCGGCGGGCTGAACTTCTCGTTCTCGTCCGGCGCGATGAATGCCGGCGACCAGTTCACCGTGCTGCCGACGCGCGGCGCGCTGACCGGCTTCGGCCTCGCGACCACGAGCGGCTCGGCGATCGCGGCCGCGTCGCCGGTGGTCGCTGCGGCATCGAAAACCAACATCGGCACGGCAAAGATCACGCAGGGCGCGGTGAGCGCCGGCTACCAGGTGCCGACGACGCCGACCAAGCTGACCTACGACGCGGCGTCGCAGTCGCTGTCGGGCTTCCCGGCCGGCACCACGGTGACGATCGCGGGCACCCCGCCAACCTCGGTGACGATCACGAGCCCGACCGACAGCGTGCCGTACAACGCGACGGCCGGCGCGAAGCTGACGATCAACAGCACCACGCAGCCGGCCCCGGCGGGCGTGATGAACGGCGTGACCGTCACGCTGTCCGGCGCGCCGTCGGATGGCGACACGTTCACGATCGGACCGTACGCGGGCGGCACGAGCGACGGCTCCAACGCACAAGCGTTGTCGCAGCTCGTCACCGCGAAGGCGCTCGGCGGCGGCACGACGACGCTGACCGGCGCGTATGCGAACTACGTGAACGCGATCGGCAACACGGCGAGCCAGTTGAAGTCGTCGAGCGCCGCGCAGACCTCGCTCGTCGGCCAGATCACGACCGCGCAGCAGTCGGTGTCGGGCGTGAACCAGAACGAGGAAGCGGCGAACCTGATGCAGTACCAGCAGCTTTACCAGGCGAACGCGAAAGTGATCCAGACGGCGGCGACGCTGTTCCAGACCGTGCTCGGCCTGTTCAACTGACCCGATTCGAGGGATAGAAGCGATGCGAATTTCCAGCGCCCAGTTCTTCCAGCTGAACGTTTCACAGATGAACGATCAGCAGGCGCAGCTCGCGCAGCTGTACCAGCAGATTTCGAGCGGCACGAGCCTGCAGACGCCGGCCGACAACCCGGTCGGCGCGGCGCAGGCCGTGCAGCTGTCGATGACGTCGGCGACGCTGTCGCAGTACACGACCAACCAGACCACCGCGCTCGCGTCGCTGCAGGCCGAGGACCAGGCGCTGCAGAGCGTGAGCAGCGTGCTGACCGGCGTGCAGACGCTGATCGTGCGTGCCGGCGACGGCTCGCTGGCCGACAGCGACCGCTCGGCGCTCGCGACGCAGCTGCAAGGCTATCGCGACCAACTGGTGACGCTCGCGAACTCGAACGACGGGGCCGGCAATTACCTGTTCGCCGGCCTGAACAATTCGACGGCGCCGTTCACGGCCAGCCCGAACGGCAGCATCAGCTACGTCGGCGACTCGGGCACGCGCCAGGTGCAGATCGCCGATTCGAGCAGCGTGTCGCAGGGCGACACCGGTTCGGCGGTGTTCATGTCCGTGCCGTCGCTCGGCAGCGCGCAGGTTCCGTCGGCCGGCGCCGGCAACGTCGGCACCGGCGCGATCGGCGCGGTGACGGTGACGGACCCGTCCGCCGCGACCAACGATCACCATTTCGCGATCACGTTCGGCGGCACGCCCGCCGCGCCGACCTACACGGTGACCGACAACTCGGCCAAGCCGCCGACCACGACGCCCGCGCAGGCCTATACGTCGGGTGCGTCGATCGCGCTCGGCAGCGGGATGACGGTGGCCGTATCGGGCACGCCGAGCACGGGCGATACGTTCGCCGTGACGCCCGGCCCGCAGGCGAGCGGCGGCGCCGACATCTTCTCGACGCTCGACTCGATGATCGCGGCGCTGAAGACGCCGGTGACCGGCAACCCTGTCGCGGCCGTGTCGCTGAAGAACGCGCTGATGACCGGGTCGATCAAGGTCGGCAACACGATGCGCAACGTGACGACGATCCAGGCATCCGTCGGCGGCCGCGAGCAGGAAGTGAAGGCGATGCAGGCCGTCACCCAGACCGCGTCGCTGCAGACGACCAGCAACCTGACGGACCTGACCAGCACCAACATGGTCACGACGATCAGCCAGTACCTGCAGGTGCAGAACGCGCTGACCGGCGCGCAGAAGGCGTACGTGCAACTGCAGAACCTGTCGCTGTTCCAGTACATCAATCCGTGATGCACGCGGCGCCGGCTTCGATGTGAGCGCACGCTTACTTCGCGGCCGGTGCTTGCCGCTGCCAGCCGCGCATCGTGCGCGGACGGGCGCTTCGCCGGGGCCGCGCGGTCGCGCACCGGCTCTCTCGCGCGGCCTGCCGCGTTCTCGTTTGGCCGGCTCCGCCCGCCGGTTCGCTTGCCAGCCCCATTTCCGCTCCGTAAACTCGCGCCAGATTCCAGACCGGCGCATCCTTCGCAGCCGGCGACCGACGACCGACAGGAGCGCTTTTCCCATGTCCGATTCCTACTTCCCGCGCTGGCGGGTCCAATCGACCGGCGCGGCCTCGCGCGTGGTCGGCCCCGACGAGCGCCTCGCGTGGCCGCAGATGGTCGCGATGGGCGTGCAGCACGTCGTCGCGATGTTCGGTTCGACCGTGCTCGCGCCGTTGCTGATGGGCTTCGATCCGAACCTGTGCATCTTCATGTCGGGCATCGGCACGCTGCTGTTCTTCGTGCTGGTCGGCGGGCGCGTGCCGAGCTATCTCGGCTCGAGCTTCGCGTTCATCGGCCTCGTGATCGCGGTGACGGGCTACGGCGGCAGCGGCCCGAACCCGAACATTCCGGTCGCGCTCGGCGGGATCGTCGCGTGCGGCGTCGTGTACGTCGCGCTCGGCGCGCTGGTGCAGGCGATCGGCACGCGCTGGATCGAGACGCTGATGCCGCCCGTCGTCACCGGCGCGGTGGTCGCGGTGATCGGGCTGAACCTCGCGCCGATCGCGGTCAAGGGCGTGTCCGGCTCGACCTTCGAGTCGGTGATGGCGCTCGTCACGGTGCTGTGCGTCGGCGGCGTCGCGGTATTCGCGCGCGGGATGATGCAGCGCCTCTTGATCCTCGTCGGGCTCGTGATCGCGTACGTGATCTACGCGATCGCGACCAACGGCATGGGCCTCGGCAAGCCGATCGATTTCGCGATCGTCGCGCAGGCCGCGTGGTTCGGCGTGCCGAGCTTCCGCGCGCCGGTGTTCGATCCGCACGCGATGCTGATGCTCGCGCCGATCGCGGTGATCCTGGTCGCGGAGAACCTCGGCCACATCAAGGCCGTCAGCGCGATGACGGGCACCAATCTCGACCGCTACGTCGGCCGCGCGTTCATCGGCGACGGGCTCGCGACGATCGTATCGGGCAGCGTCGGCGGCACGGGCGTGACGACCTACGCGGAGAACATCGGCGTGATGGCCGTCACGCGGATCTATTCGACGCTGGTGTTCGCGGTCGCGGCGCTGATCGCGATCGGGCTGGGCTTCTCGCCGAAGTTCGGCGCGGTGATCCAGACGATTCCCGGCCCCGTGCTCGGCGGCGTGTCGATCGTCGTGTTCGGGCTGATCGCGGTGACGGGCGCGCGGATCTGGGTCGTCAACAAGGTCGACTTCTCCGACAACCGCAACCTGATCGTCGCGGCCGTCACGCTCGTGCTCGGCGCCGGCGACTTCTCGCTGAAGATCGGCGGCTTCGGGCTCGGCGGGATCGGCACCGCGACGTTCGGCGCGATCATCCTGTACGCGATCCTGCGCAAGGAGAAGGAACCGGGGCCGGTGGTGTGAGCGGGAGCGGGCGGTGCAATGCCGCCCGGCAGCGCGGGTTGACGGTACAAAAACATCGGGACCGCAGGTGTTCGTCCGAGACGTTCCAAGCGATGTCAGATCGGGCGGAAAATACTGGAATCAGCCATTTTGTTGGGCGTCTGTTTCTGGCTTCACATTCTGTAACGGTGTTGGATCTCAAGAGCCGGCCCTGGTCTCGATGGAGACGCTGGTCGGCGCTGATACGGCGCTCGCTCCGCACGACACGTTAGCATTCGTTCAATATTCCTGACACTTCTTCCCGTGTGTCGTCGCGGGGCTTTGTGGTATACGTCTGAGCTTATCGCGGCATGGGCGCGATGCTCTCATCATCCGTCCCGAACCAGCGTGCTCGATGAAGAGGCGTTGAAACGCTTCCCACAGGAGTATCAGCAAGCGCTCGAAGCGTTCAAGCCGAAGTGGCAGCCGCTTGTGCAAGCGCATGCGGAATGGCTCAAGTCGCAATTGCTCGCCGAATGGATGGCTGGCGTTCACGATTCGCAGGACCTTCGGAGCGGCTACGCATACAGTGAGTCCTGCGCACAGGCCATTGGTGCCGCTGTCGGCACCGAAGCCTGCAAGAAAGTGCTCGATGACTGGCTGAACGGTCAGGCTTCGAACATCCGCAATCTGTACGTGCGCGCCCTGATGTTCAATCAGGACACGCTGATAAAAGCGGCGGACGCACAGGTGCACGGTTCTGATATCCAATACGAGAACTTCCTGAATCTCTACAAGGAAGCGTTCAAGAAGATCGAAAATCTGGGCAACGCGGCCAGTCTGCGCGATCGACTCATCGTGACGACCGCCAATCAGATCGTCGGCGTACTCACGAAGACCACGCGCGGTGCCGCGCTCGGCTTCGTGACTATTCGTTTGGCGATACAGTCCGGAGTTCGACTCAAACCGTCACAAGTCAGCAAACTTGCCATTCGCGACTGGGCGTTGCAGCAAGCCCGGGAGTTGGGCGTCAAATTGGACGGAAACCGGACGGAACAGCGCGCCTCGGCGACCCAGGTCGGGAAACAGGTCCTGAGGACGGCGCCACCGAGTGATCCGAATGTCGTCGCCTACGAGATGGACGTCGACGCGCTGGTTCGGGACGGGAAGCTAGAGGCTGACGCGATCAAGGCCGTCAGGGTTCCGGGCGTGGATACCGCCAAGAAGTGGCTCAACTCGGCCCGGGAGTTCAATCTCGGCGTCGTGACGGTGATATTCCAGATGGCGACGCTTACCTTCGCGGCGAAGGATTGGGCGGGCAGCGATCAGTTCAACCAAGGCGAAACCGGTTTGAAGGCAGTCGGCGCTGTCGTTTCGATCGTCGGGACCGTCATCGAAACCGCGTCGGAAACAGTGGCGAAAGCGCCGGCTCATCCGCTATCGGCGTTCATCATGAAGCAGTGGGCCGGTGCCAGCGAATGGGCCGAAGTCGGAGCGAAGGTTGGGCGCGGCCTTGGTGCGCTAGCAGGCATCGTGCTAGTGTCCTGTTCCGTTGTTAACCGGTCTATGTTCACGTAGCATGTTGACGTCAACGGAACGGGAGACGTCAGCATGGCGATGGGACGACCGAAGGCGGA
>NZ_CADFEM010000016.1:0-171260 GCF_902833245.1 Burkholderia sp. BCC0398
TGGGTCTTCGCGGTTTGCTTGAGCGCGGCGATGCGTGGATCGTCCCGGTCTTCCGCATCGTCCCTTTTTTGATAGGAGACCTGATCTTTAGGACGATAGGAACAACCTGTGTCGTCGCAGATCCGTACCGTGCCGGCGGTAACCGACGGATCCTGCGCGCACGCAGCCAGCAGCAACAGCAGCCCCGGTGCGAGTAAACGGCGATACATGGGTACTTTCCTCAAGTTTTATCGGCGCCGCAATGCTTCGAGCTATTCCACCCCGCGAGCTCGTACCCGGTTTGCGCGCGGCGCAGCGGATACAATTCCATCCGCCAACGCCGACACGCATCCCTAGGCTCTCTCAGGCTCTCTTCGAATCGTTCCGTCACTGTTTCATTGCCGCCGCTTTTCGCTGCCCCGACTGTGCCGGCATCGCGCTCCAAACATGACGCGACAAACAATAGTGACGTGGTGAGCAATAATAATGGAGAAAAATGGCATGTCAAGGCCCTTCGCGTGTTTAAAGTTTGCGTGACGCGTCAGCTTTGATATGCTCTTCCTCACCAAAACCCTTGGAGACCCCATCGAGATGTCCACCACCGAGCAGGCCAACGTCGATCTCATCACCGCCAACAAGGTGCGCGATCTCCTGAACCGGAACGGCATTCCGCCGCGAAGTCACAACACGACGATCGCGAACGTGCTCGGCCTGAGCTTCTCGGTCGTCACGCGCAAGATGAAGGGCCTGATCCCGTGGAACCTGTCGCAGTTGCAGGACATCGCGACGCACTTCGGCGTGCCGCCCGCGATCCTGCTCGACGACAAGGGCACGCAGCCGGCCGCGGCCGAGATGATCGACGCGACGTTCGTGATCGAATCGAAGCGCTTGCGCTGCCGCGCGGCAATCTCGACGAAGGCCACCAGCCAGATCGAAACGGACTTCGTCGCGCTGCAGTGGCAGGGCGAATGGATCGTCACCGAACGCCAGCACGCACGCGAGGGCCGCACGTATCCGGTCGACGTGATCGAGCTGCGCTCCGCGCAGCCGAACGTGTATGCGGCGCGGATCGCCGTGGTCGACGATTCGCACGACGTCGCCGAAACGGTCTGTGAATATTTCATCGAGAAAGGCGTGAACGCGATTCCGTACTTCGACGGCGCGAGCTTCCGCAAGGCGCTGGAAGTCGAGGATTTCGACGGCTACATCCTCGACTGGATGCTCGGCGACCAGACGGCCGCCGAACTCGTGCGCGGCATCCGCTCGAGCGAGAACAGCGGCGCGCCGATCTTCCTGCTGACCGGCAAGATCTCGACCGGCGAAGCGAGCGAGGACGAGATCGCGCACATCGTGTCGCACTACAACGCGCGCTGCGAAGAAAAGCCGGTGCGCCTGCCGATCCTGTTCGCGGAAGTCGCCCGCGAGCTGAAGCTCACGCTGCCGGCGGCGACGGCGACGAACTGAGAACCGGGCGCCGGGAACGGCGACCGGCGCGACAACCCGCTACACGCATCACCAGACCGAGGAAAAGACATGCGCGTTTCAACCATCTGGACCAAAAGCCTGCTGACGGCCTGCCTGCTCGGGATGGCCGCCGCGACATGGGCCGCGTCGTCGTTCACGTTCACCGTCGACGGCAAGATCAGCAAGAGCAACCAGCAGGGGAAGATGACCTACGTCTTTTCCGAGCAGGCGCTGATGGCGCTGCCGCAACATACGATCGTCACGTCGACGAGCTGGACGCCGAAGGCCGCCTTCACGGGCCCGCGCCTGTCCGACGTGCTGAAGACGGTCGGCGCGCACGGCACGCAGATCGAATTCCGCTGCATCGACGAATACACGTTCACGATTCCCGTGTCCGATGCGGCCAGGTACGGCGTGATCCTCGCGCGGACGATGAACGGCAAGGTGCTCGGCAACGACAACTACGGCCCGCTGTGGATCATGTATCCGCGCGACCAGTATCCCGACGAGCTGAAGACGCCGCTCGGCGAAGCGAAGTTCGCGTGGCAGATCATCGGTCTGACCGTGAAGTGACATGACGCGGCGGCGATGGAAAAATAGAAAGATCATCCTGATCCTCGGCTCGCTGTGGATCATGGGGTTCGCCGCGTGGGCGTTCCTGCTGTGGGATCTCCTTGCCACCTCGGTCAACGAGGGCGTGCTCGAGGGGCCGCGTGAAGGCGTGTTCTGGACCGCCGCGCAATACCGCAACGTCTATACGCGCTTCGACCGGCAGCTGATTCTCTACGCGACGCGCGAGGACGACGATTTCGATCACGTGCAGATGCAGCTCGACAGCCTGTCGGTGTCGTTCGGGTTCCTGCAGCGGCCGTCCGAAGTGTCCCAATACTGGCTGCGCATCCCGCGCGCGCGCAACGAGATCGACGCGCTCGGCGAATTCATGACGCGCCTGAAGCGCGAGGTGCCGCTGCTGCGCGATTCGCCGAAGCAGGCGCGGCAGGTGATCGACGAAGTCAATGCGTACTGGCCGAAGGTCAACGGCCTCGCGAACTACTTCCGCGCGATCGAAATGGCGCAGCGCGATTTCACGTTCCATCAATTGAAGGACAAGCAGCGCGCGATCCTGATCCTCGGCATCGTGCTCGGTGTGATCCTGTGCGCACTGTTCCTGCTGCTGTTCTATACGATGCGCACGCGCGACGACCTGCTCGAACGGCAGAACGCGGCGCTCGATGCGGAACGCAAGGCGTCCGACCGCGCGTTCGAGATGATCGAGGCCAAGAACGCGTTCCTCGGGATGGTCAGCCACGAACTGCGTACGCCGCTGCAGGCGATTTGCGGATCGATCGAGATCCTGCTCGCACGCCCGCAGTCCGACGCGAACCTGAAGACGATCCGGCGGCTGCAGAATTCCGCGCTGTCGCTGGAAGCGCTCGTCAAGGACCTCACCGACTACATCAAGCTGCGCTCGACGAAACGCGTCGCCGAACTGGATACCGTCGGCATCGCGCCGCTGCTTGCCGAGGCGCTCGAACCGCTGCGCGAGAGGATCGCGACGAAACGGATCACGGTCACGCAGCGCGTCGAGCCGCCCGGCCTCGCGATCCGCTCCGATCGCAAGCTGCTGCGGCAGGTGCTGTCGAACCTGATCGAGAACTCGGTCAAGTACACGGCCGGCGGCTCGATCACGGTGGCGATCACGCTCGCCGATGCGCCGGCCGGCCAGCAGGTGAAGATCGCCGTGCGCGATACCGGCGCCGGCATCGCGAAGCAGCATCTGTCGAAGATCTTCGAGCCGTTCTATCGCGCGAACGACGCGGTCGGGCTGCACGTGGACGGGATCGGCATGGGGCTCGCGGTCGTGCGCGAAATCGTGACGACGCTGCGCGGGCATGTGGACGTGCGCAGCGCGGTCGGCGAAGGCAGCGAGTTCGTCGTGACGCTGCCGGTCGAAGTGCCCGGCGTCGATACGGCCGGCACCGCGACCGGCGACGTGCCCGCGCTGCCGCCCGTGCTGCCGCACCGCGACCGGCGCGCGCTGGTGGTCGACGACAACGACAACGCGCGCGAGACGCTTGGCGCGATGCTGTCGGCGCTCGGCGTCGAGGCCGATCTGTGCTGCACCGGGCAGGAAGGCGTCGCACGCTTCGGTACGGGCCGCTACGACCTCGTCGTGCTCGATCTCGAACTGCCGGACCTGAGCGGATTCGACGTGGCGCGGCGCATTCGCGCGGTGGCGGAGCCCGACGACGACGGCCGGCATCCGGCGATTCTCGGCGTCAGCGCGTATGAATCGGCGGCGCTGCGCGAGAACAAGCGGGCGTTCGACGCGTTCCTGCCGAAGCCGGTTCACCTGCGCGAACTCGGCGCGCTCGTCGAGAAGCTGCTCGCCTGAGCCGCGCGCGGGCGCGGCGTTACGCGTTTCCGTCCGCTTGCGTTTCCGTCCGCTTGCGTTTCCGTCCGCTAGCCCGCTCGCCGGCTTTGCCTACTCGCCGATCAGATGCAGCACGATGTCGCGCCGGTGCGCCGCGCGACGATGCTCGAACAGATAGATTCCCTGCCACGTGCCGAGCACCATGCGCCCGTGCTCGACCGGAATCGACAACTGCACCTGCGTGAGCGCGGTGCGCAGATGCGCGGGCATGTCGTCGGCGCCTTCGGTGTCGTGCTCGTAGCGCGTGTCGTCCTCGGGCGCGAGCGTCGCGAAATAGCGTCCGATATCGCGCTGCACCGACGGATCCGCGTTCTCCTGGATCAGCAACGACGCCGACGTATGGCGGCAGAACACGGTGAGCAGGCCGGTGCGGATCGCCTGCTGGTCGACGAACGCACGCACCTGCTGCGTGACTTCGACGAGGCCGCTGCCGCGCGTATCGACGCCGACGTGCGTGATGGCCTGTTGCATCGTCGTGACCTCAGGCCAGCGCGGCGAAGCCGTCGGATTCGATCTGCTTCGCGTCGGCGGGGCGCACGACGCGCGCGACTTCGACCCCATCGCGCAGGAATACCAGCGTCGGCCACAGCTTCACCCCGAACGAGCGACCGAGCGGACGGCCGGGGCCGTCCTCGATCTTCAGGTGCCGCACGGCAGGATGCGCGGAGAACGACGCCGTGATCGCGGGCTGCGCGCCTGCGCAGATCCCGCACCAGTTCGCGCCGAATTCGATGACGGTTGCGCCGCCCAGTGCGTCGACTTCCGCGCGGGTCGGCGCGTTGGCGGTGTAGCGTTGCTCGGTGTCCATCGGGCCCTCGTGTGCGTTGGCGGAACGTGACTGCGCGCGCCCGCGTGATGCAAAGCGGGCGCGGCCTTCGATTTCTTACTGTAGCGGAAAAGCCCGCGCATTGCCGGCTCGGTCCGGCGCGGCGCCGGCGCCTTTTTGCGCACCGTTCGGAATGACACGACAAGATTCGGAGCGCCGTGCCGCCGCGACGGGATCAGCATGAGAACCGATCCCGTCAACGAAGGACTCGACCATGAATGCGCCTCATTGCGTCACCGAACCGAACATCCTCTACTTCGGCACGCCCGTCGTGCTGGTCAGCACGCTGAACGAAAACGGCACGGCCAATCTCGCGCCGATCTCGTCCGCGTTCTGGCTCGGCTGGCGCGGCGTGATCGGCATCGCCGCCAGTTCGCAGACCACCCGCAACCTGCTACGCACCGGCGAATGCGTGCTGAACCTGCCGTCGTCGGCGCAGGCGAACGCGGTCGACCGGATCGCGCGCACGACCGGCACGTATCCGGTGCCCGACGGCAAGCGCGCGAAAGGCTACGTATTCGAACCCGACAAGTTCGGCACGGCCGGGTTCACCGAGGCCGCGTCGCAAACGGTCGCGCCGCCGCGCGCGCTCGAATGCCCGGTTCATATGGAGGCGGTCGTCGCGGCCACATACGGGATCGGCGACGACATGCCCGACCTGCGCGGCCGCATTCGCGTGTTCGAGATGCGCATCCAGCGCGTGCACGCGCACCCCGACCTGCTGATGGACGGTCATCCGGACCGCATCGATCCGGACAAGTGGTCGCCGCTGATCATGAGCTTCCAGAAGTTCTACGGGCTGGCGCCGCGCCAGATGCATCCGTCGCGGCTCGCCGACATTCCCGAGCACGCGTATCGCAGCCCCGACATCGAGCGCGCGCGCGAGGCGGGTGTGCTGACCGGTACCGGGCGGTCATGACGCCGCACGCGTCGGCACGGCGGCATCGCTGGCGAACGTGACGCGGATGATCGACGCGGTATTCGGCGTCGCGATGCCGGGCGCGCTGTACGACGCGTGCCGCGGCGGCGGCGCGACCAAGCCGATCGGATAAGATACGGCCGGCCACGCACCTTGGCCGATGACCGAACCGACGGAGTGTTTTCAGTGATTCAACCGACTCAAGTATTCAAGGACAACCTCGCGCAACTGCCGGCCATCGACGGCATCGCGCGCATCGATCTCGTCGGCGCGAACGGCGACGTGGTCGCGACCATCGAGAACCAGCCGGGCAAGCAGGGCTCGCTCGCGGTGTACCACTATCTGAAGCAGGCGTTCGGCACGCTCGACGCGAAGTCGGCCGAACACGGCCTCGCGGTGTTCGCCGAGCATACGGCCGACGCACGCAATCGTCCGGGCGCTCACCCGAACGTCGATCGTCTCCTGGCGATCGTCGCGGGCGGCGACGCGCTGCGCATCGACGTCGTCGCGAACGGCTGAGAGTCGGCGGCGGCACGTGGGCGTGCCGCCGGGCGGTGCGCGCGACCGTGACATACGGGCGAAAAAGCGCGATTGTCGCGCCCGTTCCACTTTCCCCGGGGACAGTCTGGGTGTTGCTTTCCATTGCGTCACCGCTCATCCGCCATCTTGCTTCGATCGTTTCGATCGCGGTGTTGGCCAGTGCCACGTTCGGTGGCACGGCATCGGCCGAGCCGCTGCGCACGGGCTCCGATATCGCCGGGGCGTCGCTCGTGCCATTCGGCACGCTGCCGCGCTCGCCTGAAAACGGTTCGCTCGATCCGTTCTGCACGCAATATCGCGCGAAAACGACCACGGCGGCCGGCCGCGAGGTCGCGCAGCGCAACTGGATCGTGACGTCCGAGGCACCGCTCGGACGCTACACGGTCGTCACGTTCGCGAGCGGATTCAGCGCCGGCACGAGCGCGATCTGCTTCGCGCGCAACGGCAATATCGGCGTATTCGACGACACGACGCTCGTCGCGCTCGGCTACACCGCACGCAAGGCCAGCTGGCAGCTCGGCTCGGCCGATCGGCTGGAAAGCGGCGCGCTGCTGATCTGGGGCGGCGACGGCCCGGCGCCGCCCGTCGGCGAGCTGCACGAACACAACGGCGAACTGCGGCTGACCCGCGTCGCCGCCGAAAGCACACACTGCAACGGCCACGCGGTCGTGCCGAACGTGTATGGCAAGCCGCTCGACGCGGCACGCAAGATACTGATCGCGCATGGCTGGCAGCCGCTGCGTCCGCGCGAGAAACCGGACGCGATGGACGGCGCAGCGACGCTCGCGAAGCACGGCATCGTCGAAGCCGAAGCGTGTTCGGGCACCGGGATGGGGTATTGCGCGCTGCGCTACCGGAACGCGGCCGGCGTGCTCGGCGTGACGACGGTGGGCGGCGAGCCGGACCGGCCATCCGCGAATACCGTGATCGACTATCAGGTGGCCTGTCGCAAACAGTGAGGGGGGTGCGGGCCGCGCATGCGCATGCGCGATGCACGCGCCACGCGATCCGTGCCGTCCGGCCATCGTCCGTTCGCTCGATTGACCGGCCTCGCACGCCCTCCTAAACTGGGTTCCCTTTTACGCCGCACCAGCAAAAGGGAATGCCATGATCGACTTTTCCACGCTCGCGCTGTTCTCCGGCGCGTGTCTCGCGCTGACCGTTACACCCGGCCCCGACATGTTGCTGATCGCGTCCCGCAGCGTGAGCCAGGGGCGGCGCGCCGGCTTCGCGACGCTCGCGGGCATCCAGGCCGGCACCTACTGTCACGCGCTCGCGGCCGCGCTCGGTCTGTCGCAGCTCTTCGTCGCGGTGCCGCTCGCGTACGACGCGGTACGTTTCGCAGGCGCCGCGTATCTGCTGTATCTCGCGTGGAAGACATTCCGTTCGGATGCGACTGCGCTGTCGCCCGTCGCGTCGCAACGTCAGCGCTCGACCGCGACGATCTTTCGCCAAGGGCTGACGACGAACCTGCTGAACCCGAAGATGGCGTTGTTCGTGCTCGCGCTGTTCCCGCAGTTCGTGCGGCCCGAACAGGGTTCGATCGCCGTGCAGATTCTCGTGCTCGCGACGGTGCTGAACCTGATCGGCATCGTCGTGAACGGCGCGGTGATTCTGTCCGCGAGCCGGCTGAGCCAGCGGATCGGCGCACGCCGCCGGCCGTCGAAGGTGCCGCAGTATCTGCTCGGGTCGGTATTCGTGGGTCTCGCGGCACGGCTCGCGGTGGCGGGGCGCAACTAACCCCGTCGCGAATGCGTAGTACCCGGCCCCTTGTTCACCCATCCGCCTTGCACTCGCGCGTATCCGCCACGACACGCAACTTGTCGCTCTCGAACAAGCTCGCCGGCGTCACCGTGCGGCGACGCCACGGAATCCGGCCGAAGTACCAGATCCTCCAGAGGCCGAGCGGATGACCGGGATTCCGGCGCAGCAGCATGTCGAAGGTCTCGACGTCGCCGAGCACGATCCGCGTGGCATCGCGCACGATCTCGCGCACGAAACGCGAACAGAACTGCCGGCGCGACGCGAGGTTGAAACCCGTGTCGTACACCACGCCGATCCTGCGCCTCGCCGCGTCGACGAGCCGCCGTCGCTGCGCGGCATCGAGCGGCTGCGTCAGCCGCGCGACCACGCATGCGCCGCAGTCGGAACGCGCGACAAACCGCGACATCGTCGTGACGCGCGATAGCGGAAACGTGCTCTCCGCGATCAGCGCCTCGCCGCCGCGCTCGCCGACGACGATTCCAACGTGATTCGTCCATGAGCGCGTCGCGCTCGCCACTTCGAGAAACGGCCGCACGGTGACGCGGATGAAGACGATGTCGCCGATTTCCGGTTCGACCGGCAACGGCATCGCATGCGATTCGGGCGAACCGAAGGAAAAGCGGCGCCCGCGGCGTGCGCCGGGCGAGCGGACCAGAGACGGCTGGCGGCCGGTGTCGACGACCATACGAGCCTCGCGCAAGTGAACATGGAGCGAGCATGGCAGGCGTTGCCGCGCACCGCATCCGGTTCATGCGCGAGGGTGCGAATCCGCGCCGCCGGGTGGCGGATTTCGATACCGGCACGAGGCGCAAGGCGCCGAAGCGTGGAAGCCGTCAGCGCGTCGCCCCCAGCGCGACGCGCAGCCGCTCCATCAATCGCGTGTAGTGCCGCAGCACGTCGTCCTTCGGCACGACGCTCGCGGTCGCGAAACGCTCGGACCACACCGGCTTCCAGGCATACGAGCCGTGCACGCTGCGGTCGCCGTCGGGCGCCTGGATCAGCGAGCGAATCCGCGCGTCGCGGCCCGGCCCCGTATGCATCTCGAACAGCGCATGAATGAACGTGTGATACGCGTCGTACACGTCGTCGTCGAACAGGTAGCGGTAGATGTGGAACGTGCGGTCGAGGTCGCGCTTCGCGCGGATCACGTCGTCCGGCGAGATGTCCTTCCAGTAGCCGATCCACGTGTAGAAGCACAGCAGCGCATTGAGCTGCGGCGCGACCGTGTCGTACAGCGCGAGCCGCTTTTCGATCAGCCGCTGATTGGTCCACTGCACGAGTTCGAGCCGCTTCAGCCGGCGCGCGACGAGCCAGCCGAGACAGGCGACCGACAACGGCGTCAGCACGCCGAGCACGAGCTTGACGATTTCCAGCGAATTCCACGGCGTATTGAATGGCTGCATGTAGGGCTCGACAGGAAGAAACGCATTCGCGGCGACGCACGACCTGGCGCGCTATGCAGCGCCGTTCGGCCGATCGCGTCGGCATTGACCGTTAGTTGCTTGCACATCGACCGGCGTGCGACCGCACCGGCAATCCGTGCGATGCGACTCACCCCGTCAGTTTATCGGGCGATTGTCACCGTGCCATGACCGCTCGTCGACGCATCGCCGCACGCCCCGCCCCGCTTCAGGTTGGTAGCGCCGACGTGAGCTTGACCTTCTGCATCGGAATGTCGGTCTTCACGCTCAGCACGCCGGGAATACGCGTCAGGTATTCCATCTGGAAGCGCCGGTAATCGTCGATGTCGGCCGCGACGACGCGCAGCAGGAAATCGCAGTCGCCGGCCATCAGGTGGCATTCGACGACTTCCGGCATCTGCTGGACGGCCTCGGCGAAACGGTTCACCGATTCCGCGTCCTGCCCCTTCAGCCATACGCGCGTGAAGATCGTCAGCCCCTTGCCGACCTTCGCCGGGTTCAGCACGGCCACGTATTTCTCGATCACGCCGGCTTCCTCGAGCAACCGCACGCGCCGCAGACACGGCGACGGCGACAGCCCGACCTCCTGCGCGAGCTCCACGTTCTGCATGCGGCCGTCGCGCTGCAGCGCGCTCAGGATTCGGCGGTCGATAGCGTCAAGTTTCATTTGGCATCCGATTCCAAAAAATTCTCATATCACACGTTCAATGCCAAATTCTGAGAAAAATCTGGCGACAACGCAACCCGATTCGAGTCAAAAAAGCAGACAATTCCTCCCCCGAAGGAGGAGTAATGAGCAGTAGCGTTTCAACGTCGTCCGGGCTTCGCGACAGGCCCGCCTATGTCGCCGAGATGGGTCGCGGTTTGCGCGCGGCGCTGCCCGTCATGCTGGGTTTCGTGCCGTTCGCGCTCGTGCTGGGCGCGCAGGCCGCGCAGAAAGGGCTGAGCCTGTTCGAGGTGCCGATGATGACGGGCCTGAACTTCGGCGGCGGCTCCGAATTCGCGGCGATCCATCTGTGGACGTCGCCGCCGCACATCGCGCTGATCGTCGCGATGTCGTTCCTCGTGAACTCGCGCCACATCCTGATGGGCGCCGCGTTCGAGCCGACTATCCGCCGCCTGCCGCGCCGCCGCGCGTTCGTCGCGCTGTTCTTCATGTGCGACGAGAGCTGGGCGATGTCGCTCGCCGACGCGCGCGAGCGCTCGGCCACGCATATCAGCGTGCCCTATTACGCGGGCATCTGCGTGGGACTCTACCTGACGTGGATCTCGATGACGACGCTCGGCGCGGCGGTCGGCCCGACGATCGGCGACGTCGAACAGTACGGCTTCGACATGGCGTTCACGGCCGTGTTTCTGGTGCTGCTGCGCGGGATGTGGAAAGGCGTGCGTGCGAGCCGCCCGTGGTTCGTGAGCCTCGTCGTCGCGGCGGCCACCCATCTCGCGCTGCCCGGTGCGTGGTATGTCGCGGCCGGCGCCTGCGCGGGGCTGATCGCCGCGCTGCTGTGGGAGCCTCGCGATGCCTGAGCTTCCGGATTTCGGCACCGTCGCGACGATCGTGCTGATGGCGTCGACCACCTACCTGTCGCGCATTCTCGGCTACGTGCTGCTGCGCAACCGCACGCTGAGCCCGCGAATGGCGTCGGTGATGGAAAACGTGCCCGGCTGCGTGCTGATCTCGGTGATCGCGCCGGCGTTCGTGTCGACGCGCCCGGCCGACCTGCTCGCGCTCGCGATCACGCTCGTCGCGGCGACACGCCTGTCGATCCTGCCGACGGTCATCGTCGGCGTCGCGTCGGCCGGCCTGCTGCGCTACCTGCTCGGCTGAGCGGGTCCGGACTGCCGCACCGGCACGCACCTTCCACGACACGACGATCCTCGCGCCGGAATGCTAGCCTTGTGGCTTGCGCCACACCGCACCTCCCCTGCCATTGCCCTTCACGAGGATCGCCCCGATGCAAGCAACCCGCCCGCTGTTCGACCGTGTCCTGCTCACCAACGACGACGGATTCGACGCTCCCGGCCTCGACATACTCGAACAGGTCGCCACGCAACTCGCGCGCGAAGTGTGGATCGTGGCTCCAGCCGAGGACCAGAGCGGCACATCGCATTCGCTGAGCCTGCATGAACCGCTGCGCGTGCATCGCAAGGGCGAGCGGCGCTTCGCGGTGCGCGGCACGCCCGGCGATTGCGTCGCGATCGCGGTCAGCCACCTGATGAAGGGCGCGCGGCCCGACGTCGTACTGTCCGGCGTGAATCGCGGCGCGAACCTCGGCACCGAAACGGTGTTTTCCGGCACGGTCGGCGCGGCGATGACGAGCATGCTGGTCGGCGTACCGGCCATCGCGCTGAGCCAGGCCTTCACCGACCGCAACGCGGTGCCGTGGGGCACCGCGCTCGCGCATGCGCCGGACGTCATCCGCCGGCTCGTCGCCGCCGGCTGGGACAGCGACGCGTGCCTCAACGTGAATTTCCCGCCGCGGCCAGCCGACGACGTGCGTGGCCTGAAGGTGACGAACCAGGGCGCCGGCACGCTGCAGGGTGTAGAGATCGTGTCGGGACGCGATCCGCGCGAGATCGACTATCACTGGCTGAAGCTCGCGCGCGCACCGCGCGACGACGATGCGGATTCTGAAACGGTTGCGCTCGGCGAAGGGTATATCTCGGTCACGCCGCTCAAGTTCGAGCGCACGCACGATCAGGCGCTCGCGCGGCTGCGGTCGAACCTCGGCTGATCGCAAGCGCCTTCGAATGACCCGGCTGCCACGCGCGCCATACGTGTCCACCGCCTCAGTGCATCACGTCAGATTCAAGCCGCCGTCGAGCATCACGATCTCGCCCGTCACGTAATCGGACGCGACGAGCATCGCGACCGTCTGCGCGATATCGTCCGGCGTCGCCGCGCGGCGCATCGGCGCACGTTCGCGCCAGAGCTGCTGCGCTTCCGTCCAGTCGGCGGTCAGCGGCGTATCGACGAGCCCCGGTGCGACCGCATTGACGCGAATCGCGGGAGCCAGCGTGCGCGCGAGCAGCCGCGTCGTGTGATTGAGTGCGGCCTTCGCGGCCGCATACGGAATCGACGCGCCCTTCGGCCGCATGCCCGCATGCGAGCTGACGTTCACGACGCACCCGGCCCGCCCGCGCGACGCCGACTCGCGCAGCGCGGCTTCCGCTTCGGCGACCAGCCGGAACGGCGCGATCACGTTGATTTCATGCATCTCGCGCCACACGTCGGGCGTGGCCGCTGAGAGGTCGTCATGCGGAATCACGCGGCTGACGCCCGCATTGTTCACGAGCACGTCGAGCCGGCCGTGCACCGCGAGCGCGTCGCGGATCAGCCGCACGCGTTCGGCATCGTCGGCGAGATCGGCTTGCACGTACGCGCCGCCGAGTTCGCGCGCCATCGCGCGGCCGGCGTCGGCCGAGCTGCGCGAATGCAGGATCACCGCGTAGCCGTCGGCCGCCAGCCGACGCGCGACGGCCGCCCCGATCCCCGACGTCGAGCCGGTGACGAGCGCGACCGGCCGGTGCACGCGCGACGCGCGCGGCTCGCCGGCGGCTTCGGCTTCTGGAGCGGTTTCGGTGTCGGTTTCGGCAATCGGGGCAGAGATCGGCGGCAGCGGCGCGTCCATGGCGTGGGACCCTGTCAGTGGCGTTCCCGCATCATAAGCGCGACGGGGCCGCGGGGAAGCGAATTCATCCTCATTGGCCGAACGGCCTGCTCCGGTAATGACGTGCAATCGACCGTCATGGCCGTTTCGGCAGCTCGACATACTCCTCGAGCTCGCCCGCGATATAAAGCCGCTTGCCGATTCGCGGGTATTCGCACACGTCGTGTTCGAGCCGCTGCCCGCCGACGAGCAATTCGAGCGGCGCCTCGCCGGTGTTCTGCACCGTATGCGCTTCGCCGCCGCGCGGAAAGCCGATGAAATCGCCGGGCCCGATTTCATTCGTGCGCTCGCCGATCGTCACCGAGCCCGCGCCGGACAGCACGTACACGAATTCTTCTTCGTACAGGTGACGGTGATATTCGGCCGATTCGTGACCGGGCATCAGCGTGAGCAGGTGAACGCCGAATTGCGTCAGGCCGGTCAGGTCGCTGAGTTGCCGCTTGAGACGCACGGCATTGGGATTGAGCGAATGCACCGCGCGCGTGGGTTCCATCTTCGCGATATCGGCGGCCTTCAGCAATTCCCGGGGACAGGGAGTCGACATGGGGAGCTCGCAAGCGTGAATGCTTCGGTTGGACGCGGTGCCGGCGCGGCCCGCGCGGAATGGCTATTGTCCGATATTTTCACGCTTGCAGACGTGCCGCGAACCCCACCGGCTGCGCTGCATTGCATCGAATGCCAGAACGTTGCACGCGCAACCATTCAGGCGGCAAACGACGCGTGACGCTCACCCCACGTGCACGCCGCGCAGCTTCGTCAGCAATGCGACGAGGCGATCGATGTGCGCATCCTCGGTGCGCCACGACGACACGCTGATCCGGAACGCCGGCCGCCCCTGCCACACGGTCGCGCCGAACCACACGTCGCCCGACGCCTGCGCGGCTTCGAGGATCGCCGCCGTTTCCTCGTCGGTGCCGGCGCGCACGAGCACCTGGTTCAGCACGACGCGGTTCAGCACGTCGTAGCCGGCCGCCCGCAGGCCGTCCGCGACCCGCGCCGCCTGCGCGCAATGCCGCTCGACCATCGTCGCGACGCCGGCACGGCCGAGCGAACGCAGCGCGGCCCACACGGGAATGCCGCGCGCGCGTCGCGAGAATTCGAGGTTCAGGTTCTTCTGCGCATCCTGCGCGCCGCTCAGATATACGGCGTCGCTGTTCATCGCGGTGGCGAGCGCGGCCGCGTCGCGGCAGATCACCATCGCGCCGTCGTACGGCGTGTTGAGCCATTTGTGACCGTCGGTCGTCCAGCTGTCCGCGCCGTCGACGCCGTCCGTCAGCGCGCGCTTCGACGACGCCCGCGCCCACAGGCCGAACGCACCGTCCACGTGCACCCACGCGCCGGCCGCCTTCGCGGGCGGAATCAATGCCGCGAACGGATCGAATTCGCCGGTGTTCACTTCGCCGGCCTGCACGCAGAAGATCGTCATGTCGTCGAGCGGCGGCAACTGCGCCGGGTCGATCCGGCCGTGCGCATCGACCGGCGCGACGACGATGCGCTTCATTCCGAAGCCGAGCACGCGCAGCGCCTTCTTCACCGTGATGTGCGCGAGCGCGGAGATCACGACTTTCACCTCGGGCGCGCCGATCAGGCCGTCCTCGTCGATCTCCCAGCCCTTGCGCGCGAGCAGCGCGCGCCGCGCGGCCACCAGCGCGACGAGCGTGCAGGCCGTCGCGCTCGTGCCGAAACCGACCGCGCTGCCTTCGGGCAATCCGAGCGCCTCGACGACCCAGCGCGCGGCCTGGCGCTCGAGCGTTGCGGCCACCGGCGAATTCGCGTACGACGACGCGCATTGGTCCCACGCGAGCATCAGCCGCTCGGCCGCCGCCGCGGCCGGCAGCGTCGCGCCGATCACGAAGCCGAAATAGTTCGGGCCGTTCGATGCGACCGTTGCGGGCGTGCCGTGCTCGTCGAGCAGGCGCAGCACGTCGTCGGCCGGGCGTCCCGTATCGGGCAGCGCTTCGTCGAACGCCGCGAGGCCGGCCAGCGCGGCCGCATCGGGAAACGCGCGCCGTTCGTTCGTTGCAGCCAGATACGCGTGCGCGCGCCGATCGGCGTCGGCCAGCAGGGCGAGTTCGTCCATGTCGGTTGCCTCGGTCAGGGTCAGAGTTGCGAGAGATCGCGGCCGAGCTGCTGCAGCGCGCCGTCGATCCGCTTGTAGTACGTGAACTTGCCGACGCGGGTCGCCTGCACGAGCCCGGCGTCCGCGAGGATGCGCATGTGCCGCGTCGTCGTGGCCGGCGCGATGCCGAGCTTCTCGGTGATGTACGTGCAGCACACGCCGAGTTCGTCGAAGTCGCCGTGCGGCTGCGGCGGGAAATGCTTGCGCGGCTGCTTGAGCCAGCGCAGCACGGCGAGACGGCTTTCGTTGGCCAAGGCGCTGATGCGGATCACGTCGTCCATGGGGTTCGGCTTCGTTTGACGTTTTGAATATTAGCTAAATGACGAAATGTGGGCAATGGGCTTGAACAGCGGTTTCAGCCTGCGATGCCGCGCGCCCGCACGCACCGTCGCGCATTCGATGCGATCGCGGCGAGATCGCCGTCGCAACGTCTCGCCGGCCGCGCGGGCAACGTGCTGTTACGCGAGCGCCTCCGCCAGCCTGTCGATCAACGCGCGCACACGCCGCGGCTGCGCCGCACTCCCCGGATAGACGATCTGCAGATCCACGTCGCCGGGCGAGAACGCGCCGAGCACCTCGACGAGCGCGCCCGACGCCAGATCCCGTTCGACGTCGACCAGCGATTTCAGCGCGACGCCGTGCCCCGCGACGCACCACGCGCGCACGAGCGCCCCGTCGTTGGCGACGCGCCGGCCGCGCACCACCACGCGCTTCAATGCGCCGTCGATACTGAACGGCCATTCGGCATACAGCTCCTGGCCGAAGCGCATCACGATGCAGTCGTGCGCGGCAAGTTCGTCCGGGTGCATCGGCGTGCCACGTGCGGCGAGATACGCGGGCGCCGCGCACACCACACGCCGCGCACGGCCGAGCGAACGGCTGCGCAACGAACTGTCCGCCAGCGTGCCGCGACGGATCGCGAAATCGAGCCCCTGCCCGACGAGGTCGACATACCCGTCGCCGAGATGCAGGTCGACCGTCACGCCCGGATGCTCGGCCAGGAACGCGTCGAGGACCGGCACGACGCGCTCGCGCCCGAGATCGGCCGGCGCACTCAGCCGCACGGGCCCCGACAGCGTCTGCACGCCCAGCCGCACACGGCTTTCGAGTTCATCGGCCTCGGCCAGCAGGCGTCGCGCACCCTCCGCCAGCGTGCGCCCCTCGTCGGTCAGGCTGATCGCGCGCGTCGTGCGCGTGAGCAGCGCCGCGCCGTAGTGGCGCTCGAGCGCCGTCAGCCGCTCGGACACCGTGGCCGGCGACAGGCCGACTTCGCGGCCCGCCGCGGCCAGCCCGCCCTTCTCCACGATGCGCAGGAACAGCGCGAGGTTGTCGAGCAGCATTGTTCGCTCCTTCCGAAGGATATTTTCGTCGCCTTCTGGATTATCCGGGAAAGCCGCAAACGGTACATTGGTCGCCTGACGATCGACGCGCGGCCGCGCCGCGCTCACACGACGAGAGAAACGCTCATGGAATATCGTACGCTCGGCCGCTCCGGCCTCAAGGTCCCTGTCCTGAGCTTCGGCGCCGGCACGTTCGGCGGCGCCGGCCCGCTGTTTAGTGCCTGGGGCAATACCGGGGTCGACGAAGCACGCCGCCTGATCGACATCTGCGTCGAAGCCGGCGTCAACCTGTTCGACACCGCCGACGTGTATTCCGACGGCGCGTCCGAGCGCGTGCTCGGCGCCGCGCTCAAGGGGCGCCGCGACCAGGTGCTGATCTCGACCAAGACGGGCCTGCCGACCGGCGACGGCCCGAACGACGCGGGCACGTCGCGCGCACGGCTCGTGCGCGCCGTCGACGACGCGCTGCGCCGCCTCGACACCGACTACATCGACCTGCTGCAACTGCACGCGTTCGACGCCGGCACGCCGGTCGAGGAAGTGATGTCGACACTGGACGATCTCGTGCGCGCGGGCAAGCTGCGCTATATCGGCGTATCGAACTTCGCCGGCTGGCAGATCATGAAATCGCTCGCGGCGGCCGACCGGCACGGCTGGACGCGCTACGTGGCGAACCAGGTGTACTACTCGCTCGTCGGCCGCGACTACGAATGGGACCTGATGCCGCTCGGCGCCGACCAGGGCCTCGGCGCGCTGGTATGGAGCCCGCTCGGCTGGGGCCGGCTCACCGGCAAGATCCGGCGCAATGCACCGCTGCCCGAAGGCAGCCGCCTGCATGAAACGGCCAGCTACGGGCCGCCGGTCGACGACGAACGCCTGTACGACGTGGTCGATGCGCTCGACGCGATCGCGGAAGAAACCGGCAAGACGGTGCCGCAGATCGCGCTGAACTGGCTGCTGCAGCGGCCGACCGTGTCGTCGGTGATCGTCGGCGCGCGCAACGAGGAACAGTTGCGGCAGAACCTCGGCGCGGTCGGCTGGGCGCTGACCGATGCGCAGGTTGCGAAGCTCGATGCGGCAAGCGCGGTGGAAGCGCCGTATCCGTATTTTCCGTATCGCCGGCAGGCGGCGTTCGCGCGGTTGAATCCGCCGATGCGCGGGTAAGCCGCGAAGGCATCGGCATCAGGCCAGCACGCGCGCGTGGCCGAGCAGCACGACCTTGTCTGTCGAACCGTACATCGCGCGGGCGCGCGATACGCTGACGCTCGCCACCGGCAGTTTCAGTCCGCGCTCGCCGACCGTCGTGCGAAACCCGTCCCGCAAGCCGTCGATGAACGGCAGGATCGTGGCCTTCGCGGCCGCGTCGTGCAGGCGCTGCGCATCGCGTGGGCGGCCGGAAAAACCCGGGACCAGTTCTGACCGCGCCCCGTCCTGAAAAGGCCCGCGACATGAACGGGGCCTGACCGTACGCGCGGTCCGGGAACAGGACCACCGCCAATGGCTGTCGCCGCAGAACGGCCACAGTAGCCACAGGGATACAAAATCATCCTGTCGGTTCAATTTTGTAGCCCTGCGGACACCAATTTTACATGCGAATTTGTAGCACAAGGGCTACAATATCAGTCAATGTGAGGACTTTTGACGCCCTGGGGCTACAAATGACAACCTTGGCCGATGTTGGAGAGATGCTGAGAGCGGTCCGCCATTCAGCAGGACTTTCTCAGAAAGAGCTGGCCGCGCACGCCGGTGTCGCACGCACGACGCTCGCACGGATGGAGACACTCGCGCGAGGCGACATGAGCGTATCTGCGCTCGTTCGGCTGCTGGAGGCTGCTGGCTATGACTTGCGCGTGGTGAAGCGCGGGCATGGGCGCACCCTCGATGACGTGCTGGCCGAACAGCGCACGATGGGAGACGCGTGACCATGCGGCTTCATGTGTACGTCAAAGGCAAACTCGTTGCGCATCTCTATCGCCAGGCGGACGACTATGCATTGCGCTACACCGCAGACGCACTCGATGCCGACTTTGCCAGTTTGACCATGCCCGTTCGCGAAGATGCCTGGATTTGGCCGCGCGACCTGCATCCCTTCTTCCGGCAGAATCTGCCCGAAGGATTTCTTTTTCAAGTGATTCGCGAGGAGTTCGGCCCTTATCTCGACGGAACCGACCTTTCGCTCCTGGCCGTCATCGGCGGCGCCGGCCTGCTTGGCTTGCCGCCGCACGAGAAGTACCGTCCGTCGACCGAACAGGTTCTCAACGCGACAAAGCCCTACATCGGTCCTGCCAATTGGCGGCGGGAGGCCGAACAACTCGGCTGGCAACTCATCACCAACTACGTCGTGCGCAACGCGGACTGCCACGCGAAGAACATCGCACTCCTCTACTCGAACATCGACGACGTCATCTACACACCTGCCTATGACATAGTCACCACGGAGGCTTATCCGCGCTTTGCGAACAATCCGCCGGGGCTGAGCATCGACGGTCGAAAAACGTGGGCCCCCGGGAAGACGCTGGAGCGTTTTTTCAACACGCGTCTCGGCATCCCGCCGAAGCAATACCGCGAGATGGTCGAAGCACTGTGCGACTCGGCCGTATCGACGGGAAAAGATATCGTCGAAGCAGCAAGGAACGAGACGCGCTGGCATTGGACCGCGAAGCAGATGCTGCATGCATGGAACGAAGGCATGGGATCACTCCGCAGCGCCAAGCCGCAGGTCGCATTCAAAGCGCTCACGCCAGTCATCGAGGCCGCCGGTTTTTCAGACGCCGATCAGGCCGGCAACGCGAAAGCGATCATTGGTCGCTCGGAATTGCTGGCCAATCACGACAAGAAACCCTGACGTCCGTCCGATTCAATCCCCCGGACCCGACCCCGGCCCCACCCATCCCAGCGGCCGCGCCTTGATCCACAAAAACAGCGGCACGCGCGCCCACTGCCTGGGACCTGCTCACGCTCATAACGGGCTTGCGCTGGCCGCGTCGCGCACGCGACCTTCGCCACAGCCAATCTCCGGCTTGCCGGCCCAGCCGATCCATTGGCCGGCAACCCGCGCCCAGTGTTCGGCAATGGCTTTCGTATCGGTCATGCGCCCGCCCTCCCGCTCGATATGCGTCCTTGGCTCAGGATGCACATCGTAAGCGAAGCGGCGAACGGCGTGCACCGATTACCCCATTCGGCCAGTTTCCGTTTCCGGTCACGACGTTCTACAGTTACGACACCGTCATCCGTGCCGCCGCACATCGCCCCGCTCGACGATGCGCGCCCCGATTCCGAGGAAAGCCATGCCGAGTATCTTCGCCGCGCCCGCCGATGCCCCGCCAAGCCCCGTCGCGGCGGAAACGCGCATGGTGCACGACGTAGCAACGCTGAAGCCGTCCGACTACCGGTCGGCGGACGGCGCGTCGTGGGTCATCTCGACCATCACGCCGGCCGCTGACAGCGGCGCGAACGTCACGGGCAAGACGTATTTCGACACCGCCAAAGGCCGGACCGTCCCGGTACCCGACGCGCGCCGCCGCTATGCGAATCGCGGCACGTGGCAGGTCGTCGCGAGTTCGAGCGCTGCCGTCCCCGCGACGGGCCGCTACGACTGGCTCACGCTCGCGTGGCTGCCCATCAACCGGCGGCCGCTGCCGCAAACGCCCGAGCACCTGTATTCGCCGTTCATTCGCGGCGGCACGATCGTCTATCGGTGGAATCCGGCCGCGGAAGGCGGCGAGCAGTTCGGCAACGTGCGGATGATTTTTCCGGAATGGACGCAGCACGTGGCCGATGCGTTGCGGTCTCCGCCCGCTGC
The DNA here is from genome assembly GCF_902833245.1 of Burkholderia sp. BCC0398. NCBI lineage: Bacteria > Pseudomonadati > Pseudomonadota > Betaproteobacteria > Burkholderiales > Burkholderiaceae > Burkholderia > Burkholderia sp. BCC0398. The sequence goes on from NZ_CADFEM010000016.1 coordinate 20,280, forward strand.
GGGGCCGGACGGCGCGTCGTCGGCCCCGCCTGCGCTCGATCGCCTGAAAACAGACATGAACCCGATGGCCGCCGTGCTCGACTTCGACGACGCGCTGCGTGAGGAACCAGTGGGCCCGATCGTTGCGCGACTGCCCACGCTGCTGCGCGGGAAGGACCTGCACGAACTGTCGGCGATCGTGTTCCTGTGCCTGTCCGCAGCGCGCGAAGAGGACCGGCCGCGCTTCGTCGAAACGATCGACGCGACGATCGCGGGCACAGATGACCGCGAACGTCTGCTGGCGATTGCGTACGGGGCGTTCGCCGCGGGGCGGACGCGACCGGTTCCATTCCGCGATAACGCGCTGAACGCACTCATCAACGATGTATTCGGCGCGCTGAAACAGCGCACGACGGCACTCGGCGTGCCGGTCGAGCAAGGGTCGCCGTGGTACGAGTTCTTTACCGCGTATCGGCTCGGTGAAGCACGGGCGGGCAACGGCCAGTAATCGCCCGCGAAGCGATGTCATCGCGAAAGCAGGAGCAAATCTCCAACGCCGCTCATCACTCGCCGCACATTGTCTCGGCGCTTCCTCGGTGCAAACCCGCCGCGCCGTCCCAATACCGAATCGATTTCCCCCGCTATTCGGCGATTTGAATCGGATCGCGCCGTGCTAAATTCCCGCTCGGCCACAAGGCCCATTCAAATAAACTCAATCAAAGACCAAATCATGAAATCTCTTATCCGCCATGCCGCACTGGCATTCGTGACGATCGGCTTCCTGTCGGGCTGCGCCAGCAGCGTGACGCGCGACGCCCGCGATCCGGCAGGGGCCACCGTGACCGCATCGACGCCCCAATTCGGCAAGAAACCCGTGATCGTGAAGGTCACGCTCGACAACGCCGCGCAGGAAGCGTTGAAAGACAACCTGAAGTTCGATGCGAAGAAACTGCAGGAAAAAATCGAACAGGCACTGGACGCACGCAAGCTGCTGGCCAAAGCGGATGCAACCGATGCGATGCACCTGAATGTCGAAGTCACCGGCATTCGCGTGCGCTCGAGTTTCTCGGCCGTCATGTTCGGCTTCATGGCCGGCAGCGATTACGTCGACGGCACCGTCACGTTCGCCGATGCCGACAATCATCCGCTCGACCACTTCAAGGTGTCGGCGTCGTATGCGCTCGGCGGTATCGCGGGCATCGACAGCATGCGCATGGACTGGCTGTACGAGAAATTCACCGAGAAGACGATCGCGACGCTCGATCCGGCGACCGCGGCAACGCAAGGCGACGCGGCATCGACGGCGTCGAAGAAGCTGTAAGACCCGGCGCCCGACGGCTCGTGGATGCGCGGCCCGTCGGGCCATGGCGGCAGCCCTGTGTCGCCGCCAACGAGCGGCCGCGCCAGCCGCCAACCGGGTGCCAGGCAATGCGTAAGTGAATGCCTAGCGCTCGCATCTTGCAGCGTTCCCATCCCGCTGAACCAGCCGATATGCATCGGATGCCGCCGCGCCCACCGACCGCCACAAGATACTCATGCCCGCACGCACCACGCTAAGCACGACGCTAAAAAAGCGGCCGCTCGCGAGCGGAGCGGCCGTCAAGGAGAGATCCCTGTGCGGGATACCGGCGGACACCACACCAGACCGATCTGATTCGCTGCACGTCGGCGTGCACATCACGCAGTCCTGAGCTGCCCCGGGCGCCTGTCGCGATCCGCAACACGCCGTTACGTTCGCGGAGGGAACCCCCATGCGCGGCAACCGGTCGAAACGCCGCACGACCGTCGACCGCTTCATCGTCGCGGCGGACCATCCCGTCTTCTGTCCCGCTCGATCACGTCCATTCTTCCTATTTCATGTTGAGCATCGGTCCCTTCTCGATCCGCGTCGTCGCGGTCGCCGTCGCCGCGCTGCTGGCGTGGCTCGTCGCGCGTGTCATCCAGCGTCGCCCGCCGGACGGGCATCACAAGACCGCGTCAGGCCTGATCCTCGACGCGCTGCTGCTCGGGTTGATTGCCGCGCGTGCCGGTTACGTCGCGCAATGGTGGCCGGACTACGCGGCGTCGCCGCGCGCGATCGTCGCGCTCGGCGACGGCGGCTTCGACGCGCGCATCGGCATCGCGGCCGCGCTGGTGTTCGCCGGCTGGCGTCTGCGCCGCCTGCCCGCGCTGCGTCGGCCGGTGCTGGCCGGCATCGTCGCGGGCCTCGGCGCGTGGGGCATCGCGCAAGGCACGCTGGCGACGTTGCAGCGCGGCGCGCCGCCGCTTGCAACGATGCCGCTCCAGGCGCTCGATTCGACGCCCGTATTGCCCGCGGGCTTCGTCGGCAAGCCGGTCGTCGTGAACCTGTGGGCGACGTGGTGCGCGCCGTGCCGCCGTGAGATGCCGATCCTCGAACAGGCGCAGCGTGACCATCCGGGCATCACGGTCCTGATGCTCAACCAGGGGGAAAACGCGCAAGCCGTGCGCGCGTTCCTCGAACAGCAGAACCTGCGCTTCGATCACGTGCTGCTCGACCCTTCGCTGCACGCGATGCACGCGTATGGCTCGCGCGGGCTGCCGACCACGTTGTTCTTCAATGTGAAAGGCGAACTCGTCGAATCGCATATGGGCGAGCTGACCGCCGCGCGGCTGAAGGATGCCGTCACGCAACGCTTCGGGCAGTAATGACCGGCGACCCCACGCGCCGGGCACGCAGTGCGCGCCCTGCACGATGCCGGCCGCCGGTCTTCCCGCGTCACGCACTCAGAACTTGTGCCGAATCCCCGCATGCACCATCAGTTGCTTCGACGTCGACGATAGATCCGCCGCCCCCGGGATATAGGCCTGATCGAGCGACGAGCCGGTCGCGTCGCCGGCAATCCGCTGGTACGCGCCCATCAGGTAGACGTCGGTGCGCTTGGACAGGTTGGTGTCGGCCATCAGCCCGATCGAATGGATCTTCGGTTTCGCGCTGCCCGTGGTCGCGTCGTAGCGCACGGTCGTGTACACGTACTGCGCGCCCACAAAGAACGCCGGCGTGAACTGATACCTGCCGTTCACTTCGAAGTTCTGGTACTTGATCGCCGTGACCGCGCCGCCCGCGAGCGGCCCTGTCACCGGTTCGATTGTCTCGTCGCCGAACAGGTAGCCGACGTTCGCGGTCGGCCGCGTGACGTTGCTGTTCGTATACGCGAACCCGACCGTCGCGGGCCCTGCGGTGTAGTTGATGCCCGCGCCGAAAATCCGCAATCTCGCCGACGCGAAGTTCGCATCCGCGCCGACCGACCCCGCGCCCGCGATCGCGCCGCCGGCCGTCGCGCCCGGGTTGTCCGCATTCAGGAACGCGGCGCCGACGAGCAGGCCGCCCTGCTCGTACTCCGCACCGACGCTCCATTGCCGGTTGTTCGCGAACCCGGTGTCGTTGCTGAAGCTGTACGTGCCGCCGAACGAGAAGCCGGCAAAATCCGGGCTCGCGTACTTGACCGTGTTGTTCACCCGGAACGTATTGCCGGTGTTGTCGTTGTCGAGCGGATGCGAGAACGGATAGACGCCCCAGCTGCCGTTCGCGGTCGTCGGCGCAAGGAAATCCACGACTGCGTCGTATTGCCGGCCGAGCGTCAGCGTGCCGAAGCGCGTGCTGCCGAGCCCGACGTAAGCCTGCCGCCCGAACATCCGGCCGCCCTGCGCGAGCGTGCCGCTGTTCACGTTGAAGCCGCTCTCGATCTGGAACAGCGCACTGTAGCCGCCGCCGAGATCCTCGGTGCCCTTCAGCCCCCAGCGGCTGCCCTGCGCGAAGCCGCTCGCCATCTGCCACGCGCCGTGCCCGCCGACGTTGTTCGTATAGTCGATGCCCGCATCGATCAGCCCGTACAGCGTGACGCTGCTCTGCGCGAACGCCGGCACCGCACAGAGTGCCGGCATCACGACGAAAAACAATCTCCAGTTCATTCGCCTTCCTTATTGATTTGATTATCCCCACCCGCTCGCTATGATGCGGTGCCGCTTACTTCGCGCCGTAGATGTCGAAGTCGAAGTACTTGCGGTTGATCCGCTGATACGTGCCGTTCGCGAGGATCGTCGCCAGCGCGCGATTGAATGCGTCGCGCAGGTCGGTGTCCTGCTTGCGCAGCCCGAGGCCGTCGCCCTGCCCGAAGTATTTCGCGTCGTCGATCGCCGCGCCGACGAACATGAAGTCCTTGCCCTGCGGCTTCTTCAGGAAGCCGTCGCTGGCCGCGATCGACGCCTGGAACGCCGCGTCGAGCCGCCCCGTCACGAGATCGGCGTACACCTGGTCCTGGTTCTGGTACGACTCGATCTGCACGCCGGCCGGCTGCCAGTTCGCGATCGCATAGTCGGCTTGCGCGGAGCCCTGCTCGACGCCGACGCGCTTGCCCTTCAGCGACGCGGCCGTCGGCAGCAACGGCGAACCCTTGCGCGCGACCAGCCGCGCCGGCGCATTCGAGATCCGGTTCGTGAACGCGATCTGCTGCATGCGTTTCGGCGTGATCGTCATCGACGACGCGATCACGTCGAACTTGCGCGCGAGCAACCCCGGAATCATCCCGTCGAAACTCGACTCGACCCACACGCAGCGCGCATGCAGCTCCGCGCACAACGCGTTGGTGATGTCGATCCCGAAGCCCGTCAGCGTGCCGTCCGGCTGCTTGTATTCGAGCGGCGGGTACGTGGGATCGACCGCGAGGCGAATCTCCTTGCCCGTCCAGTCGCCCGCGTGCGCGGCGCCTGCGATCGTCGTTGCCGTCAGCGCCATTGCGAGCGCGGCCATCCATGGTTTCATTGCCTGTCTCCTTGTTTCCGTCGTTGAAGGTGAATCGAATCCGTATGTCCCGCGTGTCCGCCTGTCCGGCTCACGCGAGGTAGCGCTCCGCGAGCGCGATCCAGTAGCTCGCGCCGATTGCAAGGCACGCGTCGTTGAAATCGTAGCCGGGGTTATGCAGCCCGCAGCCGGCCGCGCCGTCGCCGTTGCCGATCGACAGGTAGCTGCCCGGACACGCGTCGAGCATGAACGCGAAATCCTCGCTCGCCGCGATCGGCCGCAGATGCGGGATCAGCGCGTCGTCGCCGCCCCATTCACGTGCGACGTCCCGCGCGAATGCCGTTTCCGCTGCATGGTTGACCAGCACCGGATAGCCGTAGCGATAGTCGATCTCGGCCATTGCGCCGTAGCTGTCGGCCTGGCCGTGCACGATCGCGCGGATGCGCCGTTCGAGCAGCGCGCGCACGTCCGGCGACAGCGCGCGCACGCTGAGTTCGATATCCGCATGAGGCGGAATCACGTTCGATGCGGTGCCCGCGTGGATCGAGCCGGTCGTCACGATCGCCAGCTCCTGCGGATTCACGTTGCGCGACACGATGGTCTGCAGCGCCATCACGATCGACGCGCAGACCACCACCGGATCGATCGTCGTGTGCGGCGCCGCACCGTGGCCGCCGCGCCCGATCACGCGCACGCGCACCTCGTCGGCCGACGCCATCGCGGGACCGTCGCAGAAGCCGAGCACGCCGGCCGGCAGGCCCGGCACGTTGTGCATCGCGAACACGGCATCGCACGGGAAACGCGTGAACAGCCCGTCGTCGAGCATCCGCTTCGCGCCGCCGAGCCCTTCCTCGGCCGGCTGGAAAATCAGGTTCAGCGTGCCGGTGAAGCGCCCGCGCTCGGCCAGGCACCTAGCCGCTGCGAGCAGCATCGCCGTATGGCCGTCGTGGCCGCACGCATGCATCACGCCGTCGTGCAGGCTTGCATGCGGCAGCCCGGTTGTCTCGCGGATCAGCAACGCATCCATGTCGGCGCGCAGCCCCAGGCGCTTCCCGGCGCCCCGCGCGAGCGTGCCGACCACGCCGGTGCCGCCGACGCCGCGCGTCACCTGATAACCCCATGTTGTCAGGCAGTCGGCGACGAGCGCGCTCGTCGCGTGTTCCTCGAACCCCAGCTCCGGATGCGCGTGCAGCCGGCGGCGCAGCGCGATCATCTCCGCCTCGATAGCCGCCATTTCAGGCGAAATTCGTGCTCGATCCACCCTCGATACTCCTCGATACGTGCCGGTTTCCGATCGCCGGAATGGCGGATCGTGGCGAAATCGTAGGCAGCGAAAAAACCGGCGAACAGCCGCAGTTTCGTTATGATGACAACCTTTCGTTGTCGGCATTCATCCCCTCTCACACCATCCCGCACCATGAGCACGATCAAGCTGCATCAGTTGCAGGCGCTCGTCGCGAGCGCGGAAGCCGGGAGCATCCGTGGCGCGGCGCGCACGCTGGGGCTGTCGCAGGCGGCCGTCACGCGCGCGCTGCGCGAGCTGGAGGCCAGCGAGCGCCTGCCGCTGCTGGTTCGCGCCCCGGAAGGCATCGGCTTCACCGACTACGGGAAGACGCTGCTCACGCACGCGAAGCTCGTGCTCAAGCAGCTCGAGCATGCGCAGAGCGATCTCGAACGGATGCGCGGGCGCGTCGAGGGGCGGCTGAGTGTCGGCGTCACGCCGTGGCTGACGATGACGTTCCTCGCGGAGACCGTGCTGCAGTTTCGCGAGCGGATGTCCGACGTGCGCCTCGAACTCTATGAAGCGCTGATGGCCGTCGCGCAGCCGCTGCTGCGCGACGGCAGCATGGATTTCGCGCTCGGCCACGTGCAGCCCGGCAGCGGCGCGCGCGAATTCGCGTTCGAGCCGCTGCTGCGCTACGACACGTCGGTGATGGTGCGCGCCGGGCATCCGCGCGAGCGCGCGACGTCGGTGCACGATTTGCTCGATTGCGACTGGGTGCTGAATTCGTCGGCCGACGGCCAGGCCGCGCTGATCGACTACCTGTTCACGCGGCACGGCGCGCGGATCGACGAACGGCGCATCGTGCGCGCACAGTCGGTCGCGATGTTGCAGACGATGCTCGAGCAGGCCGGCATGTGCACGTGGTGCCCGACGATCCTCGCCGCGGTGCCGCCATTCGGCGAGCGGATGCGCGTGCTGCCGCTGAAGGAGACCTTCGAGCCGAGCGAACTCGGCATCGTCACGCGGCGCAGCAGCACGCTCGGCGATGCGGCGCGTTGCTTCATCGACTGCCTGTTGCACGTGATCCGCCAGCATGCGCGCTCGGCGCGCAAGGAGGATCTCGCGCTGTTTCACACGCTCACGCTGCTGATCTGACCGCTAGCGCGGCGGCTGGATGCCGCCCGGCTCAAATCAGACATGTCCGATAGGCCCGGCGATACGCGGTCCGTACACTCGGATCCATGATTTCGCTGATCCAGTCCTCCTTCGATACGGCGCGCGATGCCGTCACGCAAGTCGCGCGCCGCCCTTCGTTCCTGCGCAAGCTCGACATCGCGGTGCTCGTGCTGATCGTCGCGAGCGTGCTCGTCGTGATGGCCGACAGCGTGCAGGAGCTGCACCAGCAATACGGCCACGCGCTCTACGCGGCCGAATGGGCGTTCACGCTGCTGTTTTCCGCCGAGTATCTGCTGCGCCTCTGCGCCGCGAAGAAGCCGGCCGCGTATGCGCGCAGCTTCTTCGGCATCGTCGATCTCGTGTCGGTGTTGCCGACCTATCTCGCGTTCTTCTTCCCCGGCCTGCACGCGCTGATCGACGTGCGGCTGCTGCGCCTGCTGCGCGTGTTCCGCATCCTCGGGCTGTCGATCTATCTCGAGGAAGGGCAGTTGCTGATGCGGGCGCTCACGCGCGCGCGGCGCAAGATCTTCGTGTTCATCGGCGGGATGTTCGTGCTCGTCGTGATACTCGGCACCGTGATCTTTCTGGTCGAAGGGCCGGAGCACGGGATCACGAGCATTCCGGTCGGCGTCTACTGGGCGGCCGTGACGATGAGTACGACCGGCTACGGCGACCTGACACCCGTCACGCCGCTCGGCCGGCTGATCACGTCGTGCGCGATCTTGCTCGGCTACGGGATCATCGCGTTTCCGACCGGGATCATGGGCGCGGAGCTGGTTGCATCGGCGATGGAGCGCAAGCGCCCGAATGCTGATACGGATACACGCTGCTGCCCGAACTGCGGCGCGGCGGTTCCGCCGCCCGAGCCAGTTGACGCTGCCGCGCCACGACGACCAGAGTAGGCCCTGTTCTATTCCGATTCCTTCCCTGCGGCCGACGCCGGCGCATGCCGTCTTTAGCTCACTTTGAAGTCGGACGGAATTCGACCGAGAAACGATCCGCCAACGCTGCAAGACGACGATCCAGGGTCCAGAAGCGCGCCCCCGGCGTGATCAACGTGGACGCCAACAAGGTCAGATCGACGAGACCGCACCGCATCCCGTAGAGCTTCTCGCGCTCCACGAATGCCATTACCTCAGACATGCTGGCCTGATTGCATTCCTGAAGCAATCCGAGGTCGTTCAGCGTTCGCAGTCGTGGCGCCGGCGGCGTCCCGCAAGCAAGTTCACCCAGCACCATCGGATGCATCAGTACGGCATCGAGCGCAAGCAGCTCGAAAAGTGTCTGATTTCTGTTTCGAAAGTGATCAACCCAGACTGACGTGTCAATCAACACATTCATTGCGATTCCGGTTCCTGGCGACGTCGCGGAATATCTGCCATGCCGGACATGGATCCGCCCAGTGCTGCCAGGCGTTTGGCGGCCTGGACACGTACAAACGTCTTGATTGCCTCCCTGAACAAGTCCGCCTTATCCATTCCGGGCTCGGCCATTTGGAGGGCCTTCGTGTAGAGCTCGTCGTCGATAGTGACCGTGGTTCGCATTGCCTACCTCCATCAAAATTGATGCGATAACGCACCAATTTTATCACCTTACTCAGTTATAGACGAGCAAACACTTCATGCACGAACGGTCGGCGCCTATGCCATCGGTCACCCCGTCTGCCCGCCCAGCATCTGCACAAACGCGGCGAGTCCCGTCAGCATGATCTGCACGCCCACGCACAGCAGCAGGAACGCGGACACGCGCATCGCGACCTTCGTCCCTTCGCTGCCGAGATAGCGCGCGAGCGTCGTCGCGCGGCTGTAGATCTGCCAGATCGTGAACGCGACGAGCGCCGCGACCGCCACCGACACGATGCCCGACAACACGTAATCGCTCGCCGTATGCGCACGGTTCGCATGCAGCGCGATGCCGGCCGCGATCGAGCCGGGGCCGATGGTCAGCGGGACCGTCAGCGGAAAGAACGCGCGCGACATCAGCTTCGGCAGATCGTCGCCGTGCGCGGCGACATCGCCGCCGGCCGGTACGTCAGGCGCATTCAGCATCGACCAGCCGGCCACCGCCACCGCCAAGCCGCCGCCGATGCGCAGCGCCTCCATCGAGATTCCGAAGAAGTTCAGCACCGGCGCGCCAACGAAAAAGATCACGAGCAGCGTGAAGAACACGTTCGTCGCGAGCTGCTTCGACAGGATCGCGCGCTCGGCTTCGGTCAGCGATTGCGTGCGTTCGAGAAACACGAACGCCATGCCGAATGGATTGATGATGCCGATCAGGCCCGTGAAGCCGAACAGGATTTCAGGGATCAGGCGGTCGAGCTGCATCGCGATCGTGCTCTCCGGTAGCGAACGGGAATAAAAAAGCGGCCAGTCGAGAAGACCGGCCGCAAAAAGGAGATGTCTCCATGATCCGGCACACGGTGTATGCCGGGCCGCAGAAACTGAATTGTCGGGAATCTGAGTCGGGATGGAAATCAGTCGAGTCTGATTTTGCTGAGCGCCGGACAATTCGACGGGCACGCGTAAGGCCGCATGCGCGGCGGGCGACGTCGCCCCCGGCTCGTCAACGATCTCAGATGCTGCGCTGATTGACCCGCTGTGACAGCGCCTCCGCGCTTTCCTTGCGCTCGCTGTACCGGTCGACCAGATAGGGGCCGACGTCGCGCGTCAGCAGCGTGAACTTCACCAGTTCCTCCATCACGTCCACCACGCGGTCGAAATACGCGGACGGTCTCATCCGCCCCGCTTCGTCGAATTCCATGAACGCCTTGGCCACCGACGACTGGTTCGGGATGGTCAGCATGCGCATCCAGCGCCCGAGCACGCGCATCTGGTTCACCGCGTTGAACGACTGCGAGCCGCCGCTCACCTGCATCACCGCAAGCGTCTTGCCTTGCGTCGGCCGCACGGCGCCCGTCGACAGCGGAATCCAGTCGATCTGCGCTTTCATGATCCCGGTCATCGCGCCGTGCCGTTCCGGCGAGCACCACACCATCCCTTCCGACCACATCACGAGCTCGCGCAGCTCGACCACTTTCGGATGACTGTCGGGCGCATCGTCCGGAAGCGGCAATCCGCTCGGATTGAACACGCGTACCTCGGCGCCCATCGCCGTGAGCAGGCGTGCAGCTTCCTCGACCAGCAAGCGGCTGAACGAACGCTCGCGCAGCGACCCGTACAGGAGCAGGAGCCGAGGCGGATGGGTCGATGGCGCGGCAGGCCGCAGTTGCGTGGCGTCCGGCACGCGGAACAGCGTGGCGTCGAGTTGCGGCAGGTCTTTCAGGGAGTCGGTCATGGAGCGCTTCTCTCGTGATCTCGAGCCCGGCGCTCGTACCAGCCCTTCGACCGGTTGACGATGCGCACGACCAGCAACATCACCGGCACCTCGACCAGCACGCCGACGACGGTGGCCAGCGCTGCGCCGGAATGGAAACCGAACAGGCTGATCGCGGCCGCGACCGCCAGCTCGAAAAAGTTGGATGCGCCGATCAGCGCCGACGGGCACGCGATGTCATGCTTTTCGCCGACCGCGCGATTGAGCCAGTAGGCGAGCGCGGAATTGAAGAACACCTGGATCAGGATCGGCACCGCGAGCAGCGCGATCACCAGCGGCTGCTTCAGGATCGCTTCGCCCTGGAACGCGAACAGCAGCACGAGCGTGGCCAGCAGCGCGGCGATCGACCATGGGCCGATCTGCGTCATCGCGGCATCGAACGCGGCCTGACCCTTCGCGAGCAACCGCTTGCGCAGGATCTGCGCGACGATCACCGGAATGACGATGTAGAGCACGACCGACGTGAGCAGCGTCGCCCACGGCACCGTGATGGCCGACATCCCCAGCAGCAGGCCGACCAGCGGCGCGAACGCGATCACCATGATGCTGTCGTTCAGCGCGACCTGCGACAGCGTGAAGAGCGGATCGCCGCCTGTCAGCCGGCTCCACACGAACACCATCGCCGTGCACGGCGCGGCAGCCAGCAGGATCAGCCCGGCGATATAGCTGTCGAGCTGATCCGCCGGCAACAGCGGTGCAAACAGATGGCGGATGAACAGCCAGCCGAGGAACGCCATCGAGAACGGCTTGACGAGCCAGTTCACGACGAGCGTGACGCCGATGCCCTTCACGTGCTGACGCACCTCGTGCAGCGCGCCGAAGTCGACCTTCACCAGCATCGGCACGATCATCACCCAGATCAGCAGCCCGACCGGCAGATTGACCTGCGCGTACGCCATCCGGCCAATCGCGTGAAACAGGCCGGGCAGCGCCTGGCCGAAGGCAATGCCCGCGACGATGCACAGCGCCACCCATACGGTCAGGTAGCGTTCGAAGAAGTTGATGGCGGGTTGCGTGACCGCCGTACCGGGCGGCGCGACATTGGGCGTATTCATCGGACGAGGTTCCGTCTTGAAGTCATGAGCGGCCGCTCGTTTCGCGCACATCGCGCTGCGCGCGGTCAGTGTTGTGCAATCTCGATCAGCGCCGCGTGAAGTGCGTCGTCGCTCATGCGATCGAGCGGCAGCGCCAGCAACTGCAGCATTCGATAGCCGATCGCTTGCCGAGTCAGTTCGAAGGCGAGACGCTTGCCTGCTTCGCCGCCCGTCGCGTTCGACGGATCGGCGTAGCCCCAATGCACTTTGACCGGGCTGCCGGGCCAGTACGGGCACGTCTCGGACGCCGCGCTGTCACAGACCGTGATGACGACGCGCATCTCGGGCGCGCCGTCGCCGACGAATTCGTCCCAGCTTTTGCTGCGAGCGTCGCCGACGTCGACACCGGCGTTCGTCAACGCTTCCAGCGCGAACGGATTCAGACGGCCGCTCGGTGCGCTGCCGGCGCTGTAGGCATGCACATCCTTGCCGAGTTTCGCGGCCCAGTGATTGAGCATGCCTTCCGCGAGCACGCTGCGCGCCGAGTTGTGGGTGCAGAGGATCAGGACGTTCGTGGTCATGGGCGAGCACGCGAATGCGCGTCAGGATTGACGGGAGCGGTCGATTTTTGCGGAAGGCGAGCAGCCGGACACCGGCGAGCACGGATTGCCGCCGCAACAGTTCTCCGTGAGATAGCCGAGCAGCCCGTTCATCGTGTCGAAGTTCGCGCAATAGAACACGAAGCGGCCGTCCTGACGGCTCGTCACGAGCTGCGCGTGCGCCAGCTCTTTCAGGTGAAAGGACAGCGACGAAGGCGGCACGGCGAGCAACGTGGCGATCTGGCCAGCCGGCATGCCTTGCGGCCCGGCCTGCACGAGCGCGCGAAAGACCGCGAGGCGGGATTCATGCGCGAGCGCCGCGAGTGCGGCAATGGTTTCGTTCGCTTCCATATTTCTATAATAGTCGAAATATGGAAATAGGGGAAGCGATGCCGAGGCATGGCATCGCCGGGGCGGTCTGTCGGTCAAAACGAGGCGTGATATCGAACACGTGTTGCCGCGCGCGCCGGCTCGCCACCATACGGCCGGTGTCTCGGTCCGAAACGACAGTCGGCCTGATCCTACCCGCGCCCGTGCAGTCGAACGGACAGCGCCTTCCGTACGGCCCCTGCGTCGACCCCTCGCGCCCTCGCCTCGTCGGTCGACCGTTCAATTGCCGCGATACGTCGACACGTGCCGCGGCGAACACAGCAACGGCGCGTGATGAACGAGATACTCGTGCGGTACGCGGCCGGCTGATCGAAGCCCGTCTCTGAAACGCTTTCTGACACATCGTCCATGACGTGGCGATGCGTCCAGCCAATGCGAATGTCGCGGAATCGTTGTGCAGCAAGCATTCGAAGCATCGGCCAAATGGCCAATGCCGATGAATTCGTACATGACCGGTGCCTGACGCCGGATGTTCTCCGCTACAGTGGTTGCACGTTTTCGCGAAGCGTCTCGGGCTGCTTCGGCATGCGATGCATGTAATGGAATGGCGCTCGAAACTCGCTGCGTAAACGAGCGCGGCCCGTAGGTGAAACAGCACCTGCAGGCCGCTGACCATAACCAACTCCACACAGGAGAGTTAACCATGGCTGGCGCGAATCATAACGCACCGACGTATTTCCGCGATTGTTTTGTCTCCCCTCGCTCGTCTCTTCAATCTGGCCGCATCGTGCCGCACATCCGGCTCACCGACATGGCGCCGCCTGTCATGTGTGTGTGGATGAAGCTGTCCGGCCGGTGGATCGAGGCAGCAGGCTTCGATCCCGAGCAGCGCCTGCGAATCGAGGTGTCGCACAAGCGGCTGGTGATCACGCCGATGGACGACGCGGATTGCGCTTCGGTCGAGAGCGCGGGACTCCCCGATATCGATCGCGGAACCGGGCAGCAGCGGCGCCTTTCGATGATGACGGAGGAAGCGTAATGAACTACGACGCATCGAATCAACGCACCGACAAGGTGCCGGACGATTTCGACTACTACGACGTCGGTGAACTGACGGCCAAGTCCGTCCTCGTACTGAAGCTCAATGCGCTGATGGTGTCGCGCGGCCTGACCGAAGAAGAGGCTGCAGCGCTCTCCGAAATGGCCCGGCCGGTCGTCACCCCCGAACAGCGCGAGCGGCTCCGGAACGTGACGCTGGACCAACTGATGCTGACGCTGGCGTCGTTCGGCCAGCATGTGGAGATCGTGGTGCGGCCGGCGGGGGGATCTGGGCCGGCGGGCATCACGGTTTCGGTCTGACGGGCCGGAGCACGGCTTAAAGAAGTGTGTTGCAGCCGGAAGCGCATCAGCGCTCGCATGAGGCAGCGTCAGGAGTAGGTGCTATCGAATTACATAGCATGACTACAGCCGGGCCCAACGGCCGCCGCCGAAGCGGCTCCGGCGCCGCCACACCCGATCAATTTAACGTGGCGGATTGTTACAGCCAATCGGACCAGGCTGATTCTGCGAAAGCAGCGCACGGAGCGCGGCGAATTCTTCCTCCAACTGATCGTACGCAGCCTTGACGGCCGAATCCGCGAGCAGGCGTGCAGTGTCCGCCGCGGTGTGCCGCACCAGCACGTACCGATCCTCGTAAACGCTTGTACCGCGAGCCTTGGTCATCGTTGGCTTCCTCCTTCAATGGCCCATTGGCGATGCCCTCTGAGCCAGGTAAGTGAAGTTCGAACGATAACTGCTGCACACGCTCGACACAAAAAGAAAAACTGCTGCCGTCACAAACGGCAGCGGCCTACCCCGGCTGGTGTACCCGCCGCGCCGGCATCTCGATGCGAAAACGCGCGCTTGGGTGGACTTCATGAAGCAGGCGCTACAGGCGGCACTCGGCGGGCCATGCAGCGCCCTGTCGGCGACGCGGCCGCACCGGAGAATTCCGGCGCGACCGCCCCTGCCGCAGTTACGCCACGGCCGTCACCGCGCGCTCCGCGTCAAAGAACGTTGCCTGCGCAACCTGATCCGCACGCGCATACGCGCGGTTCACGCCGCTGATCACCGCACGAATCGACGCGGTCGTCAGGTTCGCATCGACGCCGACACCGAACGCACTGCCGCGCACACCCGTGCCGGCCAGCTCGGCGATCGCGATCGCCTTCGCATCGGCGCCCTGCGACAGCGCGCGCTCCTCGTAATGCTGGATCCGCAGCGGCGTGTGCAGCGCATGCATCAGCGCGTCGAGCGGGCCGTTGCCCTCGCCGCGCAGCACGCGGCGCTCGCCGTGCACGTCCGCGGTCAGCACGATCGTCTCGCGGCCGTCGCGTTCGGTCAGCTCATGGCCGACATAGCGCAGCGGCGTATCGCTTTCGACGTATTCCTGCTGGAACAGCGACCAGATCTGCGCGCTCGTCACTTCGTGCCCGCTGTCGTCGGTCAGGCGCTGCACGGCCGCGCTGAAATCGACCTGCATGCGGCGCGGCAGCGCGACGCCGTAGCCCTGTTCGAGCAGGTACGCGATACCGCCCTTGCCCGACTGGCTGTTCACGCGAATGATCGAATCGTACGTGCGACCGAGGTCGTTCGGATCGATCGGCAGGTACGGCATTTCCCATACGGCGTCGGCGCGCTGAACCGCGAAGCCCTTCTTGATCGCGTCCTGGTGCGAACCGGAGAACGCAGTGAACACGAGATCGCCGACATACGGATGGCGCGGGTGAATCGGCAACTGCGTGCATTCCTCGGACGTACGCGCGATTTCGTTGATCCGCGAGAAATCGAGGCCCGGATCGACGCCCTGCGTGTACAGGTTCAGCGCGAGCGTCACGAGGTCGACGTTGCCCGTGCGTTCGCCGTTGCCGAACAGGCAGCCCTCGATCCGGTCGGCGCCCGCCATCACCGCGAGCTCGGCCGCCGCGACCGCGGTGCCGCGGTCGTTGTGCGGGTGGACGGACAGGATCAGCGAATCGCGGCGCGCGAGATTCCGGTGCATCCATTCGATCTGGTCCGCATAGTAATTCGGTGTTCCGATTTCCACCGTGGCCGGCAGGTTCACGATCGACTTGCGCTCGGGCGTCGGCTGCCATACGTCGAACACCGCATCGCAGACTTCCTTCGCGAAATCGAGTTCGGTCGCCGTGAACGTTTCCGGGCTGTACTGCAGCGTGAATTGCGTGTCGGTCGCCGCATCGGCGCACCGCTTGATCGTGCGCGCCGCGTTCACCGCGAGCTGCTTCACGCCATCGCGATCGAGGCCGAACACGATCTTGCGGAATTCCGGCGCGGTCGCGTTGTACAGGTGCACGATTGCGCGCTTCGCACCGCGCAGCGATGCGAAGGTGCGCTCGATCAGGTCGTCGCGCGCCTGCGTCAGCACTTCGATCGTCACGTCGTCGGGAATGTGACCGCCCTCGATCAGCTCGCGGACGAAGTTGAAATCGGTTTCGGACGCGGACGGGAATGCGACCTCGATCTCCTTGAAGCCGATCGCGACCAGCGTCTTGAACATCCGCATCTTGCGCGCGGCGTCCATCGGTTCGAACAGCGCCTGGTTGCCGTCGCGCAGGTCGGTGCTCATCCAGATCGGCGCCTGCGTGATCGTGCGCGACGGCCACGTGCGGTCGGGCAGGTTGACGGGCGTGAACGGTCGGTATTTCGTCGCGGGGTTCTTCAGCATCATGATGTCGGTCCTCGGTCTGTTTGTCGGTGAAGCGCGGCGCGGCAGCCATCGGCGTCAGGAGCCAGCGACGCACGCAGCGGAAAAAACGGCAAGAAAGCGGCACAACGGCAAAGCGGTACGGCAAACGACAGCCTTGACGGTTGAGCGACCGGGACGGAGCGGAGTGATGACGGAAAAAAGACGAACTCAGGCGCCGGTCGACAACCGGGGCCAGGTCGGTGATGCGGGGAAAATCTGGCGCTTCAGGAACGAAGCAGATGGAAAGCGCGCAGCCGCAGACCCAGCCCGGAGAAGCGGGCTAGTAGTCGTAGCGAGAAGAGGAACTGGGCGGCGTGCATGGCCGGCATCAAATCACAGGGTGACCACGGCTGTCAACCGGGGACGGCTGCGCCTTCCGTCCCGCCCGATCCCGCGATACGCGCGTTGACGCAGAATCAGTCCCGTCCGATAGCCGACGGCGTCCGTCGTCGATATGCTTCACGGGTGCGGCGCCGGTGAGGCCCTATTCATGTTCGGAGTGAGTCGGTCCATCCTCTTCGCCGGTCGCCGCACACCCCTCCCTTGCGATCGGGCTTCGGCGCGGGCGTTCGACGGTGGCCGGTGGGCGCGGCCACGACCGAGATGTCGATGTTGAAACGAAACGCTGCCATATGCGAACGCCGAGCGTCTGCTCCGAAGTCCGATTGCGCCCCCCTCTCTCGCTTCGCGTTGCGCGCTCGCGCATCATTCAGGAAATCGATACACGCATCGATATAGTTCATCGAATATATCGAAATCCCCTTCATTAATCACATTTCAGTAAATCGATTAGCGCCGCCTTTCGATTTAATGAACAATAACCATTCTCGCCCGAATATTTTTTTATTTATTTTTCGCCATGCTTTGTACGTCGCGTTTCAAACGGCAAACGTTTGCGCGACAAGGCTCGCGCCTTATCCAATACCTATCAGGAGGCAAGCATGGCCGACTCTCAAACGTCATCCAATCGCGCCGGCGAGTTTTCGATTCCGCCGAATACCGATTTCCGCGCGATTTTCTTCGCGAATGCAGCCGAGCAACAGCACATCAAGCTGTTTATCGGCGACAGCCAGGAACCCGCCGCGTATCACAAGCTGACGACGCGCGACGGCCCGCGTGAAGCCACGCTGAATTCCGGCAACGGCAAGATCCGTTTCGAAGTGTCGGTGAACGGCAAGAAGTCGGCGACCGACGCGCGCCTCGCGCCGATCAACGGCAAGAAATCGGACGGCTCGCCGTTCACGGTCAACTTCGGGATCGTCGTGTCGGAAGACGGCCACGACAGCGACTACAACGACGGAATCGTCGTGCTCCAGTGGCCGATCGGCTGACCTGACGCGCGATCGACGGTCGCCCGCTGCCGGCCGCTTCCATGGCGGCCGGCGGGTTTGCGCCGGGTTCCGCGGACCCTCGCGCCCCATCCAGAACAAACCGCCTCATCACCGGAGACATCCATGCCGCTTCTTTCCGCTTCGATCGTCAGCGCGCCCGTCGCGACGTCGGAAAGTTACGTCGACATCCCGGGCCTGTATATCGACATCGCGAAGGCCGGGATTCGCGACGGGAAACTGCAGGTCACCCTCAACGTGCCGACGCCTTACGCGACCGGCAACAACTTCCCCGGCATCTATTTCGCGATCGCGACCGACAAGGGCGTCGTCGCGGACGGCTGCTTCACCTATTCGTCGAAGGTGCCCGAAAGCACCGGGCGCATGCCGTTCACGCTCGTCGCGACGATCGACGTCGGCAGCGGCGTCACGTTCGTGAAGGGCCAGTGGAAAAGCGTGCGCGGCAGCGCGATGCATATCGATTCGTACGCGAGCCTGTCCGCGATCGGGGAAACGGCCGCGCAGTCGTCGTCGCAAGGCGGCGGCAATCAGGGCGGCGAAACCGGTGGCGGCGGATCGGGCAACATCGGCGGCGGCGGCGAACGTGACGGCACGTTCAACCTCCCGCCGAACATCAAGTTCGGCGTCACCGCGCTCACCAACGCGGCGAACGACCAGACGATCGACATCTACATCGACGACGACCCGAAACCCGCGGCGACGTTCAAGGGCGCCGGCGTGCAGGACCAGAACCTCGGCACGAAGGTGCTCGACTCCGGCAAGGGCCGCGTGCGCGTGATCGTGATGGCGAACGGCAAGCCGTCGCGCCTGGGCTCGCGGCAGGTCGACATTTTCAAGAAGTCGTACTTCGGGATCGTCGGCTCGGAAGACGGTGCCGACGACGACTACAACGACGGCATCGTGTTCCTGAACTGGCCGCTCGGCTGAGCGGCTGAGCGGCGGCGGTCGCGAAACATCGCAACGGCGACCGGCCCGCCCTGCATTGCGAATCGTTCGAGCAGTCATTTGCAGTCCCACGTTCCACGCTCGGCGCCGCGCGCGGCCCGGTGCAATCCGTTCACCGGCCGCGCGGCGCGAGACTTTCCATCAACACGAGGACGACATGTCACAACCCTTTACCCACGACGATCTGTACGCACTGCTGCAACTCGCGGGCAACGACGCCACCGCCGTGCAGGCCAGCGGCGATCAGGCCGTGCTCGACCGGATGCGTCAGTTCATGACCACGCAGCTCGTCGAGAAACTGCCGCAGTACGACGTATTCGTCGATATCGCGACGATCCCGTACAGCTTCGACGTCGGCAGCTGGCAGAACAAGGTGAAAACCGATGCGGCCGGGCAGGTCGTCGCGTGCACGGTGACGTGGGCCGGCGCGCCGGGCGTGTTGCCCGGCGCCGCGGCGAAGTTCGGCGTCGGCGCGGTGGTCAATTACTTCTCGAAAGCGACGCCGCAACCCGTGCAGCCGGAGCCCGTGCCGACCGGCGGCGGCGAACGCGACGGCGTCTTCAACCTGCCGCCGAACATCGCGTTCGGCGTGACCGCGCTGGTCAATTCGTCCGCGCAGCAGACGATCGAGGTCTTCGTCGACGACAACCCGAAACCGGCCGCGACGTTCCAGGGCGCCGGCACGCAGGACGCGAACCTGAACACGCAGATCGTGAACTCGGGCAAGGGGAAGGTTCGCGTGGTCGTGACGGCGAACGGCAAGCCGTCGAAGATCGGCTCGCGTCAGGTCGATATCTTCAAGAAGACCTACTTCGGGCTGGTCGGCTCGGAAGATGGCGGCGACGGCGACTACAACGACGGCATCGCGATCCTGAACTGGCCGCTGGGTTGAACCGCAGGAGCCTGACGGTCGTCGCCACGCCGCCCGGCGTGGCGATTGGCCGGTGTGCCTCGGCCCTCTGCAAGCGCAGCCCCGCACCGATCACCCCGCCTGCGGCGCGACAGCCGTCGACATCGCCACGGGCTGCGCGAACGCGGCCGACGCCAATTGAGTGCGCGCGTCACGCGCCACGCGGTTGAACGCCACGCGCTGCGCGCCCTTCAGTTTCGCCGCCTTGGCTGCATGCACGAGTTCGATTGGATCGACGAGGCGGGCATGCCGGCGAACCTCGAAGTGCAGATGCGGGCCGGTCGCCGTGCCCGTGCTGCCGACCGCGCCGACGCGTTGACCGCGCACGACGCGCGCGCCGGTGCGCAGCGTCGGCTCGAACGCCGACAGGTGCGCGTAGTACGACGCATAGCCGCCGTCATGCCCAATCACCACGTACTTGCCGTAGCCGTTCGGCTCGGTGCCGATGAACGTCACGACGCCGCGCTCCGACGCATGCACGGCGCGGCCTGCGGGCGCCGCGAGATCGACGCCCGAATGCACGTGACGCGCCCCGCTCACCGGATGCACGCGCGTGCCGAATTGCGAGCTGACGCGCGTCGCGGCGACCGGCATCGCGAAGCGCGTGCCGGCAAGCGGCATGCCGTCGAGTTCGTAATAGGCACCCGGCGAGCCGGCCTGCGGCGCGAACCACACGGCCGCGACGCGCTGCCCACGAAAGCGGACGTCGAGCGCCGTCACGCGTGCGCGGCCCGGCCGCACTGCGTCGTGGTCGGGCTCGAATGCCACGCGGAACGTATCGCCATGCGCGCCGCGCTGCTTCGGATCGACGCGCCCGGCCAGCATGCGGACGATCTGCTCGGCGACGCCGGTCGGCAGATCGGCGCGCGCCAGCGACGCGCGCAGGCTGCCGACGATCGCGCCGGCGCGCGTGCCGCGATCCGGCTGCGCGAGCGTGAACGGCTCGGCGGATGCCAGATCGACCGCGCCTCGCGCGAACGCCGGCTGCGCGCCCGTCGCGGGCAGCGCCGACGCCAGCCCGTAATGGAACCGCGACGCATAGCCGCGTTCGACCGCATCGCGCGCGGTCTCGCACAGCACGCGATACGCGACGCAGGCGCCGAAGCGCGCCACCGGATCGCCGCGCCCGGCGCCGGTCGACACGTTCAACGCGGGCGACACGTATGCGACGTCGAGCGGCGCGGACGATGCATGCAGGCCGCCCCACGTCGTACGCGCGGCATTGAAGAAAGGCACGTCGTCAAGGTCGGTGGTTTCCGCCGTCGCGGGCGCGAGCTGCGCGGCGTCGTGAAACGCCTGCGCTGCCGCGCCCTGTGCGCCGGCCACGCAGGCCGCCGCGACGATGCCGCGCAGTAACGCGCGGCCCATCGGGAAACGGTGAACGCCGCGCGGCGCGGGTTGACCTTGCTCGCGTGCGACACGGAAACGCAGGTCTGACCGCATGACGTCGTCACTCGCTATTCAATGAAAATCGGGAAAAAACCGGGCATCGCAGAGGAACGATCGTCGCGATCCGGCTACTCGAAAGCGAGTGTATCGGCGTGGTCGAAACGGCTAAATAGGACTTGTCTTATTTTCTTGAAAAGATGATTAATACTCGTACTAAATCGACGCAACCGGTCGCCGCGCATCGCGCGAAGCCCACGCCGCCGTGTACAGTCGAGGGCTGCCGGCGCGCGACACGCGCCGCGCACTGTGTGTTCAAAACCGGAATCCCGTCATGTTTCTCGATCATCTTCATCCGGAACGCTGGACGTTCCTGTGGAACGCGTTGTCCACCCTCTCCATCAAGCTGTCCGCCGGCCTGGCGCTGCTCGTAGCAGGCTGGTGGCTGTCGAAGCGCGTCGGCAACTGGCTGAACCGGCTGCTCTCGAACAAGGAGCGCGTCGACGACACGCTGCGGCCGATCCTCTGCGACGTCGCGGTGTGGGGCATCCGCATCGTCGCGATCGTCGGCGCGCTGTCGCAACTCGGCATCGAAACCGCGAGCATCGTCGCGGTGCTCGGCGCGGCCGGCCTCGCCATCGGGCTCGCGCTGCAAGGCACGATGCAGAACATCGCCGCCGGCATCATGCTTCTGCTGCTGCGGCCGTTCAAGGTCGGCGACTACATCGACGGCGGCTCGGGCGTCGCGGGCACCGTCGACGAGGTCGGGCTCTTCATGACGCGCCTCACGAAGCCGGACGGTATCTGCGAATACGTGCCGAACAGCGCGCTGTGGGGCAGCGCGATCCGCAACTACACGCGCAACCCGACGCGCCGCCTCGATCTCGAAGTGGAAGTGTCCGTGCATGACGATATCGAGCGCGCGCTCGAAGCGCTGCGTGCGCTGGCCGCGGCCGATCCCGACGTGCTGGAGGACCCCGCGCCGGACGTGATGGTGATGCGCTTCGACGACAGCACGGCCGTCGCGAACATGCGCGTGTGGACGCATACCGACACGTTCTGGGCGCTGCGCTGGCGCCTCGCGCGCCAGGTCCGCAAGACGCTCGCCGATGCGGACTGCGCGCTGCCGATCCGCACGCGGGAATTGCATATCGTGCACGATGCGGAGCGCCGTGCGGACGATGCGCGCGTGCGCGTTTCGTAAGGACCCGATGAAACGTTACTCTCCCGCCGCGTCGTTTGCCGCCGCGATGGCCTGCGTATTCGTCCCGGTGTAGCAGCATGTCCATCACACCCATTCCGCCCTGCTGATCCGCATCGATTTTCCCGCGTCGCGCACCGTCATTCCGGAAACCCGGACGCACAAAAAACCCCACGAAAACAGGGATATTCGTCGTCTGCGACACATTGTCCGAGTTCGGTTATATTACGCGCCCCTTGCCACCCCGCCCCCGCAAAACGCGTCGCGCGCGGCCTCGGTCAACGCAGCCTGAAGCGCCGTCCGCTCAGGCTTGCCGCCAGAGCCCCGGCGCGTGGCACACCGTCGCGACGCAGGCGCTTGCCTGCTCTCGGGAAGCCGATCCGAAGGTGTCCTTCCGAATGGCTTCGCGTGCGCAAATGCAACGGCGCGCAGCGCCGGTCCGGAATTCCGGATTCGCGATCCGGATCTCCGGACCCGTGTTTCGGCGCAACGGAACCGCACGCCGGGCGGCATGGCAAACCGATGCATCCAAGTTGAAAAAGGGATCTGCTGTGATCAAAACGTTACGGGTAATACTGTCGGCGCTCGCGCTGTGCATCGCGACAACGTCCGCGCACGCCGCCGATACGAAGAAGGTCGATGTCCTGCTGGTGGGCGGCGGCATCATGAGCTCGACGCTCGGCGTCTGGCTGCACGAACTCCAGCCCGACTGGTCGATGACGATGGTCGAGCGCCTCGACGGCGTCGCTCTGGAAAGCTCGAACGGCTGGAACAACGCCGGCACCGGCCATTCGGCGCTCGCCGAGCTGAACTACACGCCGGAGAAGGCGGACGGCAAGGTCGACATCTCGAAGGCGATCGAGATCAACGAATCGTTCCAGATCTCGCGTCAGTTCTGGGCCTGGCAGGTGAAGCAAGGCGTGCTGAAGAACCCGCACTCGTTCATCAACTCGACGCCGCACATGAGCTTCGTGTGGGGCGACGACAACGTCCGCTTCCTGAAGAAGCGCTACGAAGCACTGCAGGCGAGCCCGCTGTTCCGCGGGATGCAGTATTCGGAAGACTACGACCAGATCAAGCAATGGGTGCCGCTGATGATGGAAGGTCGCGACCGCAGCCAGAAGGTGGCCGCGACGTGGACGCCGATCGGCACCGACGTGAACTTCGGCGAGATCACGCGCCAGTTCGTCGGCTACCTGAAGACGCAGCCGAACTTCACGCTGTCGCTGTCGAGCGAAGTGCGCGAGATCTCGCGCAACGCCGACGGCACGTGGCACGTGTCGTGGGTCAAGCTGCATTCCGACGAACCGGCGCAGTCGGTCGACGCGAAGTTCGTGTTCATCGGCGCGGGCGGCGGTGCGCTGCATCTGCTGCAGGCGTCGGGCATCCCCGAAGCGAAGGACTACGGCGCGTTCCCGGTCGGCGGCTCGTTCCTCGTGACCGACAACCCCGAAGTCGTGAAGCAGCACCTCGCGAAGGCCTACGGCAAGGCGTCGGTCGGCTCGCCGCCGATGTCGGTGCCGCACCTCGACACGCGAATTATCGACGGCAAGAAGATCATCCTGTTCGGGCCGTTCGCGACGTTCTCGACCAAGTTCCTGAAGAACGGCTCGTACTTCGACCTCGCGAAGAGCACCAACCTGCACAACGTCGCGCCGATGATGCGCGTGGGCGTCGACGAATTCCCGCTGGTGCAGTACCTCGCCGGCCAGTTGATGCTGACCGACGACGACCGCTTCAACGCGCTGAAGGAATACTTCCCGAACGCGAAGAAGGAAGACTGGCGCCTGTGGCAGGCCGGCCAGCGCGTGCAGATCATCAAGCGCGACCCGGTCAAGGGTGGCGTGCTGAAGCTCGGCACCGAGATCGTCGCATCGCAGGACGGCAGCATCGCGGGCCTGCTCGGCGCGTCGCCGGGTGCGTCGACGGCCGCGCCGATCATGCTGAACCTGATGAAGAAGGTGTTCAAGGACAAGGTCGCGACGCCCGAGTGGCAGCAGAAGATCCGCCAGATCGTGCCGAGCTACGGCACCAAGCTGAACGACAGCCCGGCGAAGGTCGTCGAGGAATGGACGTACACCGCCGACGTGCTGCAACTGTCGCCGCCGCCGAAGATCGACCTCGGTGTGCCGTCGCAGGCCACCGGCGCCGCACCGGCCCGTCCGGCGAAGGCGTCGGCCGACATGGCGCTGTAACGCGCCCGACGCCGCGCAACACCGCGCGCGGCCCCCGCGGCACCGTTATGCCGCCCGACACGGCCGCCCTCCGGGGCGGCCGTTTTTCCTGGTGCGCGCCGGGCGGAGGCACCGGCTTCCGCTAGAATTGCGGCACGCGCGACCGCGTCGCCGCCCGATCCATCACCCGCATCGACACAACCCGAGCCACCGCCGGTGCGGCCCGCGCCCGAGCCGCGCGAGCGCCGCTCGCCGTGGCCGCGCCCGCCCGGGCGCGCCATCAACCGAATTCAGCTGGAGAAAGACCGTGTTTACCTGCCGAAACCAGAGCTGCGGCACGCAGTGGGAACAGTCCGACGTCGTCATCAAGGACGAAGGCCAGGGGCTGCTGTTCCGCTGCCCGCTATGTGGCGCCCGCAACTATCTCGAACGTTTCGAGGACGACGAAGGCAACGTCGTCTACGAGCAGATGGAAGGCCGCCCCTACCTCGGAGACCTGTCTTGACCCAACCGACCGCCACGCCGTTCAGCGCGCTGCCGCTGACGCCCGCCACGCTCGCGAACCTCGCGCAGCTCGGCTATGTCGACATGACGCCGATCCAGGCCGCGAGCCTGCCGATCGCGCTGGCCGGCCAGGACCTGATAGCGCAGGCGAAGACGGGCAGCGGCAAGACCGCGGCGTTCTCGCTCGCGCTGCTCGCGCGCCTCGACGTGCGCAGCTTCGACGTGCAGGCGATGATCCTGTGCCCGACGCGCGAGCTCGCCGACCAGGTCGCGCAGGAAGTGCGCCGCCTCGCGCGCGCCGAGGAGAACGTGAAGGTGCTGACACTGTGCGGCGGCACGCCGATGCGTCCGCAGGCGCAGAGCCTCGAGCACGGCGCGCATATCGTCGTCGGCACGCCGGGCCGCATCATGGATCACCTCGATCGCGGCAACCTGAAGCTCGACGCGCTGAACACGCTGGTGCTCGACGAAGCCGACCGGATGCTCGACATGGGCTTCTTCGACGACATCGCGAAGGTCGCGCGGATGTGCCCGACGACGCGCCAGACGCTGCTGTTCTCCGCGACCTATCCGGACGGCATCGCGAAGCTGAGCCAGCAGTTCCTGCGCAATCCGAAGGAAATCAAGCTCGCGGAACGCCACGACGACAGCAAGATCCGCCAGCGCTTTTATGAAGTGACCGAGGACGAGCGGCTGCATGCGGTCGGCCAGTTGCTGAATCACTACCGGCCGGTGAGCACGATCGCGTTCTGCAACACCAAGCAGCAGTGCCGCGACCTGCTCGACGTGCTGCACGCGCAGGGCTTCCACGCGCTCGCGCTGCACGGCGAGCTCGACCAGCGCGAGCGCGACCAGGTGCTGATCCAGTTCGCGAACCGCAGTTGCTCGGTGCTGGTGGCGACCGACGTCGCCGCGCGCGGGCTCGACATCGCGCAGCTCGAGGCGGTGATCAACGTCGACGTGACGCCCGACCCGGAAGTGCACGTGCACCGCATCGGCCGCACGGGCCGCGCGGATCAGGACGGCTGGGCGCTGAGCCTCGCGAGCATGGACGAGATGGGGCGCGTCGGCGCGATCGAGCAGGCGCAGAAGCGCGAAGTCGAATGGCATCCACTCGCCGAGCTGAAGCCGGCGGATGACAGCGTGCTGCTGCCGCCGATGGAAACGCTGCAGATCCTCGGCGGGCGCAAGGACAAGATCCGCCCGGGCGACGTGCTCGGCGCACTGACCGGCGACGCCGGGTTCGACGGCAAACAGATCGGCAAGATCAACGTGACCGAGTTCTCGACCTATGTCGCGATCGAGCGCGGCGTCGCGCGCGACGCGCTGCGCAAGCTCAATGCGGGCAAGATCAAGGGCAAGCGGGTCAAGGTCCGGTTGATGGACGAGGAGTAAGCGGCGCGCGGCGCGGGCGGTCGCGGCACCGTCGCGCGCCGCCCCGTGCGTCACCTGAGTTCGGGATAGCCGTGCGCGGCGGCTGCCTGCGCGAACCGCGCAATCGTGTCGTAGTCGACCTGCGCCAGCCGGTCGAACCCCTTCAGCCTCAGCACGCGGGCCCGCTCCGCATCCGCGGCGACCGCGCGATCGAGCCCCTCCTGCAACGCGCCCACCTGCGTGTCCGTCAACGCCCGCGATGCGACGAACGGCAAGCCCGGCGCGGATGCCGTCGCGCCGATGATCCGGATGTCCTTCAGCAGATCGGGCAACGCGTCGCGCACATACGCGAACGTCACGCAATCGATCGCCGCGCAATCGGCTTCTCCCGATGCCAGCGCACGCAGCACGTTCAGGTGCGACCCGAACGGCGTGACCGAGCCGAAGAACCGTCCGTCGTGCGCATGCGGCGCGACCGCGTGCCGGAAGGCGTTCATCCCGCTGTGCGAATCCTCGCCGTTGAAGGCGGCCCGCAACCCGCGGCAGGCAGCGAGCGTCGTCGCGCCGCCCGCATGCACGCGCGCCGACACGACCAGCACGCTGCTGTAGCGCGCACCGTCGCAACCGTCCGCGTCGAAAATCGGGGTTGCAACCAATCGCACGACGTCGCGCAAGCCGAGCATCCGGTACGGGTAGCCGCAGGTCTGCGACAGCAGCAGATCGTCGCGCCGCCACAGCGCCTGCAGGTCGTCGAACGGCGCGTCGGGCAGCATGACGTCGGCAGGCCCGCCCGCGTTCACGAACGCATCGAGTGCATCGCGCAGCAGCGCGCGCCACAGCACGGCGTGGCGCGGCGTCACGTTGTACATCGGCAGGACTGCGATCCAGGGTTTCATGCGGGGATTTTACGCGTCGGCGGCGGCCCGGATGCTTATCGGCCGCAACGCGATAAGCAAATGCGAATCGATTGGTTGGCGTAGCCGCGCCGCCTCGGTACCGTTCGAATGCCTGCCGGCGCGCCGTCGTGCGCGATGCCGGGCGGGCCGACCGTGATCCGCGAGACACCAGCGCACCCGGGCCGAGCGCCCCGGTTCCATCGCTCGTTCCCCGCACTGCCCGATCCATCCTGCCTCAACGCCATGGCCGAATACTTCGACGTCGACCACGCGCGCGCGATCGCCGCGCTCGACGCCCGCTTCACCGCCCGCACCGAGTGGCCGACCTGGCTGCTGGTCGTGGTCATCTACGGCGGCTGGCTCGCCGTGCTGCTGCTCGTGCGCGAAGGACACCTGTCGCTCGTCGCCACGACGCCACCGCTGATCCTGCTCGGCGCGTGGCACCTGTCGCTGCAGCACGAGCTGCTGCACGGCCACCCGACGCGTTCCGCGTTCGTGAACAAGCTGCTCGGCTATCCGCCGCTGACGGTCTGGTATCCGTACACGCTGTATCGCGACACGCACCTCGAGCATCACCGCGACGAAGACCTGACCGTGCCGGGCATCGATCCCGAAACGAACTATGTGACACGTGAACGCTGGGCGCGGCTGCCGCGCTGGCGCCGGGCGCTGACGGTCGCGCGCAAGACTTTCATCGGACGCATCGTCGTCGGGCCGCCGCTCGCCATCGCGGCGACGTTCCGCGATGCGTTCGCCGCGTTCCGGCGAGGCGACTTTCGTTATCTGCCGATGTGGTTGACTCACGTTGCCTGCGTGGCCGCGCTGCTCGCGTGGCTGCAATGGGCGATCGGCGTGCCGTGGTGGTACTACCTGCTGGCCGTCACGTGGCCCGCGCTGTCGCTCGCGATGATCCGCTCGCTGTACGAGCATCGCGCCGCGCCGCATCCGAAGGCGCGCATCGCGATCAACGAAGCCGGCTTCGCGATGCGACTGCTGTACCTGAACAACAACTATCACCTCGTCCATCACGACCTGCCGAAGCTGCCGTGGTACGACCTGCCGCGCGCATACCGGATGCGACGCGACGCGTATGCGCGGAAATGCGGCGGCTTCGTGATCCGCGGCGGGTATCGCGCGCTGCTCGCGCGCCATGCGTGGACGCCGACCGATCCGCCCGTGCATCCGTTCGACGAGGGTACGGCATCGCTGTCGACGGGCAGCGGGATCAAGGTGGCGGTGGTCGACTGGGTGTTGCAGATCAGTACCTGACGTCAGAAGTTTCCGCGTTTCGGCACCCATCCTTACGAAAAGCCGACAACGCCGATCGTCGTCCGCGAATTGCCAATTGCGCCGGCAATGCGCAGAATGGCGGCTCATCCGGGGCTTCCGACCATCATTCGTCCCGGCTCCGCCGCACGGCCGCGCGCCGCCTTCCCCGACGACGATGCAACCCAACACCCCACCCGGCGCGATCCGCGCGCTCGGCAACGACTGGTCCGTTTCCGCGATCACCGCAGGCTTCCTCGCGGTCCTGATTTCCTACGCGGGCCCGCTCGCGATCTTCTTCCAGGCTTCGCAGGCCGCGCATGCGACCAACGACATGGTGTCGTCGTGGGTCTGGGCGATCTCGATCGGCGCCGGCGTGTCGGGTCTGTTCGCGAGCTGGAAGCTGAAGGTGCCCGTCGTCACCGCGTGGTCGGCGCCGGGCACTGCGCTGCTCGTCGGCCTGTTTCCGCAACTGACGCTCAACCAGGCCGTCGGCGCTTACATCACGGCCGCGCTGATCATCCTGGCGATCGGCGTGTCCGGCTATTTCGACCGGCTCGTGCGCCACATCCCGCGCGGCATCGCGTGCGGGATGATGGCCGGCATCCTGTTGCCGTTCGGCATGCATGCGTTCTCCGCCGCGACCGCGCAGCCGGTGCTCGGTTTCGGGATGATCGCGGCGTACGTGATCTTCAAGCAGCTGCTGCCGCGCTACAGCATCGTGCTCGTGCTGCTGACGGGCGCCGCGCTCGCGACACTGCTCGGGATGACGGATCTCGGCAACGTGTCGCCGAGCCTCGCGCGGCCGATCTTCATCGCACCCGAATGGACGCTCGGCACGACGCTCAGCCTCGCGCTGCCGCTCGTCGTCGTCAGCCTCACCGGACAGTTCCTGCCGGGGATGACGATCCTGCGCGTGTCCGGCTATCACACGCCGGCGCGCCCGATCATCACGGCGACCAGCGTGATGTCGCTGGTGGTCGCGTGCTTCGGCGGAATCACGATCGTCGTCGCGGCGATTACCGCGGCGCTCTGCACCGGCAAGGACGCGCACGAGGATCCCGCGCGGCGGTACGTCGCCGGGCTCGCGAACGGCGCGTTCTACCTGATCGGCGGGCTCTTCGCGGGCACGATCGTCACGCTGTTCTTCGCGCTGCCGAAGGCGTTCGTCGCGATTCTGGCGGGGCTCGCACTGATCGGTGCAATCGGCGCGAACGTGCATGGAATCTTCGAGGATGAGAACCATCGCGAAGCGTCGGTGATCACGTTCCTCGCGACCGCGTCGGGGATGACGTGGCTCGGGCTCGGGTCGGCGTTCTGGGGGATCGTGATCGGGTCGGTGGCGTATGGGGTGTTGAACAAGATGCGCAGGCCCGCGTGATGCGCGCCGCGCCCCCTTCACTCAACGCGCATGCTTGCGCACCAGTTGCGCAAGCGCTTCCTCCAGCGTCGTCGTCCCGTACACCCGCTCCGACACGTCGGCCTCGACATCGATCCGCCCGGCGTTGTGCACGTCGTACAGATCGACGATCAGCTGTGCATGACGCTCGCTGAGCCCTGCGCGCAGCAGTGTCGCGTTCCACGTGTCGCGCGGCAGCTCGCGCGCGACGATCGCGCGGCCCGCCGCCGCGCCCAACGTATTCGCAATCGCGGTCACGCTCACGCGACGCGGCCCTTCGACGCTGACGATGCGCGGCGCGCTCCCGCCTTCCGGTGCATCGAGCAGCAGCCGTGCCGCGACGACGCCCACATCGGGCGCCCAGACCGTCGGAAATACCTTGCCGACCGGATGGTGAAAGCTCGGCAGCACGCCGGTGGCGAGCGCGACCGGCAGCACGCGCGCCCAGTTCTGCAGATGCTCGGCCGAGCGCAGCAGCGTAAGTTGGGTGGGGATCGTCTTCAGCCGCTCCTCGAAGTCATGAAACAGACGCGTGATACCCGTATTGCCTTCAAGCTCCGCGCCGTAGTCCGACAACGCGAGCAGCGCCGGCGGCGGGTTCGCGGCGAGCGCGGCGGTCGCTGCATCGATCGTCCGTGTCATCGTCGCGGCCGGATCGAGATCGGCGGCCGGCACCGGGCACAGCATCTGCACGGCCTGCGCGCCGTCGATCGCCGCGGCGATCGCATTCGCGTCCGTCAGGTCCGCGATCGCGACATCGCAGCCGAGCTGCGCAAAACGTTCGCGATGGCGTGCATCGCGCAGCACCGCACGTACGGAATGGCCTGCGTTGCGCAAGGTCGTCACGGTCGACAGGCCGACGTTGCCGGATGCTCCGAAGATCACGAACACGATTCGCTCCTGGGGGATGAAAGTGCTGTGATTGTCGGCAGGCGCGACCGGAAAGGCGCGCACGGAGGGATGAATCGAGCAGGAAAGGATGACGGGATGCGAGCGCGGGTACGGCCCGCGCGTCCGTCCGCGCGCTAGCGACGTGGAGGCTTCGTGCCATCCTCGCCGTCATAGGCAAGCCGCAACCCGCCCCGCGCACCCGACCGCGCGATCTCCGTCGGCGTTGCGCCGAGCACGCGGTTCATCCAGTTCGCCATGTGACTCTGATGCGCGAACCCGGCCTCCAGCGCGATCTGGCTGATGCTGAGCCGGCCTTCGAGCAGCAGCGCCTTCGCGCGCTCCACCCGGCGCCGCACGACGTACTGGTGCACGGGCATCCCGAGCGTTTCGCGGAACAGCACCTTGAAATGCGGCACGCTGATCGACACGAGCGCCGCGAGTTCGGCCAGCGTCATGCGCCGGTCGAGATTCGCCTCGACATAGTCGATCACGCGCGCCGCGGCCTTCGGCGCCAGCGTGCGCCGGCGTTCGCGAAACGCAGGCTGGCCGTCGACCAGCCGCGCGACGAGCGCCGTGCACAGGCTTTCCGCGTAGAGCGGATCGGATGCGTCTTCCGCTTCGAGTTCGGCGGCCATCGCCCACGCGATGTGCTGCAGCCGCGGGTCGCGCACCTGCAGCCGCCGGCGGATCTGCGCGCGCGACGGCTTCAGTTCGAGCTGTTCGACGGTGCGCCGCACGAACGTGTCGCTGAGCGCGATGTGCAGGATCCGGCAGTCGGCGCTGTCGGTCCACTGGCCGGGCAGGCCGGCCGGAATCACGTCGACGTCGCCGTGCGCCTGGATGCGCGACACGCGCTCGCCGTCGCACACGCAATCCGCGCGCACCGGCGCGCCGATATGCACGCCGATCCGGTGATGCTCGGCCGCCGGAATCCGGTACGTGCCCGCGCGAATTTCCAGCAGCGACGCGCCGAAGCCGCGCCAGCCGAGCCCGCGGCTGGAGCGCAGGCTGACGGGGACGCCGTTGTCCGTCGGCGCGGCAAGAATCGGATCGCTCATTGATGGTCTCCACCAGATCAGGTGCCGAACGCGCATTGTGACGCGTTTCGGGCCGGCGTGCCGGCCCTGCGCGGCCGCCGCCGAATCGAGCAGAAAAAGATCATCCGTTTCTGCTCGAGACGATCCTTGCGTGCGCGCCGGCGGGCGCCGCGAAGCCTACGATCGCCTCATCCGACACCTACGGAGCCCCGTCATGCCCCATTACTGCCCGCTACGCGCGACGTTCATCGCGCCCTCGCCTTCCGCCGCTCGCGCTCCATCCGGCCCCGACTCCCCCAACGGTCGCACCGCCATCGCCATGTGGTGCCTGCGCGTCGTCGGCTGGTACCGGCTCGAACGGCTGCTCGCGTCGATTCCCGACAGTAACGACGACTTCGGGCTCGTCTGACCGGCCGGTCGATACACTCCATCTATTTGCGTCGCCGCTCGTGCGACGCCACCGTCGCGCCGTCGATCACCGGCGCGCCCTGCTTGATCAGGAAGTCGCGGAACAACCCCGTCACCTGCGAGATCCGCCGGTCGGCGAGCGTGACGACATACCATTCGCGCTCGATCGGGTTGCCGGGAAACGGCAATTGCCCGAGCAGCCCGGTGCGCAGTTCGAGCGCACACGCGTGCAACGACAGGAAGGCGACGCCGAGGCCCGCTTCGGCCATCTGCTTGATTGCCTCGTTGCTGGACAGTTCGGATCCGACATGAAAGCGATAGCCCGCGTTCTTGAACAGGCTCTCGACGGTCGAGCGCGTACCCGCGCCGCGTTCGCGCACGAGCAGGTGCGCGGATTCGAGATCCTTCAGCGCGACGCGCTTGCGCTGCATCAGCGGATGGCCGGGCGCCGCGACGAACACCATCGGGTGCTTCGCGAACTCGACCGCGTGCGTGCGCAGCTCCTTCGGCGCGCTGCCCATCACCGCGAGATCGATTTCATGCGTCGCCAGCATACGGATGATGTCGTCGCGGTTGCCGACCTTGAAATACGTCTTCACGTGCGGACGCGTCGCGGTGAATTTGACGAGCAGCGGCGGGATCAGGTATTCGGCCGTCGTGATCGCGCCGATCCGCAGCGTGCCGCCGAGATCGCCGGTCAGCGCGGCCACTTCGTCGCCGGCCTCGCTCCACAGGTGCAGGATCTCGCGCGCGTAGCGCGCCACGATCTCGCCGGCGGCGGTCAGCTGCACGCCGCGTCCCACCCGCTGCAACAACGCGGCGCCCACGGCCTCTTCGAGCAGGCGAACCTGCAGCGACACGGCCGGCTGCGTCAGGTTCAGCTCCTCGGCCGCGCGCGACACGCTGCCGAGCCGCGCGATCATGTCCAGCGCCTTCAACTGCCGGAACGTCGCGGTCTTTCCTATAAGTGAATACATATGAGTCGCTTATAAACATTAAATTGTTCGACTGGGTACGAAACTATATCGTCGGTTCTTGAGCAATGTCATCCGAATCGTCATTCAGCGGGAGCCCAACATGGACAACACCACGCCCACCCTTGCAATGGACCGCGCACCGCGCCTGCCGCACATCGTGATCGTCGGCGGCGGCGCCGGCGGCCTGCAGCTCGCGACGCGTCTCGGCGATACGATCGGACGCCGCGGGCAGGCCGAGATCGTGCTCGTCGACCGCTATCCGACGCACTTCTGGAAGCCGCTGCTGCACGAAGCCGCATCGGGCCATCGCGATCCGGCGTCCCACACGATCGAATACGCAGCGCAGGCGAAGCGCCACGGCTTCCGCTTCGTGCAGGGCGCGCTGCAGTGGGTCGACCGCGCGGCGCGCACGGCGACGATCGCGGCCGTGCACGATGCGGACGGCACGGAAATCCTGCCGCAGCGCTCGCTGGACTATGACGATCTCGTGCTGGCGGTCGGCAGCGTGACGAACTTCTTCAATGTGCCGGGCGCCGAGCGCCATGCGCTGCCCCTCGAAAACCTCGATCAGGCCGAGGATTTCCGCCGCAAGTTCCTTGCCGCCTGCACGAAGGCGAATCACGTCGCCGAGCAGCAGCCCGCACGGCGCGCGGCGCCGATCTGCATCAACGTGATCGGCGCGGGCGCGACGGGCGTCGAACTGGCCGCAGCGCTGCGGCACGCGGTCCAGCAATTGACGACGTACCGCTTCAAGGCGCTGGTGTCCGCGCGCGACGTGCACATCCGGCTGATCGAAGGCGGCCCGCGCATCCTGCCGGCGCTCGACGAACGGCTGTCCGGCAAGATGCACGCGCAACTGCGCGCGCTGAACGTCGACGTGCTGACCGACACGCGCGTGGCGGAAGTCGGCGCGGACGCCGTGACGACGGCGACCGGCGAACGCCTCGCGAGCGACATCACGATCTGGGCGGCCGGCGTCGCGGGCCCCGCGATGCTGCGAAACATCGGCGACATCGCGCTCAACCGGTCGAATCAGGTGATCGTGACCGACACGCTGCAGACGCCCGACGATCCGCACGTGTACGCGTTCGGCGACTGCGCCGCGTGCCCGTCGACCGGTGCAAGCGGGTGCCTGCCGCCGCGTGCGCAAGTCGCGCACCAGCAGGCCGTGTATCTGGTCAACGCGTTCGCGCGCCGCATCGCCGGCAAGCCGGTGGCCGGCTTCACGTTCCACGACGCGGGCACCGTCGTGTCGCTCGGGCAGGCGGGCGCCGTGTACCAGGCGGACATCGGCGTGCGCTCGCGCTCGCTGATCGTCGACGGGCTCGCGGCGATCGGGCTGTACAAGTTCCTGTATCGCAAGCACCTGTTCAGCGTGGTCGGCGCGAAGCGCGCGCTGTTCCAGTCGCTGAGCCACTGGCTGCAAAGCCGTAACCAGCCGTCGATCAAGCTGCACTGATCGCACCTGTTCGCACGCACCATCGCAACGCGGCATATCGGGCGAGCGTCGCTCGATATGCCGTTTCTTTATATGTATATGCGCGATGCATCCGGAATGTGCGCCATGCTGGTGCATCCCCTTGAAGGCCATCGAGACGATGCCATTCGCGCGTGAAATGCCGCGCGACACGTGTCCCGCGCCCGCTCTGGCTTGCCGCCCCATTCATTAGTCGAATCGTATGAGTCGACTAAAAATATTAATTGGTCGCGTTTTCCGGATCGACGCTAAGGTGTGTGGCATTCCCGTCGGCGAACGGATCATCACGTTTCTGAAAAGGAATCACCGTGGTCATCGAAGCCATCGTCACCCGTCTCGACGCAGCATTCGCCCAGATCGAAGCAACCCCGGATTCGCGAGAGTCGCGCCATCAGCGCGATGCAATCATCCAGTGGCTCGACCGCGCATCGGAAGAAGGCTATCGGCTCGGCCTCGTCACGACGCTGCCGGCCGCGCGGCTCAACGACATGTTCGAAGGCCAGTTCGGCCGCGCGAACCTCGACCGCTTCTCGGTCGTCGTCACGGACACCAATCAACAGGACTCCCGATCGAATCAGCATCCGTTCGATGTCGCGCTACAAGCGCTCGGCGTGCCGCGCGAGCGCGCGGTCGGGATCGCGAGCAGCGAACCGGAACGCCGTGAAGCCGAGCATTTCGGGCTGTCGCGCTGCGTGAACATCACCGATACGGTGCGCTCGATCGCATCGGCCGGGCTGCACTGAACGCCCGCACACGGGCCGGCCGTGGCCGGCCATCATCGTCGATTCGGCGGCAATCCGACAATTGTCCGACCGCATTCTGACATTCTGCTGTCAAAGTCGCTTGCAACACTTCGGGGTTCGACCACATTGCCCCGGAGACGGCGCGACGCGCATGCGCATCGTGCCGTCCGTTGCCCGCCACGATGACACGCCCGACCCGCACCACCACCGCCCTCGCGATTGCCTGCCTGTTGCTCGCCGCTTGCGGCGGGGATGACTCGACGCCGCCCGCCACGTCGGCCGACAACAACGGCACGGCGCCCGCACCGCAGCCGCAACCTCAGCCCACGCCGACTCCGGCACCCGCGACCTACTACCAGACGAAGACGCCGTACCGCCCGCAGCAGGACGCCGCGACGTACGAAGCGCCGCCGGCCGGCTACGCGCCCGTCTATACCGAACTCGTCGCCCGTCATGGCTCGCGCGGGCTGTCGGGCTTCAAATACGACGGCGCGATCTACGCGATGCTGGTCAAGGCCGAGGCCGACGGCGCGCTGACGCCGCTCGGCGTGCAGCTCAAGGCCGACACGTACGCGATGATGAAGGCCAATGCGCTGCTCGGCTACGGCGTACAGGGCATCTCGACACCCGGGTACGGCAACCTCACGCAAACCGGCATCCGCGAACATCAGCAACTTGCCGCGCGTCTCGCGCAGCGGCTACCCGCGCTGTTCGCGGCGGGCAACCGGCAGGTGGTCGTCGTCAACTCGGGTCAGGATCGCGCGGTCGACAGTTCGACGTATTTCTCGGCGGCACTGGTTGCCGCGCAGCCGGCGCTGGCGCCGGCCATCACGCTGCCGGCCGCGCCGGCCGGCTATCCGGCGAGCGCACCGGTCGCGCAGCCGGCCGGCACCAACCGCTTCCTGCTGTATTTCCATTCGCTGAAGCCGGCCACCGATCTCGTGACCGACACGAGCGATCCGTACTACGCGACCTATCAGGCGAGCCAGGCGTACCAGACCTATGCAAACGACGCGACGGTGGCCGCGAAGCTGAAGGCGATCAAGGCCGCGCCGCAGGCCGCCGACGTCGCGCAAACGGTGCTGTCCGCGCTCGTGTCGCCGGCCTTCATCGCGAAGCTCGGCGCCGACGGCTACACATTCGCGAACACCGGCACCTATGCGTTCACGTCGACGGATGGCAAGTTCACCAACACGCTGAAAGGCGACGGCAAGACGAAGATCGCGACCGCCGTCGATGCGGTGAACGTGCTGTACAACCTGCTGCAGGTGGCGCCGGCCATGACCGCGGAAACCGGCGGCGTCACGATGGAAAAGTACATCGGCGCGGAGCAGGCGCAGTATCTCGCGTATCTGCAGGATGCCGAGGACTACTATCAGAAGGGGCCCGGCATCCAGGAAGCGAACCCGGTGACGTACCGGATGGCGAAGGTGCTGCAGGACGATTTCTTCGGCGAAGTCGACGCGATCGCGCGCGGCGACCTGACGCACGCCGCGAAGCTGCGCTTCACGCATGCGGAGATCGTGATTCCGTTCGCGTCGATCATGAACCTGAAGAACGTGTTCGTGCCGACGCCTCAGGCGCAGACGTACACGTATGCGAACAATCCGTGGCGCGGCGACCAGGTGTCGCCGATGGCCGCGAACATGCAGTGGGATGTCTATCGCAACGGATCGCGCCTCATCGTGAAGATGCTGTACAACGAGCGCGAGACGGATTTCCAGGCCGCGTGCGACGGCGCGAAGATCGCGCCGGACAGCCACTTCTACGACTACGCGGGGTTGAAGCAGTGTTACGGGTATCAGTGATGGGATGCGCGGGGCCTCCTGGCCGCAAGCGCGCGTCGAAACCCGGACGGCGCAGGCCGTCCGGCCACGGCCCGCTAGACTTTGTGCACGCCGTTCTGAAGCAGCACTCGATACAGGAATGCCACTTGTCCGTCGTTCAGCACGCGCTTCGGTACCACGCGGAACATCACCGATGACTGATACAGCAGGATCATTTGACGATCCTCGCTCCAGTGAATGAGATCCGCGTAGTGAATTTCGTCGCGCGAAGTCGGCGTTTCGACAATGAACCGGTCGCCTTGGAAAATGACCGTGTGAACCTGATGAAGCGTCCTTTGCTGGTCGTAAATCTTGCGACCTGCGCGCGGCAGTATCAGATGATTCAGGATGGGCACGCCGATCGCGACGACAGCCGCGATTCCCGCGGCCATCCAGACATAGCGCCATTCCGGAAAATGTCCGCTTGCTATCCGGACGCCGCCGACCAGCAGGACGATGTACACGATCGCACCGATCGCAAATGACTTGAGCAGGTATTTCCAGTTGTACCTGCGCCAAAGATGCAGGCGGTAGGCGTGGACGAGATCGTCCGCGGTTATTTGAAAAACGACTTCGGTATCGCTCATGGGCGGGCTCGGAACGCTCTCTGGTTCTTGTAATTGCTCTGGACGCTTCGCCGCGAGCACCGCGCTCGGGCGGGTTGGCAGTGCGCGCGCACAGAGACGTGCAAACGAAGCGGCGCGATATCGCCGGCCGATCGATGCACGGCGACAATATACATGCGTGGAACGACACCCGTGCGGCGAGTCGCCGCGGCAGTGGTGCGGCCTGCGGCGAGCGGCAGACGCGGACGGCCGGCATTGTACGCGGCCAGCAGTCTGTTCGGGGAAGTGACTCGCATGTTGCGCCCACGAACTCACGGCGGCTCGCATGGTCGAACGTGCATCGCCGGAGAACCCTCATGAAACGCGTCGCCCTTGCCGCTGCCCTGACCCTGTTTGCCACCATCGGCGTGTCCGCGCCGGCCTTCGCCGGTGCGTCCTCCGGCATCGCGCCGGTTCCGGTTCAGGCCTACGCGAAAAATTGCGTGCCGTCGCGGGATGCCGCGCAAGGCGCCCATTCGCCGTCCAGCGCGCCGCCGATCCGCGTCTGCGTCGGCGATTCCGATACGCAGTTGAACCTGCCGTGGTTCGTGACCGATGTCCTCACCGCCGTGGACACGCACCAGTCGCCCAGCGGCCTGCTCCACAAGATGCGCAACGACTTCTGACGCGCCGCCGGCACCGCATCGTTCATGGCTCGTCGGGGCGCGTCAGCACCTGGATGAACGTGCCGACGATGCCGGCCCACATCGCGGGGTCGGCGATGCGCGCCAGCAACCCCCGCAATTCCCGTCGCTCTCTTTCCGACAGCACGCCGTGCGCGCCGCGGATGCTGTCGTAACGCGGCGTACCGCGCGACGCGAGCGCGCGATCGAGCGAATAGTCGCGGGCCTCCCCGTCCACCGAAATCCGGATCCACAGCGAACCGCCGTCCGCCGCGGCGGCGCCATCGGTCACGATGACCGTCGGTGTGGCATTTTCTTTCATCGCAACGCTCCGGTTTGACGCGCTGGCGGCAAATTGCCGACCACGGCGCCCTATTGAAATGTTTCTTTTCGAGACGCAATCCCGAAACATCATCAATTTTTAGACAACGATATTACGTAATGGCGCGCCGCATCTTATACTTGCCACGCACCATCCTCGTGCCAAGAGACGGTGTCTTTTGTCCCGGCTGCACGCACCGTGCGGCCGGGGCTTTTTTCGGTACGTTACATCGAGATACATGCCGAATGTGCGCATGTTCTTAAGGAATGCTGCCAGATGAATGGCTGATCGCGACTGGCCGAGCGGATGCCGTCGCGACGCCCGACTCGATCGGCGTCCCGAAACCGGCGCGCAAGCCGCATGGTCCGAATCAGGCATGCGGCTTGCGCGCCGTCGGCGCACCGACCGGTTCGACTTGCCACGCCATGCGTACAACACCAAAGGCAACCGCGGGATTACGGGCGCTCCCGCCCGGCTCGACGCATCTTTTCCACCGCGGCGGCGCGTGGCCGCGCGTCGTCCTTTTCGCCGCCGTGATCATTTGCGTGCTCGTGCCCGCGTTCGCGATCGTGCTGGCCGACCGCTACGCCCGCGATACCGTCACCGCGCATGAGCGCGCCGTGGCCCACGACATCGTGGCTTCCGTGGACCGCATCCTGGACGGCGTGCGCCTCCGCCACGCGGACGAGCTGACCGCGCTGGTCGGACAGCCGTGCGCGACGGTGTTCCGGACGCTGGCCGAAGTGGGCACTCGCCTGCGCTATCTGCGTGCGGTCGCGCTGGTGAACGACGGCCGCGTCATATGTTCGTCGGCGCTCGGCTCGATCGACGTGCCGCTCGTCAAGTATGCGCGCGAGCCCGAACCGGGATCGATGACCGTCACGCTGCTGCGCCAGACGGCGTTCCAGCGCGGCATTCCGGTGCTGTACGCATTCCGCGCCACTGCGCGCGGCGCGGGCGTCCTGTACCTGATCGAAGGCGACTACGTGGCCGACGCGCTCGCCCTCGGCACCGCCAACGGGGCGGAAACGGCGACGCTGTCGATCGCGGGGTCGGGCCGCCTCGATCAGCACGGGACGTTCGCGCCGGACACGGACGCCGGCCCCACGGGCGGCAGCACGATTGCGTCGCAGCGCTGGCCGTTCAAGGTGTCGGTCGTCGCATCGGCGCGCTACGCGTCACAGGTCCAGCGCCACGACCGGCTGATTTGCGCGACGATCGTCCTGCTGGCCGACAGCCTCGTGATGGCCGCCTACCTGCTCGCGATGGCGCCGCGGCGGCTGTTGCTGAAGGCCGTGCGCCACGCGCTCAGGCGCAACGAATTCCATGTCGTATACCAGCCGATCGTCGACGTGCAGACGCGCAGGACAGTCGGCGTCGAGGCGCTGCTGCGCTGGCACCATCCGAAGTGGGGGGCCATCAGCCCGGCCGTGTTCATCCCGCAGGTGGAATCGAGCACGCTGCTGCCGAAGGTCACCGAATTCGTGTTGCGCACGGCGGTGTCCGAGCTGACCGCGCTGACGCCGTCCGCGCCGCTGCGCATCGCCGTGAACGTGGCGCCGCGGGATCTCGAGCGCGCGCGGTTCGTGGCCGTCGTCGAGGAAACGATCCGCGCGCTGCCGCCCGGCTTCACGCTGGTGCTCGAAGTCACCGAGCGCATCCTGCTCGAGAAGAACG
The DNA here is from genome assembly GCF_902833245.1 of Burkholderia sp. BCC0398. Classification (NCBI taxonomy): domain Bacteria; kingdom Pseudomonadati; phylum Pseudomonadota; class Betaproteobacteria; order Burkholderiales; family Burkholderiaceae; genus Burkholderia; species Burkholderia sp. BCC0398. The sequence goes on from NZ_CADFEM010000016.1 coordinate 60,450, forward strand.
CGCGCACCACCGAGATCTTCCAGGCGCTGCGATCCAAAGGCGCGAAGTTCGCGATCGACGATTTCGGCACGCATCACAGCAATCTCGACATGCTGTCGCGCTTCCCTTTCGACTACGTGAAGATCGATCGACAGTTCGTCTCGCAACTGGACAGCGGCAGCGAGAAGCTGATCGAAGGGATCGCGACCGTCGCGCACCACTACGGCATGAAGATCATCGCGGAAGGCGTGGAGACGGAAACCCAGCATCGCGCGCTGCATGCGGTCGGGATCCAGTACGCGCAGGGATACCTGTACCAGCGGCCGCTGCGCGCGAAGAACCTGAAGCGCGACGTCGCATGGGCGACGGTGTAGCGGCGACGCCGAAGGCGACTACTGCGCGCCGTATTGACCGCCGACGCGCACGCGATCCTGCTCGACCCATCCTTCGACGTCGTCGCCGGTCTTGCCGTTCACGTACATGATGTTGTACCAGCGCCCGTGCGACTTGTAGACGGTCACCGAATCGCCAGGAACGATGAAGGTACGCTTCGTGATGCACTGCGCGTCGGGCGCAGAGTAGAAATACGCGCGCCCCGTGCCGACGACCGTGCCGGACGCCGGCGGCCGGAAGTTGTCGTCCGGGCCGCTCGTGGCCGCGTCGAGCTTCCCGCAATCGACCGCGCTCTTTGCGTGCGCGCCGTTCGCGCCCACGCTCGCACCGACCACCAGCATCGCGATGCCGATGCGCATCGTCGTTTTCATCTTCATCATTCGCCCGCTACGCCCTATCGTTTTCTCGGTTTGCCGGTTCGCGGCCGGCACTCGCTCAATCCTGCGCGACGGTCGTCGCTTCCGGATGATACGACGACCATCGAAACGCATAAAAACGGACCACCGTTCCGAATCATGTCCTATAGTCAGTCAGCAGACATCATTCGACAACGGGACGCATCGACGTCCACGGAGGAGACGTGAAGCTGAAACAGGCCATCGACCGCATTCCGGGCGGGCTCATGCTGGTCCCGATGCTGCTGGGCGCGTGCGTGCACACGTTCGCCCCGAACGCCGGGAAGTACTTCGGCTCGTTCACCAACGGCCTGATCGCGGGCACGGTGCCGATCCTCGCCGTCTGGTTCTTCTGCATGGGCGCGACGATCGACCTGCGCGCGACGGGCGTCGTGCTGCGCAAATCGGGCACGCTGCTCGCGACGAAGATCGTGGTCGCATGGCTCGCGACGCTGATCGCCGCGCGGTTCATCCCCGACGACGGTATCCGCACGGGCCTGTTCGCGGGCCTGTCGCTGCTCGCGATCACGACGTCGATGGACATGACCAACGGCGGCCTCTATGCGGCCGTGATGCAGCAATACGGCACCAAGGAAGAAGCCGGTGCGTTCGTGTTGATGTCGATCGAATCGGGGCCGCTCGTCAGCATGCTGATTCTCGGCGCGGCCGGCGTCGCGGTGTTCGAGACGCGGCTTTTCGTCGGCGCGGTGCTGCCATTCCTGATCGGCTTCACGCTCGGCAATCTCGATGTGCAGCTGCGCGACTTGTTCGGGCGCTGCGTCCATCCGCTGATCCCGTTCTTCGGCTTCGCGCTCGGCAACGGCATCGATCTGAACGTGATCGCGAAGAGCGGGCTGCCGGGTATCGCGCTCGGGCTCGCGGTGATCGTCGTGACGGGCGTGCCGTTGATTCTGGCGGACAAGTTCCTGGGCGGCGGCAACGGGACGGCCGGGCTGGCCGCGTCGTCGACGGCCGGCGCCGCGGTCGCGAACCCGGCGATCATCGGCGAGATGATCCCGAAGTTCAAGCCGATGGTGCCGGCGGCGACGGCGATCGTCGCAACCGCGTGCCTCGTGACGGCGATTCTCGTGCCGATTCTGACGGCGATGTGGGCGAAGCGGGCGGCGAGGGTGTCGGGGGTGCCGATGCAGGTCGCCGCGCGCTCGTCGCCGGGACGGGCGATCGAGCATGAGGGGCATGTTTGAGGGGGCGCCGGTTCGAGTCTGGCCTCAGGCACCGCACATCCTGGCGTCTGCCAGCCATGATCCCGCAAACGCTCACCTTCATGTAGGCTCCGGAAGCCGGCTCACGTCGCCCAGGCCGGCGTTTTCCGGAGCGCTTTTCACGCCCACTGCCGTCCTGCTGCGGACAAACCATTCGCACCTCTACCCGGGCAGCATCGTGACGCTCGACCGCGATGCGCCGCGCACCGCCCAGCCGCATCCCGCCGTCATCGAATTCGCGGACGGCTCCGGCGCCGCCGCGACACTGTCCCGCGTCGGCGACGATACCCTTGAACTCGCGGTAGACGGATACGTCACGCAGAAGCGCAATACGATCGCCGCGCGCCGCTGGTTGCTGCAGCCGATCGATGCGGCCCAGACGGGATGGCGCGTCGCGCTCCGCCTTCCTGCCACCTGATGCCAGACGGCCGCCGCCGGCGCGAAGCGCTTCCAGGCGCTAAAATCCGCCGCCTGAGCATCCACGACGAGCAAGCGTTTTGACGGCGTTCGAGCAGGGTTTCATCCTCACCCGCCACTGGCGGGACACCGCATCCGGCATCGAGATCGAGTTCTGGCTGGCAACCGAACACGGTCCGCGCCGCGTACGGTTGCGCCCGCAGGAAGCCGTCGCGTTCATTCCGGCCGAACAGCAGGCGCTCGCCGAACGCACGCTGGCCGGCGAGCGCGAGGCCGAGTTGCGCCCGCTCGCGCTGCGCGACTTCCGGCAGCGCCCCGTCGTCGGCCTCTATTGCAAGCGCTATCGCCATCTGTCCGGGCTGCAGAAGCGGCTCGCCGCCGCCGGTGTCGACGTCTACGAAGCCGACGTGCAGCCGCCCGACCGCTACGCGATGGAGCGCTTCATCACGGCGTGCGTGCAGTTTCGCGGGCAACCCGGCCCCGACGGCACGCTCACCGGCGGCGAGCTGAAGCCCGCAACCGGCTATCGCCCGGCGCTGCGCTGCGTGTCGCTCGACATCGAAACCAGCGTCCACGGCGAGTTGTACTCGATCGCGCTCGAAGGCTGCGGGCAACGACAGGTCTACATGCTCGGGCCGCCGAACGGAGGCGACAGCGACGCAGCAAACGCCGTCGACTTCAACCTCGACTACTGCGACAGCCGCGCCACGATGCTCGCGCGGCTCAACGACTGGTTCGACGAGCACGACCCCGACGCGGTGATCGGCTGGAATCTCGTGCAGTTCGACCTGCGCATCCTGCACGCGCACGCGGAGCAATACGGCGTGCCGCTGAAACTCGGGCGCGGCGGCAGCGTGCTCGACTGGCGCGCGCACGGTCAGCAGCCCGACCACTTCTTCGCGGGCGCGGCCGGCCGGCTGATCCTCGACGGCATCGACATGCTGAAATCCGCGACGTGGACCTTCCCGTCGTTCAGCCTCGAATACGTGTCGCAATCGCTGCTCGGCGAAGGCAAGTCGATCGACAATCCGTACCAGCGGATGGACGAGATCCAGCGCCGCTTCGATCACGACAAGCCCGCGCTCGCGCGCTACAACCTGAAGGATTGCGAGCTTGTCACGCGCATCTTCGACAAGGCCGACCTGCTGTCCTTCGCGCTCGAACGCGCGAGCGTCACGGGGCTGGCTGCCGATCGCACCGGCGGGTCGGTCGCGGCGTTCACGCACCTGTACCTGCCGCGCATGCATCGACTCGGCTATGTCGCGCCGAACCTCGGCGACGTGACGGGGCAGAACAGCCCCGGCGGCTTCGTGATGGATTCGCGCCCCGGGCTGTACGACTCGGTGCTCGTGTTCGACTACAAGAGCCTCTATCCGTCGATCATCCGCACGTTCCTGATCGATCCGGTCGGCCTGATCGAGGGGCTCGCGCATCCCGGCGACGACGCATCGGTGCCCGGTTTTCTCGGCGCGCGTTTCTCGTGCACCGCGCACTGCCTGCCCGACATCGTGCGGCGCGTGTGGGAAGGCCGCGACGACGCGAAGCGGCAGCGCAACGCACCGCTGTCGCAGGCGCTGAAGATCATCATGAATTCGTTTTACGGCGTGCTCGGCTCGACGGGCTGCCGCTTCTTCGACCCGCGCCTCGCGTCGTCGATCACGATGCGCGGCCACGAGATCATGCACCGCACGCGTCAACTGATCGAAGCTCAGGGTTACGAAGTGATTTACGGCGATACCGATTCGACGTTCGTGTGGCTCGGCCGCGCGCATGACGACGACGAAGCCGGCGCGAAGGGCCGTGCGCTCGTCGAACACGTGAATCGCTGGTGGCAAGCGCACCTGCGCGAACAGTTCGGACTCGACAGCGCGCTGGAGCTGCAATACGAGCGGCATTACCGCCGCTTCCTGATGCCGACCGTGCGCGGTGCGGAAGAAGGCAGCAAGAAGCGGTACGCCGGCCTCGCGGCGACGGCCGACGGCGGCGAGGACCTCGTGTTCAAGGGGCTCGAAACGGTGCGCACCGACTGGACGCCGCTCGCGCAGCAATTCCAGCGCGAGTTGTACCGGCGCGTGTTCAGGCTCGAACCGTACCAGGATTTCATTCGCGACTACGTACGCCGCACGCTGGCCGGCGAATTCGACGATCAGCTCGTGTACCGCAAGCGCGTGCGCCGGCCGCTGCGCGAATACGAACGGAACGTGCCGCCCCACGTGCGCGCGGCGCGCATCGCCGACGAGTTCAATCATGCGCAGGGCCGGCCGCTGCAGTATCAGCGCGGCGGCTGGATCAGCTACGTGATGACGACGGCCGGCCCCGAGCCGCTTGAAACGATGCGCTCGCCGATCGACTATGCGTTCTACCTGAGCCGCCAGCTTCAGCCCGTCGCCGATGCGATCCTGCCGTTCCTGCGCGACGATTTCGAACGCGTGATCTCCGGGCAGGGGCAGTTGTTCGGCGACTGACGGGCCGATGGGCCGAACGGTGCACCGGGCGCGGATTCCGGCGCGCTGGCCGTGCCCGCCGTGAAGCGCCGACGCGCCGCCGATCGCTGCGGGGAAGCACCCCATTCCGCGCCGCCCCGCAGGCATGCGGCTAAAATACCGGCCTGCCGCGCGTCCCGCCGCGGCCGGAGGACACTCATCATGACCGCACGTCGCGGTGCCGCGGTCGCCATCGCACCCGGCCACGAGACAGCCAGCCTGTCGAAAGCCCAGCAAACCTTCAATGCGCTCGTCGAGCAGATCGAGGCGCGGCGCGAGCGGCTCGGCGCATGGGACGCGGTCATGCCGGCCTTCCAGAAAAAGTTCGTCGACGCGCTGCTGCCGCTCGAACAGGCGTCGACGGCGTTGCGAATCCGGTTGCTCAACCTGCTCGACGACGCGTTCCTGCAGAAAGGTCTGAGCAAAGCCGAGCAGCGCGCGCTATCCGCGCTGATCGCCGACATGGCGCGCGACTTGCTCGGCGTCAGCGACGACGCGACGTTGAAAATCATCTACAACCGGCACTGCCCGTCCGACGACGACGACGGCGCCGCAGCGACGGCCTCCGCACGGACGAAGCCGGAACCGGAAACGGAACCCGCCGCCGAACCAGCGGACGATCTCGACACGCTGTCGCCCGACGAACTCGCCGCCCGCATCCAAGCCGAATTCGACGAACAGTACACGCGCGACATGGCCGCCCACGAGGCCCGCGAAGCCCAACGCGCGAAGCGCAAGAAAGCGCCCCGGCAATCGGCCGCGCAGGCGCGACGCGAAGCCGAGCAGGCCGAATCGAGCAAGTCGCTCCGCGACGTCTATCGCAAGCTCGCCAGCGCGCTGCATCCCGATCGCGAAACCGATCCCGAGGAACAGGCGCGCAAGACCGTGCTGATGCAGCGTGTCAACCACGCGTATGCGAAAGGCAACCTCCTGCACCTGCTGGAGCTGCAACTGGAGATCGAACAGATCGACCGGCGCGCGATCGACGGCCTGAGCGAAGCGCGGCTGACGCACTACAACGGCATCCTGGAGGAACAGCTCCGCGAGCTCGACCAGGAGATCGGGCACGTCGAGAACGATTTCAGGCGAACCTACGGCATCGCGTCGTCCACCAAGGTCGCGCCCGATACGGTGATGCGCATGCTGACGCGCGACATTGCCGGCATGCAGCGCAGCAACCACGACCTGACCGTCGCGCTGCGCGAGTTCGACGATCCGGACAGGGTCCGCGACTGGCTGAAGGACCTGAAGCGCCGGCCCGCAGCGTCGCGCTTCGACGACGATTCGTATTGAGCCATCGAGCCGGCAAGCGCGGGCGAACTTGCGACGCGCACGCCCCACCGTTCACCGCACCTCGCCGATCCCGCCCATCAGCGCCATCAACTGCCCGCGCAGCCACTGGCTGCCCTGATCCTGATCGGCGCTGCGATGCCAGTAGCAGAAGTAATCGAGTCCCGGCATCTCGAACGGCAGTTCCAGAATGCGCGCCGGATAGCGCTGCAGCAGCCGCAGCGGCGCCGTCAGCGCGAGATCGCCGCGCATCGCGATCAGCGGCGCGACCATGTAGTGCTGCACGCGCATCTGGATGTTGCGGCGCAGCCCGAGCCGCGTCAGTTCCGCGTCGACGTGCCCGCTGCCCTTGCGGCGGCTCGATACGTGGATGTGCCCCATCGACAGGTAGTCGTCCAGGGTCAGCGTGTCGCCCTTGAACGGATGATCGTCGCGGATCATGCACGCGTAGCGGTCCTGCACGAGCAGCGCCTGGTGCAGATGCGGATCGCCGATCAGCGGCGCGTCGATCGCGATGTCGACCGAGCCGTTCGCGAGCGCGGTCGCGACCTCGCGGCGGTCCATCGTGTAGCTGCGCACGTGCATGCCGGGCGCATGCGTCTGTAGCAGCTCGCCGAGCGCCGGCAGCAGCAGCGCTTCGGTCAGGTCGCTCATGCTGAGCCGGAACACGCGCTCGGACGAAGCCGGATCGAACACGTCGCCTTCGTGCGCGCTCGAATCGAGCAGTTGCAGCGCCTCGCGCACGCGGCCGACGATGTTCTCGGCCATCGGCGTCGGCATCATCCCGGCCGGCGTGCTGACGAACAGCGGATCGTTCAGCGTCTTGCGCAGCCGCGCCAGCGCGTTGCTGACGGCCGGCTGCGTGAGGTTCAGCACCTCGGCCGCGCGCGTCAGGTTGCGCTTGTTGTAGATCGCCTCGAATACGACGAACAGGTTCAGATCAATCTTCGAAAGGCGCATCGCCGGATCTCCTTGCCGAGATCTTACGGCGGGCGCCATTCGTTCGTCCATGTCGCCCCGCTCAGCCGCGCGGCGGCGGCGTCAGGTACGGCGCGGTCGAGCCGAGTTCGCCGTCCTTGATCTCCATCCGCGCGATCGCCTGCAGGTGCACCTCGTCCGGGCCGTCGGCGAAGCGCAGCGCGCGGCCCCAGGTCCACAGGTCGGCGAGCGGCGTATCGGGGCTCAGGCCCGCTGCGCCGAATACCTGCATCGCGCGATCGCACACGTCCGTATAAACGGTCGGCACGAGCGCCTTGATCATCGAGATCTCCTTGCGCGCGGCCTTCGCGCCGACCTTGTCGATCATCCACGCGGCCTTCAGCACCAGCAGGCGTGCCTGGTCGATCTCGATACGCGAGCGTGCGATCCATTCGCCGACGGTGCCGTGCCGGTTCAGCGGCTTGCCGAACGCGACGCGCGACTGCGCGCGGTCGACCATCAGCGCCAGCGCCAGCTCGGCCGCGCCGATCGAGCGCATGCAGTGGTGAATGCGGCCCGGCCCGAGGCGCGCCTGCGCGAGCGCGAAGCCGCTGCCTTCCTCACCGAGCAGGTTGCGCGCCGGCACGCGCACGTTGTCGAACGTGATCTCGCAGTGCCCTTCCGGCGCGTGGTGATTGACCACCGTGATGTTGCGCACGACCGTCACGCCCGGCGTGTCGCGCGGCACGAGGATCATGCTCTGCTGCTGGTGCGATTCGGCGTCGGGATCGGTCTTGCCCATCACGATGAAGATCTTGCAGTTCGGATGCGCGGCGTTCGTGATGAACCACTTGCGGCCGTTGATCACGTACTCGTCGCCCGCGCGCTCGATGCGCGTCGTGATGTTGGTCGCATCCGACGACGCGACGTCGGGCTCCGTCATCGCGAACGCCGAGCGGATTTCGCCGCGCAGCAGCGGCAGCAGCCACTGTTCGCGCTGCTCGGGCGTCGCGAACATGTGCAGCAGCTCCATGTTGCCGGTGTCCGGCGCATTGCAGTTGAACACTTCCGACGCCCAGCTCACGCGCCCCATGATTTCGGCGAGCGGCGCGTATTCGAGGTTCGTCAGGCCCATGCCGGGCTCGTCGTCCTTCAGGTGCGGCAGGAACAGGTTCCACAGCCCCTCCGTTTTCGCGCGCTCCTTCAGTTCCTCCATGAACGACACCGGATACTTGCCGGCGTGCACCTCTTCGTTCCACTGGCGGATACGCGGCACGATGTGCGCATCCATGAATGCGCTCACGCGTTCGCGCAGTGCTTCCACTTTCGGGGTGTAGCCAAAGTCCATGATCGACTCCTCGAGATTCCGTATTCCGTTCGTTCGGTTCAGAAGGCCGAGACGCCGCCGTCAACGGCGACGGCCTGCCCGGTCAGATACGTGTTTTCCTGCGCGCACAGCATCAGCATCGTCGCGACGATTTCGTCGGGCCGGCCGAGCCGCTTCATCGGCGAGCCCTGCGCCAGAAAATCCTGGCGCTCGCCGATCTCGCTGTCGGTAACCATCGGCGTCGTGCTGTAGAACGGGCACACCGCGTTCACGCGGATGCCGTGGCGCGCGTATTCGAGCGCGGCCGTCTTCGTGAGCCCGACCACCGCATGTTTCGACGCCGCATACGCGGCCAGCTTCGGCGCGCCGCCGAGCCCGGCCATCGACGCGACGTTCAGGATCACGCCCTCGCGCTGCGCGAGCATCTGGCGGATCTGGTGCTTCATCCCGAAGAACACGCCTTTTGCATTCACCGCGAAGCTCAGGTCGAGATCGGCTTCGTCGGTGTCGATCAGCGCCTTCATCGGCGGGGCGATGCCCGCGTTGTTGATGCCGACGTCGAGCCGCCCGAAGCGCGCGACGGCCTCATGCACCAGCGATGCGACGTCCGTTTCGACGCGCACGTCGCAGTGCCGCGCGACGACGTCAGCGCCGGCCGCGCGCAGCGGCGCGGCCACGCGTTCGAGCGCATCGCCGTTCAGGTCGCCGAGCGCGAGCCGCGCACCCATCGCGGCGAGCTCGCTCGCGAGCAGCGCGCCGAAGCCGCTCGCGGCGCCGGTGATCATCACGGCCTGGCCGGCGTAGCTGTCGAGTCTCATCGTGCGCTCAGATCGTCAGGCCGCCGTCGACGACGATGCATTCGCCGTTCGTGTAGCTCGCCGCGTCCGACACGAGATACAGCACGGTGCCGGCCATTTCGCGCGGCTCCGCGTGGCGGCGCAGCGGGATCTTCGTCATCCACGCGTCGTAGATGTCCTTGTCCGCGAACAGCGCACCCGCGAACTTCGTCTTCGTGAGCCCCGGCAGCAACGCGTTCACGCGGATGCCGAGCGGCCCGCATTCCTTCGCGAACGCCTTCGTCATGTTGACGACGGCCGCCTTCGTGATCGAGTAGATGCCTTGCCGGTCGCCCGGCTGCAGCGCATTCACCGATGCCGTGTTGACGATCGCGCCGCCGCCGTGTGTCTTCATCAGCTTGCCGGCTTCGACCGACATGAAGAAGTAGCCGCGGATGTTCACGTCGACGGTCTTCTCGTACGCGGCGAGATCGGTATCGAGGATGTGCCCGAAATACGGGTTCGCGGCCGCGTTGTTCACGAGGATGTCGAGGCGGCCGTGCTTGCCGCGGATGTGCTCGAACGTCGCGGCGATGTCCTCCAGGCGCCCGACGTGGCACGCCAGCGCCTCGGCGCGGCCGCCCGCCGCGACGATCGCGTCGGCCACGGCCTGGCAGTCGTCGAGCTTGCGGCTCGACACGATCACGTACGCGCCCTGCTCCGCGAGCAGCTTGGCGATTTCCTCGCCGATGCCGCGGCTCGCGCCCGTCACCAGCGCGATCTTGCCCGTCAGGTCGAACAGGTTCGTTGCCATGTTGCTGTGCTCCTCCATTGATTGAGTTGTCGTGTCGCCGCGTGGCGATATCAGCGATGCGCGTCGATCACGCCGACGGCCAGTTCGGCCAGCCGGCCGGCCATTTCGCCGACGCGCAGCGCCTGCTCGCTCGATGCGTTGCCCTGCAACGCGCGCGCCTTCACGCCCTGCGCGATCGCCGCTAGCCGGAAGAAACTGAAGGCGAGGTAGAAATGCCAGTCGCGGATCGGCGCGATGCCGCGCAGTTCGCAGTAGCGCGCGACGATCGCCGCTTCGTCCGGAATGCCGAGTTCGGCACGATCCTGGCCCGCGAGCCCGCGCACCTGGCCGCCGGACGGTAGCCGCAGGCACATGCAGAAATACGCGAGATCGGCGAGCGGGTTGCCGAGCGTCGACAGTTCCCAGTCGAGCACGGCCTGCACGCGATAGCCGTCCCGCGCGAACATCAGGTTGTCGATCCGGAAGTCGCCGTGCACCAGCGCCGGCCGGCCCGTGTCCTCGGGGCATGCCTTCGGCAGCCAGTCGATCAGCGTCTCCATCGCGTCGAGGCGCCCGGTTTCGGCCGCGCGATACTGCTTCGTCCACACGCCGATCTGCCGCTCGAAGTAGTTGCCCGGCCGGCCGTAGTCGGCGAGGCCCACCGCGTCGACATCGACGTCGTGCAGCGCGGCCATCGTCTGCAGCAGCGCGTCGTAGCAGGTCGCGCGCTCGGCCTTCGGCAGTTCCGGCAGCGCGGGGTCCCAGAAGATCCGGCCGTCCTCGAAACTCATCACGTAGAACAGGCTGCCGATCACGTCGCGGTCAACGCAGAGGTGATACGGACGCGCGACCGGCACCGCGGTGCCCGACAACGCGCTCAGCACGCGGAATTCGCGGTCGACCGCGTGCGCGGACTTCAGCAGTTCGCCCGGCGGCTGGCGGCGCAGCACGTAGCGGCCGCTCTTCGCATTCAGCAGGAAAGTCGGATTCGACTGGCCGCCGGCAAACTTCTCCGTGTCGACCGGGCCTTCGAAGCCCGGCACGTGGGTTTCCAGATAGCGCGTAAGGCGGGCTACGTCGAGTTGCTGGGAAGGATTCGTCATCGTCGCGATCGTTCGTGGGTCAGCCGTAGGTGCGCAGCGCGTGTCGTTCGGGGTCCTCCAGATGCGGGATGCCGTTGAACGACGCGAGGTGAAACGCGTCGGCGTTGAAGAAAAACTGCGAAAGACTGCTGTTGCGGATCTGCAGGTTCAGCGCGATCGCGCTCGACGGCGGCGCGGCGAGCACCTGCTGCACGGTGACCGCGATCGGGCCGCCGGAACTCACCGCGAGCACGCGCTGGCCGCCGCCCTCGCGGATCGCCGCGCGCGCGTCGGCCACGCGCTGCTGGAAATGGGCCCAGGTTTCGGGGGCCGCCTCGCCGAGCTTGTCCTCGGTCCACAGCTGCAGCACCTGCCGGAGCGCGCGGAAGTGTTCCTTCATCGAGCCGGCCGAGAGCCGCGCGATCTCCGGATAGTCGCTGGCGGCTGCCGCGAACAGCCCGTGGAAATCGTATTCGTTCAGGCCCGGATGGCGATCGACCACGACGCCTTCGCGGCCCATCCCGCGCAGAATCGCGGCGACCGTCTGCGCATGGCGGTTCATCGTGCCGCAGATCACGCGGTCGAACGTCAGGCCCTGCCGCGCGAAGTATTCGCCGAGCCACACGCCCTGCTGGTCGCCCGCCGCGGACAGCCGGTCGTAGTCGTCGGTGCCGAACGACGCCTGCCCATGCCGTACCAGAAAGAGTTCAGCCATTGCATGCCCGCCTGAGTGAAGGATTCAGCATAGCGAGCGGACGGCCATTTTTAAAATTTATTTGTTGAATGAGGGAGCATTCACGAGGTAAATGCCCACCCTGGTTTCGTAGATGGCGTGGGTTTGTCCGACTTATACTGCCCGATCCGCCCCCTTCACAGGAGTCCCGCCCATGTCGTCTTCCCCGCCCAACGACCTGCCCCGCTATCGCTTGCTGACGGGCAAGGACGACGCCACGTTTTGCCACCGTGTGTCGGATGCGCTGGCGCTCGGCTATCGCCTGTACGGCTCGCCCGCCGCCACTTTCAACGGCGATCACGTCGTCGTCGCCCAGGCCCTGCTCTGGCCGGACACCGCCGGCACGGAGGCCGGCGCGTAATCCCGGTCGCCCCCGCGCACCGTCCGATGCGACAGCGGCGCCCTACGGAACGATCGGCCCCCTGCGGCACGCGAATTGCGTCAGCCCACCCCGTGTCGAATAAATCCAGGAGGGATGCGATGCTCGGTACGATCCTCATCATCGTTCTGATTCTGCTGCTCATCGGAGCATTTCCTGCATGGCCGCATAGCCGAAGCTGGGGCTACTGGCCGTCGGGCACCGTCGGGCTGATCGTCGTCATTGTCGTGATACTGGTACTGCTCGGTCGCATCTGACGCCCCTGCCACCGGCGGGACGCGTCGCAGCCGGCACGGGTGCGTGCCTTCCCGAGCCTTCGCCGTGGATTCTTTACACGACGAGACCCGCAAAGACATGCACCCGATGCCGTCAACCCTACCCGTTACTGGCCACCCTCCAGGCGTAACTGGAGCTTGCTCTTCACCGACGTCACGCCCGGTACCTGGCGGGCCGCGTCCACCGCGGCCCGGTCCTGCGACTCGTCGGCGATCTTCCCGGCCAGTGTCACGTCGCCCGTCTTCGCCTTCGCGAACACGGTGACCTGCGCATTGCCCACGCCGGGCGCCCTCACGATGGCCTGCCGAACCTTCTTCGCGAATGCGCGGTCGGTCGCGCGTTCGGCCTTCTTCGCCACTCGCGGCGACGCGGCCGCCTGCTCGGCGGGCGCGGTGGGTGCGGCGGACTGCGCGTGACCGGCCAGCGGCGACAACGCAACGAAACCTGCAACGACGATTGCAAAACGGGACTTCATCGGATTCTCCTCGACAGGAACGAACGGGTACAACGGGTACGACGGATGGGCCGGCCGTCAGGCCGTGACACCGGCCACCGCACGGGCACGGGCACGCTCGCGGCCGCGCGGCGCCGCGAGCGCGTCGAGCGCGCGGGCGTCGGCTTTCAGCGCGGGCGACAACCCCAAGCGCAGATGCTCGACGAAGGTGCGGACCTTCGCGTCCACGAAGCGGCGCGACGCAAACATCGCGTACACGTCGAGCATCGTCAACCGGTAGTCCGGCAGCACGCGCACGAGCCGCCCGCTGCGCAGGTCGTCGATCGCCGAATAGATCGCCAGCGAGCCGATGCCCAGCCCCGCGCGCAGTGCGATCGACAGCGCCTCCGGCGCATTCGCATGGAACGGTGCGGCCGTGACCGCATGCGACGCGGTCTGGCCGCCGGGACCGTGCAGCAGCCATTCGTCGTTCGCTTCGGCCGGCGTATCGAGGCGCAGGCAGGTATGGCGTGCCAGGTCGGCGGGCGCGGACGGCACGCCGTGGCGGGCCAGGTAGGCCGGCGACGCGACCAGTACGCTGAACGACGTGCCGCATGAATGCGCGATGCAGGCGGAATCAGGCAGGCTCGCGGCCGTGACGACCGACACGTCGTAGCCTTCCTCGACGAGATTGGGCATCCGTTGCGAATAGGTCATCTCGATGGCGACTTCGGGAAAGCGCGCCCGATAGGCGACAGCCAACGCGGTCACATGGCTCTGCCCGAGCCCCGGCATCGTATGCACGCGCAAGCGTCCGTACGGGCGGACCAGCGCGTTCCGGGCCTCGGCATTCGCCTGGTCGACATCGCCGAGGATCGATTGCAGACGCTCGAAATAGCGGCGCCCGCTGTCGGTCAGCGCGATTTTCCGGGTGGTCCGGTTCAACAGACGAATCTGCGCATACGCCTCCAGGCTCGCGACGGCCCGCGACACCTGCGCGGTCGCGACATCGGTCTGCTTCGCCACGGCGGAGAAGCTGCCGGCCTGCACGACGCGAACGAACGTCCGCATGTTCTCGAGCATGTCCATTTCGACTCATCGTCCAGTCCGGTGCTGCATCCACGCGACGCGCCGGCGGGGCGCGGCGACGCATTCGGTGCCCCGATTGTCGGGCCATCCCCGCCGCGGCTTCAGCCCCCCGACCGGGGGGCTGAAGCGTCCTCGGATCATGTGGAATGCTTGGCGTTTGCGTCGATGGCAGCCCGAAGCGCACGATCCGCGGCCGGCGTCGCCAGCACGATCTTGCCGATATGCCGTCCCGAATCCATCAGCTCGTGCGCCGCGCGCGCGTCGCGCAAATCGAACAGCCGATAGACCTGAGGCTTGACCGTGCCTTGCCGGATCAGCGGCCACACGGCCTCCTCGAGCTCGCGAATGATCTGCGCCTTCTCCGCGTAAGTGCGCGAGCGCAGCGTCGAGCCGATGTGCGTGAGCCGCTTCGTCAGCATCGGAAACAGGTCGAGCTCCTTCGCGGGGCCATTGATCACGCCGATCTGCACGATGCGCCCGTTCATCGCGGCCGCCGCGAAATTGCGCGCGACGTAGTCGCCCGCGATGATGTCGACGATCACGTCGACGCCCTTGCCGCCCGTGAAGCGCGCGACCGCCTCGACGAAATCCTCGCTGCGATAGTCGATCGCGAGATCCGCGCCGAGCGACATGCTCGCGTCGCGCTGCGCGTCCGACCCGACGGTGGTGATGATCGTCGCCGCGCCGAACGCCTTCGCGAGCATCGTCGCCGTCGTACCGATGCCTGACGCGCCGCCGTGGATCAGCACGCTTTCACCGGGGGAAAACCGGCCGCGCTGGAACAGGTTCAGCCAGACCGTCATGAAGGTCTCCGGCAGCGCCGCTGCCTCGGCCATCCCGAGGCCGTCGGGAATCGCGAGCGTGTTGCTCTCGTTCGCCACCGCGTATTCCGCATAGCCGCCGCCGGGAATCAGCGCGCAGACGCGATCGCCGACGGCGAACCGCGTGACGTCGCGGCCGACCGCGACGACCTCGCCGGCGATCTCGAGGCCGGGAATGTCGGACGCGCCGGGCGGCGGATCGTACAGCCCCTTGCGCTGGAATACGTCCGGGCCGTTGACGCCGGCCGCGTGAATCCGGATCAGCACGTCGCCGGGGCCCGGCACCGGTACGGCGCGGGTCGCCGGCACGAGCACGTCGGGGCCGCCGGGCCGCACGATTTCGATCGCGGTCATGTGGGTGGGCAGGGGGTTCGCGTCATCAATCACGATATGATCCTCAACGTTCGTCGATGCGCGGCCGATTCGCAGGCCATCCCCGAATCGCGGCATCGCCATGTAGGTGAAGCCAGTCTATGGGCGATGCCGCGCGCGGGCACGCAGCGAATTACCGGTCGGGGAATGCAAAAATGCATCAGTCGGGACACACGATGAACTGGGACGACGCGCGCGTCTTTCTCGCGATCCATCGCGAACGCACGCTGCGCCGCGCGGCGCAGACGCTCGGCGTCGATCAGGCGACGGTCGGGCGGCGGCTCGCGACGCTCGAGCACATGCTCGGCGCGACGCTGTTCCTGCGTTCGTCGAAAGGCTATCTGCCCACGCCGGTCGGCGAACTGGCGCTGCGCGCCGCCGAGGCGATGGAGCAGCATGCGCACGAGCTGGTGCGGCTGACGCAGGGGGTCGACCGGCGGCTCGCCGGAGAGGTGAAGATCACGACGACCGACGCGCTCGCGATCGAGTTCGTGATGCCGTCGATCGCACGGCTGCACGCGAAACATCCCGACGTCTCCGTCGCGCTGAACACGTCGACCCACATCCTGAATCTCGCCAAACGCGAAGCCGATATCGCCATCCGCACGGTGCGGCCCGAGAACCCCGATCTGGTCGCGCGCCGGCTGGCGTGCTGGGACATGGGCCTGTTCGCGTCGCCCGACTATCTGCACCGGCACGGCGAGCCCGAGCGCGGCCGCGCGTTCGCGGGCCACGACCTCGCCGTCTACCAGCCGTACATCGACGCCAGCCGCAAGCCGACCCTCGCCGGCGAACCGATCGACGGTGGCCGCATCGTCACACGGACGAACTCGAACCTGATGCTGCGTGCGGCGCTGCGTGCGGGCCTCGGCGTCGGCGAGATTCCGGTTCACATGGGCGAGCGCGACGGGCTCGCGCGGATCTGGCCGGACCGCATGCGGGCGTCGCCGTACGAGGTCTGGCTCGTCACGCACCGCGACCTGCGCCACACCGCGCGCATCCGTGCGGCGATCGACGAGATCGTGGCCGCGTTCGCCGCGCACCGCTGACGCGGGCGGCAGCGCGTCATTCGTCGTCGCGCCGCACTCGTGACGGATCGAGCGCCAGCCCGCTGCGCACCGCCTGGATGCGCGACGTCACGTTGAGCTTCTCAAAGATGTTCTTCAGGTGCCACTTGATCGTCTCCGGCGCGACGCGCAGCGCGCGGGCGATTTCCTTGTTCGACAGGCCACGCGCGACGTAGTCGAGGATCTCGAGCTCCCGCGCGCTGAGGTTGCCGGTCGCACCCGGCCGCGTGGCCGGTGCCCCGCCCGACGCCCGCTGCGCGTCGAACGCACGGGCCAGGTCGCGCAGATACCACGCGCCCACTGCCGGAAAGCGGTCGGCACGCTTCTGCATGCGCGCCAGCAAGCGCTCGGCCGCCGCGCCTTCGTCGACGAAGGTACGGACGAGTCCGTTGCCCTGGCCGTATTCGAGCGCACGCGCGAACGCCGCGAGCGCCGCGCTCTCGTCGCCCGCGTGGTCGAGCGCGATCGCATGCAACACGGCGGCCTGCGCCGCGAACCAGTCGAACCCGCGCGCGGCCAGCACCGCGTGCACGGTCGCCATGCGCTGCGCGGCTTCGTTCGCGCGTGCATCGGCGAGCAGCAGCCTTGCCTGCGCGGATTGCGCCATCTGCCACGTCTCGACGTGGCTCGACGCTTCGTCCGGCGGCACGGGCGACACCAGCGACGCCAGCGCGCGCCCCACACGGTGGGCTTGCGTCGGCTGGCCAGCGTCCAGATGCAGCCGGATACCGGTCGCCATGCACGCGACGCGCAGCCGCAGCCATTGCCGGCTGCACGCGATGCGATCGGCTTCGTCGAGCATGTCGTGCGCAACCGCGTCGTTCCCCGACCGGAATTGCAGCAGGGCGGCGGTCTGCATGAACCTCAGCAACGGCCCGAGCGAACAGGCCTGCATCGCGATGTCGAAGCGGTCGGCCTGCGCGTCGCGCACCTTCGCCCAGTCGTTCCATTCGTAGTAGATCGCCGACAGATAGCCGGCCGACAGCGCCGTCGCCGCCGACAGGCGACCCGCCGAGCGTTCGGCGGCGCGCAACGCCGTCTCGAACGTCTTCGACGCGTCGTGCAGCCGTCCGGCGACGAACTCGGCCAGGCCCGACATGTTCTGGCGGTACACGTTCGCGTAAAGCGGCTCGTGCCCCGACGCCGCGTGTTCCGCGCGCGCGCCGAGATCCCGCACGTCGCCGAGGCGGCCCGCGTAGCCGAGCCCGAAGATCAGCGTCGTCTGCCCGATCTGCTCGACCCACGAACCGGCCGGCGGCGCGGCCGCGAGCACGCGCTCGCCGAGCTGCAGCGATTCGATGCTGTGATCCGACAGCCCGGCGATCAGCGAGCGGACGGCCAGCAGTTCGGTCGCCGTAACCGTGTCGGTATCGAGCCGCCCGGCCGCGATGTCGGCTTCCAGCGCTTCCAGCGCACGGCGCGCATCGACAATCTGCATCGACAGCGCGAGCGCCCACGTATGCGCGATCCGCAACCGCAGGCGGCCCGTCAGCGCCTGCGCGGGCAGGCGCGACACCCAGTCGAGCACGGTACGCACGTCGCTCGACGCGATGAGCTTCATCGCGCACGCCTCGACCCAGCTGGCGGCCGCATCGAAGTCGCCGGCCGCGAGCGCGTGCCTGACGGCGTCCGGCCATTGCCGCTCGGCCGCATACCACGCGCTCGCACGGCGATGCAGCGTGGCCACCGCGCCGGGCTCGCGCAGCGCCAGCTCCTCCCGCAGGTATTGCAGGAACAGCGCGTGATAGCGGTAGCGCCGGCGGTCGCCGTCGATCGACCGGATGAAGAGGTTGTGCGCGGTTAGCCATTCGAGGCAGTCGAGCGCATCGTCGCGGCCGGTCAGCGCATCGCACAGCGCCGGCGTCATCCGGTCGAGCACCGCCGTATGCAGCAGGAAGTGGCGGATCGCGTCCGGCACCTGCGTCATCACGTTCTCGTTCAGGTACGCGGCGATGCCGGCACGCGCGTGGCTGACCTGCTCGGCCACGCGCGCCGCGTCGCTGTCGTCGTGCAGCGCCAGGGCCGCCAGTTGCAGGCCCGACACCCAGCCTTCGGTCGCCGCGCGCAGACGCCCGACGTTGTCCGCATTGAGCGGCTTGCCGGCCACCCGCTCGAAGAACGCGCGCGTCTCCGCGTCGTCGAAACGCAGGTCGTTCTCGTCCACCCGCACGAGTTCGTCGCGCGATTCGAAATAGCTGAGCGGCAACGCGGGCGCCGAGCGGCACGACAGCACGACATGCAGGTTCGACGGCGCGTAGCGCAGCAGATCGAACATCGCGTCGTGGATGACCGGCGACGCGAGGCGATCGAAGTCGTCGAGCATCAGGAACAGTTCGACGCCCGCGCTGTCCAGTTCGTTGAGCAGTTCGTCGAATACGGTCTTCAGCGGAATCAGCGCGCGATCGCGCAACAACTGCTGCGCGCGGGCGCCGACACCGCCGGTCGTGTCGGCGATCGCGGCGACCACGTAGGACGCGAAGATCGACGCGTTGTCGTCGTCCTGGTCGAGACTCACCCACGCGACCTTCACGCCCGACGCCACCAGCGCATGGCGCCACTCGGCCAGCAGCGTGGTCTTGCCGTAACCGGCCGGCGCGCTCACGAGCGTCAGCCGGCGGTCGAGGCCGCGCCTGAGCCGGCCGAGCCGCGCGATGCGCGCCACGATGCCGCGGGCCGACGCCGGCGCCAGCTTGGTGCGCACCAGCACTTCGATCGCATCGGGGTCCGGCGGGCGAACCGGTTGTCTGCTGTCCATCGGCGCCATGCTGTTCGTGTTCTCCTCGCGCTGATCGCGTGTCCGCCGGCCCGCCGGCCCGCCGGCGAAGCCGCCGACCGGGCCCGGTCTCGCCGTGCGCCGAAAACAGCATAACGATTCGACGCCGGCCGTCAAAAGTAGGTGATGTCCGTACCGGCGTGGGCGCGCACAGCGCGTATCGGTCCGCGACACGGGACCCGCATTGTTCTCGAACCGGCGCGCGATGTTCAGCCCCCCATTCGGGGGGTTACCCCGGGCGGGGAGCCGCGTGGCCCTGGCCCTCGGCGTCTGGGCTGCCGGGCACTCGTCAGTCGGGCTGGTAGCGCTCGCGCAACGCGCGCTTGTTGATCTTCCCGACGCTCGTCTTCTCGATCGCGTCGACGATCAGCAGCCGTTCCGGCACCGCATAGCGCGAGATCAGCCCGCGGTCGGCCACTTGCTTCACATGCGCTTTCAATTCCTCCGGCTCGACGCGGCCAGCCTGTTCGTCGGTCAGCACGACTAGCGCGAGCGGACGCTCGCCCCAGCGTGCATCCTTCACGCCGATCACCGCCGATTCGCGCACGGCCGGATGACGCGACAGGATGCTCTCGAGTTCGAGCGACGAGACCCATTCGCCGCCCGTCTTGATCACGTCCTTGATGCGGTCGGTGATCTGCAGCCGGCCGTCGGGATCGATCACGCCGATGTCGTTCGTATGCAGATAGCCGCCGGCCCACAGCGCCGCCGACGCCGACGCATCGCCGAGATAGCCTTGCGTCGCCCACGGCATCCGCACGACGACCTCGCCCGCCGACCGGCCGTCGTGCGGCACGTCGCGAAACTGCGCATCGACGATGCGCAGGTCGACGAGCGGCAACGGCAGCCCCGCCTTGGTCCGGCGCGCGATGTCGTCGTCGGCCGATGCGCCGCCGGCCGCGCGCGGCGGGTCGATCTGCGCGATGGTCATCAGCGGGCAGGTTTCCGACATCCCGTACCCGGTGTAGACCTCGATCCCGCACGCGAGCGCCGCCCGCGCCAGGCCGTCGGACAGCGGCGAGCCGCCGACGATCACCTTCCACGCCGACAGGTCGGCCGCCGCCGACGCCGGGCTGTCGAGAATCATCGCGAGCAGCGTCGGCACGCAATGCGAGAACGTCACCGCTTCGCGCGCAATCAGCGCGACCAATCCGTCCGGCGAATAACGGCCCGGATAGACCTGCTTGAGCCCGAGCGCGGTCGCGATGTACGGCATTCCCCATGCGTGCACATGGAACATCGGCGTGATCGGCATGTAGACGTCGTCGCGATGCACGCGGCCGCGATCGCGCGCGCTCGACAACGCCGCCATGCCCGCGAGCGTGTGCAGCACGAGCTGCCGATGGGTGAACGCCACCGCCTTCGGCAGGCCGGTGGTGCCGGTCGTGTAGAACGTCGTCGCGAGGGTCTGCTCGTCGAAATCGGGGAACGCGAAATCGGGCGAACCGGCCGCGACGAGCGCCTCGTATTCGTCGGTGAAACCGTCCGGCAAACCGGCTTCGTCACCGTCGGCGATCAGCACGACGTGCCGCACGGTGTCGAGCCGGTCGCGCATGCCCGCCCACAACGGCAGGAAGTCGCGGTGAACCAGCACGATGCATGCGCCCGAATGGTTGAGCGTATACAGCAACTGGTCGGGCGACAGCCGGACATTGGCGGTCATCAGCACCGCACCCATCATCGGAATCGCGTGGTAGCACTCCAGGTAGCGATGGCTGTCCCAGTCCAGCACGGCGACGACGTCGCCCGCGCCGACACCGATCGACGACAGTCCGCTCGCGAGTTGCCCGATGCGATGCCGGAACGTCCAGTAATCGTGCCGAACCCGGTCGCCGTACACGATCTCCTGCTCGGGCCGCGTCGCCAGCGGCGCATGAAGCAACTGCTTGATCAGCAGCGGATACGCATGGCCGGACGGCGCCGGTTCGTCTTGCGGGTACGGGTATGACGAATGCATGAAAGTCTCCATGGGCGACTGGTCGGGTCGTCGAGCGTGCGGCCACGATACCGGACCGGCCGGCTTTCGCGTCCCCCCTGTCCGGGGGGAGCGAGTCTCTGTCGAAAGCGGCGGCGAGCCGTCCGGACGCGTATCACGGCGATGGGTACGGGATACCCACCCGTTCGGGGAGGCGTTCGCCGCGGAACGGCGTTGTAGGATTCATCGCAACACGCATCGTCCCTGCGAGATACCCGTCCGCACGACCGGGACATGACCGGAACGCCAGGTCGCCGCCGCGGAATCGCCGCGACGACTCACGCAGACGCCCACCGGCCACGCCCGCCCCATCCGAACCCATCCCCCGAGCAAGGAGCAGCCATGACTTCCGACACGACGCAGACGGACCGCACGCCCGCCGCCGACCCGGCGGAGAACAACGCGTATTTCCCGTCGCCGTATTCGCTGTCGCAGTACACGTCGTCGAAGACCGACTTCGACGGCGCCGATTACCCGAATCCGTACACCGGCGGCAAGTGGAAGGTCCTGATGATCGCGACCGACGAGCGCTACATCCTGATGACGAACGGCAAGATGTTCTCGACCGGCAACCATCCGGTCGAGATGCTGCTGCCGATGCACCACATGGACAAGGCCGGCTTCGAGATCGACATCGCGACGCTGTCGGGCAATCCGGCCAAGCTCGAACTCTGGGCGATGCCGAGCGATGACGAGGCCGTGCAGAGCACCTACCGCAAGTACCTGCCGAAGCTGAAGACGCCGCTCAAGCTGTCCGACGTGCTCGACCAGCATCCCGGCGCCGATTCGCCGTATATCGCGGTGTTCATTCCCGGCGGCCACGGCGTGCTTGCCGGCATTCCGCACAGCAAGGACGTCAAGCGCACGCTGCGCTGGGCGCTCGACCAGGACCGGCACATCATCACGCTGTGTCACGGGCCCGCATGCCTGCTGTCGGCCGCCGTCGACGAAGATCCTGAGGACTACCCGTTCAAGGACTACGAGCTCTGCGTGTTTCCGGATGCGCTCGACACGGGGCCGAATCTCGACATCGGCTACATGCCGGGCCCGCTGCCGTGGCTCGTCGCGCAGAGCCTCGAAAAGCTCGGCGCGCGCGTGCTGAACAAGGACATGACCGGCCGCTGCCATCAGGACCGCAAACTGATCACGGGCGACAGCCCGCTCGCGTCGAACGGCATCGGCAAGCTCGCGGCCGCCGCGCTGCTGAAGGAAGTCGGGCACTGACGGTACGCGCCGCCCTGGCGCGGCGTCTCGCCGGGGCGTGGCCGCCCGTCTCCATTCGACCGCCAGAGCCGTACGGTAGTATGGCGATTCGATGGAACCCCGCTGAATCCGAACGAGTGGCCATGCCCGAATTTCCCTCATCTCCCGGCGCCGGCCAAGGCGCGCAAGCGCTCATCCTCATCGCCGAGGACGAACCCGAGATCGCCGAGATCCTGACCGCCTATTTCGCGCGCAACGGCCTGCGCACCGTGCACGCCGCCGACGGCCGCCGCGCGCTCGAACTCCACCTGTCGCTGAAGCCGGACCTCGTGTTGCTCGACGTGCAGATGCCGCACGTCGACGGCTGGAAGGTGCTCGCCGAGATCCGCCACCGCGGCGACACGCCCGTCATCATGCTGACCGCGCTCGACCAGGACATCGACAAGCTGACCGGGCTGCGCATCGGCGCCGACGACTACGTGGTCAAGCCGTTCAACCCCGCCGAAGTCGTCGCGCGCGCGCAGGCGGTGCTGCGCCGGTCGATGGCCGGCTCGCGCCAGGAAGAGCAGCGCGTGCTGCGCGCCGCGCCGTTCGAGATCGATCTCGAGCACCACGAAGCGACGGTCGAAGTCGACGGCGCGCGCCACACGCTCGTGCTGACGCTCACCGAATTCAAGCTGCTCGCGCAACTCGCGCGCGCGCCGCGCCGCGTGTTCAGCCGCGCCGAGCTGATGGCGACCTGCCTGCCGGAAGGCGATGCGCTGGAGCGCACGGTCGACAGCCACGTCAGCAAGCTGCGCAAGAAACTCGACGATCTCGGCGTCGCGGGCGTGCCGGCCAGCGTGCGCGGCGTCGGCTACAAACTGTGGAGCGGCGAGTGAGACTAGACGGCCTGAGCCGCCAGATCGCGCTGACGATGGGCGCGATCGCCTTCGGCGTCACGGTGCTGATCGTCGTGACGGCCTACGCGTTCTACTACCTGCTGTACCAGTACTCGCCGGAGTCGTTCAAGCCGGAAAGCTGGCTCCCGAGCGGGCCGGAGTGGGTGTGGATCACCTCGACCACACTGGTCGGCCTGCTGATCGCGGTCATCGTCGCGATCAACCTGTCGCGCCGCATCCTCGTGCCGCTGAATTCGGTGACGGACAGCATCCGCCGCGTCGCGCGCGGCGATCTCGGCGCGCGCGCGGTCGCCGGCGACCGTTCGTTGAAGGAGGCAGCGCTCCTCGCCGACAACTTCAACGCGCTCGCGAGCGAGCTGCAGCGCGTGACCGACGAGCAAACCTTCTGGAACGCGGCGATCGCGCACGAACTGCGCACGCCGGTGACCGTGCTGCGCGGCCGCTTGCAGGGGCTCGCCGAAGGCGTGTTCACGCCGAGCGACGCGCTGTACCGCAGCCTGCTCGCACAGGTCGAAGGGCTGACGCGTCTGATCGAGGATCTGCGCGTGGTCAGCCTCGCCGACAGCGGCCACCTGAGCATCGAGATCCGCGACACCGATCTCGCCGCCGACGTGCGCGCGGTGGTCGACGTGTTCGCGCACGCGCTGCAGGCCGCCGGCCAGCATCCGGAACTCGATCTCGACCCGCGGCGCATGCGCTGCGACCCGGTCCGCATCCGCCAGGCGTTGCTCGCACTGCTGGAGAACGCGCGCCGCCATGCGGCGCCCGGCGCGATCCGGATCCAGACGCGCATCGAAGACGGCATGTGCCGGCTGCGCGTCGAGGACGACGGCCCCGGCATCCCGGCCGAGTTCGCGCCGCACGTGTTCCAGGCGTTCCGGCGCGTCGACGAGTCGCAACCCGGCGGCACCGGCCTCGGGCTCGCCGTCGTCGCGGCGATCGCGCATGCCCATCGCGGCGAAGCGCTGTGCCTGCCGACCGGCGCGGGCGGCACGCGGTTCGAGGTGCAGTGGCCCGACGATCTCGTGCCGACGCCCGAAGGCGAGCGCTTCGCGGCGTAACGCGCGAGCCTCGCCGCTGACGCGCGCGGTTTGCGCCCGACCACCACATTTTGTGCATCGCACGACCAACCCTGAGCAAAAAGTATCGGTTCCCGAACTCTTTTGATGTGGTGATCGCCTCGCCCGCGTCACACCATTGTTCCTGCCGCCATCGGTGGCATTCGAACAAGCAGAATCAAGGAGACACGGGTGAACAAGATGCGAATCGTCGCAGCCGGCGTGCTGCTCGGCGCCTGTCTGCCGGGCATCGTGGCCGCGCAAACCTGCAAAGTGCCGACCCTTCGGGTGCTCGCGCAGAAGAGCCTCGGCCTGTCGGTAATGGAAAAGTCGCTGGCCGACTACGAAAAGAAGAACGGCACGAAGGTCGAGATCAGCTATTTCGGCGAGAACGACCGCCGCGCGAAATCGCGGCTCGACGCGTCGACTGGCGCGGGTTCCTACCAGATCTACTACGTCGACGAGGCGAACGTCGCCGAATTCGCGTCGGCCAACTGGATCGTGCCGCTCCTCAAGTACTACCCGAAGGACTACGACTACGACGACTTCCTGCCCGGCCGCCGCGCGGTCGCGAGCTACAACGGCGTCGCGTACTTCGCGCCGCTGATCGGCGGCGGCGACTTCCTGTTCTATCGCCGTGACCTGCTCGACGCCGCGCACATTCCGGTGCCGAAGACGCTCGACCAGCTCGTCGCCGCGATCAAGCAGCTCAACGCGCCGCCGAAGCTGTACGGCTGGGTCGCGCGCGGCCAGCGCGGCTCGGGGATGAACGTGTGGCGCTGGTCGCCGTTCATGCTCGGCATGGGTGGCACATGGACCGACAAGGGCGGCCAGCCCGCGTTCAATTCGCCGGGCGCGGTGAAGGCCACGCAGCTCTACAGCGACCTGTTCAAGTACGCGCCGCCGGGTTCGGCGACCTACGACTGGAGCAACGCGCTCGAAGCGTTTCGCTCGGGCAAGGTCGCGTTCATGATCGAATCGACGCCGTTCGCGGACTGGATGGAGGATACGAGCAAGTCGAGCGTGGCCGGCAAGGTCGGCTACACGCGGCCGCCCGCACCGCTGCCGTCGGCCGCGTATGGCCACGGCTTCGCGATCTCGGCGGTCGGCGCGAAGGACGACTGCACGCGGATGGCCGCCGGCCGCTTCATCGCATGGGCGACCAGCAAGGATCAGGAACAGGCGCGGCTGCGCAACGGCGTGTTCAGCGACTACAACCGCTCGAGCACGATCGGCAGCCCGTACTTCAAGCAGCACGTCGCGCCGCAGATCCAGGCCGGGCTGAACGACACGAATCCCGTCACGCAGGTGACGATCTGGCGTACGCCGCAGTGGCCGGATATCGGCGACAACCTCGGCATCGCGCTCGAACAGATGTTTACCGGCACGCAGACGGATATCCGCGGCACGCTCGACGACGCGGACCAGTACGCGAAGGACGCGCTCGAACATGGCGCTCGCAAATGACGGCGCCGGCGGACGTGCGCTCGGCGTCCGCCCGGCCTCTCCCGCACCGTCCACCCGGCGCGGCCGCGCGCGCCGCGACCGCACGAGCCTGCCGTGGGTGTTCCTCGCGCCGACGCTCGCGCTGCTCGCGGTCCTGAGCCTCGTCCCGACGATCGCCGCGATCAACCTCGCGCTGCGCAACCGCGTGCTGCGCTACCCGGACAGCGAATTCGTCGGCCTGCGCAACTTCGTGCGGCTCGCGTCGGACCGGCGCTTCCTGAACGCGATCGAGGTGTCGGTGCTGTGGGAGGTCGTCACGGTCGCGGGCGCGGTGCTGGTCGGGATCGCGCTCGCGGTGTTCCTGTTCGAGCGCGTGCACGGCCGCTGGCGCCGCTTCGCGTCGCTGGTGCTGATCATGCCGGTGCTGCTGCCGCGCGTGTCGGCCGCGTTCATCTGGAAGTTCATGTATGCGCCGCTCACCGGCATCCTGAGCTGGCTGCTCGGCGCGCTCGGCGTCGAACACACCGCGTTTCTCGCCGATCCGCATCTCGCGCTGTACGCGGTCGCGCTCGTCGACGTGTGGCAGTGGGGGTTGTTCTTCGCGGTCGTGATCCTGAAGCTGCTGGAGACGCTGCCGCCCGAGCCACTCGAAGCCGCGCGGCTCGACTACGCGACGACGTGGCAGGTGCATGCGTACATCGCGCTGCCGATGCTGAAGGCGCCGCTCGTGAGCCTCGTGTTCATCAAGATGGTCGAGTCGCTGCGCTCGTTCGACCTGATCTACGTGATGACGAAGGGCGGCCCGGGCATCGCGACCGAGACGCTCGATCTCTACGCGTACCAGCAGGGCATCGGCCTCGCCGGCAAGGTGTCGTATGCGTCGGGCATGGCCGTGCTGATGATGGTCGCGACCACGCTCGTGTTCACGCTCATCTGGAAGAGGGTCAACAAATGGGACGACTGATGGCCCGGCGCGGTGCCGCCAATGTTTCCACCGTCGCGATCGCCGGCGCGATCCTGCTCGTCGCCGCGTTCCCGCTGTTCTGGGCCGTGCTCAATTCGCTCAAGCACCTGCTCGACATCGTCACGCCCGTGCCGCGCTTCTTCTTCACGCCGACGCTCGCAAACTACGAGCAGGTGTTGTCGAGCCCCGAGGTGCTGATCGGGCTCGGCAACAGCATCGCGATCGTCGGCGCGGCCGTGCTGATCGGCGCGGTGCTCGGCGTGCCGGCCGCGTATGCGATCGCGCGCTATCCGGTGCGCGGCAAGCGCGACATCCAGTTCTTCCTGCTGTCGCTGCGCTTCCTGCCGCCCGTCGCGGTCGCGCTGCCGCTGATCGCGATCTGGGTCGATCTCGGGCTGTACGACACGAAGCTGTCGATGATCGTCACGTACCTGCTCGTCACGCTGTCGACCATCACGTGGCTATCGATTCCCGTGTTCCGCCGGCTGCCGCGCGAGATCGAGGAAGCCGCCGCGCTCGACGGCTACGGCCCGTACGCGGTGTTCTGGCACATCGCGCTGCCGGTGTGCGCGAGCACGCTGCTCGGCGGCATCGTGTTCAGCTTCGTGCTGGTGTGGAACGAACTGATGATCGCGCTCGCGCTCACGTCGTCGCGCAGCGCGACGCTGCCGGTGGTCGCGTCCGCGTTCACGTCGCTCGGGCAGGAAGTACCGTGGGGCGTGATCAACGCGTCGACGGTGCTGCTCGCGCTGCCGCCGCTCGTCTTCGTCGGCATGCTGAGCCGGCTGCTCAATTCGATCGTCAAGGGAAAATAAGGAGAACACGTTGAAAGCACTCGTCCTCGAGCGCACGCGCGAACTCGCGCTGCGCGACATCGACCTGCCGCAAGCGGTCGGCCCCGGCGACGTCCGGATCAAGGTGCATACGGTCGGCGTCTGCGGCAGCGACGTGCATTACTACGTGCACGGCGGGATCGGCCCGTTCCGCGTCGACGCGCCGATGGTGCTCGGCCACGAAGCGTCCGGCACCATCGTCGAGACCGGCGCCGCCGTCACGCACCTGCGCGTCGGCGACCGCGTGTGCATGGAGCCCGGCGTACCGCGCCTCGATTCGCCCGCGACGCTGCGCGGGCTCTACAACCTCGATCCCGACGTGCGCTTCTGGGCGACGCCGCCCATCCACGGCTGCCTGACGCCGTTCGTCGTGCATCCGGCCGCGTTCACGTACCGATTGCCCGACAACGTGTCGTTCGCCGAAGGCGCGATCGTCGAGCCGCTGTCGATCGGCCTGCAGGCCGCGAAGAAGGCGGCGATGAAGCCGGGCGATCTCGCGGCCGTGATCGGCGCGGGCACGATCGGCGCGATGACGGCGCTCGCCGCGCTCGCCGGCGGCGCCGCGCGCGTGATCCTCGCCGACGTCGTGCCGGACAAGCTCGCGCTGTTCGCCGACAACCCGGCCGTCACGACCGTCGACGTGCGTACGCGGCCGCTGGCCGACGCGGTGGCCGAGGCATCCGGCGGCTGGGGCGCGGACGTCGTGTTCGAGGCGAGCGGCAGCACGAACGCGTACGCGGGCCTCGTCGGCCTGATGTGCCCGGGCGGCTGCGCGGTGCTGATCGGGATGCCGGTCGCGCCGGTGCCGCTCGACGTGGTCGCGCTGCAGGCGAAGGAAGGCCGCATCGAATCGGTGTTCCGCTACGCGAACATCTTTCCGCGCGCGCTCGCGCTGATCGCGTCCGGCGCGATCGACGTGAAGCCGTTCATCTCGCGCACGTTCCCGTTTTCCGAAGGCGTGCGCGCGTTCGAGGAAGCGGCGAGCGGCCACCCGCGCGACGTCAAGATTCAGATCGAAATGGATTGAGCCATGGCCCAGATCACCTGCAAAGGTTTGTCGAAGCACTACGACGGCGGCCCCGCCGTGCTGCATCCGCTCGACCTCGAGATCGCCGACGGCGAATTCATCGTGCTGCTCGGCCCGTCCGGCTGCGGCAAGTCGACGATGCTGCGGATGATCGCGGGCCTCGAGGCGATCACCGGCGGCGAGCTCGTGATCGGCGACGCGGTCGTCAACGACCTGCCGTCGCGCGAGCGCAATGTCGCGATGGTGTTCCAGAACTATGCGCTGTACCCGCACATGACGGTGTACGACAACATCGCGTTCGGCCTGCGGCGGCTGAAGGTGCCGGCCGACGAGATCGACCGCCGCGTGCGCGACGTCGCGCGCACCCTGAGCCTCGACGCGCTGCTCGACCGCCGCCCGCGCGCGATGTCGGGCGGCCAGCAGCAGCGCGCGGCGATCGCGCGCGCGATGATCAAGACGCCGGCCGTGTTCCTGTTCGACGAGCCGCTGTCCAACCTCGACGCGAAGCTGCGCACGCAGTTGCGCGGCGACATCAAGCGGCTGCATCGGCAACTGAAGACGACCACGCTGTACGTCACGCACGATCAGCTCGAAGCGATGACGCTCGCCGATCGCGTCGTGCTGATGCGCGGCGGCCACATCGAGCAGATCGGCACGCCGGCCGAACTGTACGGCCAGCCGCACACGGTGTTCGCGGCCGGGTTCGTCGGCACGCCTGCGATGAACTTCGCGGACGGCACGATCGAGCGGGTCGGCGCGAACGTGTGGGTCGACTGCAACGGCGCGCGCTGGCCGCTCGCGTCGTCGCGCTTCGCGCGGCTGCAGCACGGCCAGCAGGTCAAGGCCGCGATCCGCCCGAATCACCTGCGGCTCGTCGCGGAAGGCGATCCGCCCCCGGGCACGCTCGCGCTGACCGGTACGGTCGAGCTCGTCGAGTTGCTCGGCGCCGAGGCGCTCGTCACGCTGGACTGGCGCGGCCAGCCGTGCGCGGCCCTCGTGCCGGCCCCGATGGCCCCGGCGCCGGGCGCCGTGGTAGCGTTTCGCTTCGACGAAGAAGCGCTGCATCTGTTCGACGCCGGCACCGAGCGCAACGTCACGCTGCCGGACCCGAACCCGATCGCGCACGCGGTGCCGCCGGCGGCCGCGACGCGCGCCACGCCGCCTGCCGCGACGAGCTGGTCGATGTCCCGTCCGTAGCGCGCCGGCACGCCCCGACGGAGCACACGATGAACCCGGATCTCGAGATCGTTCCCACCCACCGCGACGAATCGTTCCGCGCGTGGGTCCACGACTATCCGCATTCGGTCGCGAAGTGGCACTTCCATCCCGAGTACGAGATTCACCTGATCCAGGCGTCGCGCGGCAAGGTGTTCGTCGGCGACCACATCGGCGACTTCGCGCCCGGCAACCTGATCGTCACCGGGCCGAACCTGCCGCACAACTGGGTCAGCGAGCTCGCCGACGGCGAACGCGTACCGTCGCGCGACGTCGTGCTGCAGTTCTCGCGCGATGCGATCGAAAAGATGGTCGGCGCGTTCAGCGAGCTGCAGCCGGTGATCGACCTGATCGACGACGCGGCGCGCGGCGTGCAGTTTCCCGACCGCGTGGGCGTCGAGGTCGCGCCGCTGATGCTCGAACTCGCTGACGCGCACGGCTGCCGGCGCGTCGAGATCCTGATGTCGCTGTTCGACCGGCTGTCGTCGTGCCGCGAGCGGCGCGTGCTCGCGGGGCCCGGCTACCGCAGCGACGCGCAGCACTACATGTCGTCGACGATCAACCAGGTGCTGTCGTACCTGCAGCAGAACCTGCCCGGCATGCTGCGCGAAACCGACGTCGCCGCGTTCGCCGGCATGAGCGTCAGCACCTTCACGCGGTTTTTCCGGCGTCACACCGGCTCGTCGTTCGTGCGCTACCTGAACCGGTTGCGCATCAACGAGGCGTGCGAGCTGCTGATGTTTTCCGACCTGACGGTGACCGACATCTGCTACCGGGTTGGCTTCAACAACCTGTCGAACTTCAACCGTCAGTTTCTCGCGATGAAGCAGGTGCCGCCCTCGAAGTTCCGCGCGCTGCACCGGCTCAACGAACCGCACGGCCGCGACGACGCGCCGCCCCCGCGACGCGTGCCGCCGCGCGCCCCAGACAGGATGCTTCATACGTGACATATCTCGGCATCGATCTCGGCACGTCCGAGGTCAAGGTTCTGCTCACCGATTCCCGATCGGTCCCCCTCGCGACCGGCTCGGCCAGCCTGTCGATCAGCCGGCCGCGTCCGCACTGGTCCGAACAAAGCCCCCAGGCGTGGTGGCACGCGATGCTCGACGCGATCGCGTCGGTGCGCGCCGCGCATC
Source organism: Burkholderia sp. BCC0398 (assembly GCF_902833245.1). Lineage (NCBI taxonomy): Bacteria > Pseudomonadati > Pseudomonadota > Betaproteobacteria > Burkholderiales > Burkholderiaceae > Burkholderia > Burkholderia sp. BCC0398. The sequence continues at coordinate 91,228 of NZ_CADFEM010000016.1, forward strand.
CGGCCGGCTTCGCCGCGCTGCGCGGCATCGCGCTGTCCGGGCAGATGCACGGCGCGACGCTGATCGACCGCGCGGACCAGGTGCTGCGCCCCGCGATCCTGTGGAACGACACGCGCGCCGGTACCGAATGCGTGGAACTCGAGGCGCTGGTGCCGGAATCGCGCGCGATCACCGGCAACATGGCGATGCCCGGCTTCACCGCACCGAAGCTGCTGTGGCTCGCGAAATACGAGCCGGCCGTGTTTCGTGCGGTGCACAAGGTGCTGCTGCCGAAGGACTACCTGATCTGGCGCCTGTCTGGCGAATTCGTGTCCGATATGTCCGACGCGTCGGGCACGCTGTGGCTCGACTGCGCGCGCCGCGACTGGTCCGACCGGATGCTTGCCGCGACCGAGCTGTCGCGCGCGCAGATGCCGCGCCTCGTCGAAGGCAACGCGGCCGCCGCGCAGTTGCGCGACACGCTGCGGCGCGAATGGGGGATCGCCGGGCCCGTGACGATCGCCGGCGGCGCCGGCGACAACGCGGCGTCCGCGATCGGCATGGGCGTCACGGGCGCCGGCAGCGGCTTCCTGTCGCTCGGCACGTCGGGCGTGCTGTTCGCGGGCAACGACCGCTTCGCGCCGAACCCGGACGCGGCCGTGCACGCGTTCTGCCACTGCGTGGAAGGGCGCTGGCACCAGATGAGCGTGATCCTGTCGGCGGCCGCGAGCCTCGACTGGCTCGCGCGCGCGCACGGCACGACGCCCGGCGTGCTGGCCGCCCGCGCCGAGCACGCCGATCCGGCCCGCGCGCCGCTGTTCCTGCCGTATCTCGGCGGCGAGCGTACGCCGCACAACGACGCGCATGCGCGCGGCGTGTTCTTCGGGCTGTCGAACGAACACGATGCGGACGATCTCGCGTATGCGGTCATGGAAGGCGTCGCGTTCGCGATGGCCGACGGCTACGGCGCGCTACGCGCGGCCGGCACGACGCTCGACGCGGTGTCGTTCATCGGCGGCGGCTCGAAAAGCGCGTTCTGGGCGCGGTTGTGCGCGAATGCGACCGGGCTCGCGATGCAGCGCCATGCGGATGGCGCGGTCGGCGCGGCACTTGGCGCCGCGCGGCTCGCACGGCTGGCTGCGACGCACGACAGCCTGGAAGAAGTCTGTGTCGCGCCGCCCGTCACGGAGACGGTGGCGCCCGATCCCGCGTCGGCCGATCTGCTGGCGGGCCGGCTCACGCGCTATCGACGGTTGTATCGCGCGCTGCGCGACGAGTTCGCGGCCGGCGACTGAGCGTTGGAGCGATCGCGCTTGACCCGACCCTTGGGACTGCCTTTATGCTGACCGCAACGAATCGACAGCAAAGAGGTGACGGATGGGTACGGACACACTCCGCTTGAACGCATCGGCCGCCGCCGCGCGGCTCGGCATCTCGATCAAGGCGCTACGGCTATACGAGCGGCACGGCCTCGTCATGCCCGAACGGACGCCGGCCGGATACCGCGCGTACGGCCCGGACGATCTCGCCCGCGCCGCCGACATCGCGGCGCTGCGCAAGCTCGGCCTCGGTCTCGCGCAGATAGCGAACGTGCTCGGCGGCGACGCGCGCAGTCTCGATGCCGCGCTGGCTGCTCACGAAGCGGCGCTCGATCGCGGGATTCAGGATCTCGTTGGCAAGCTCGACAGCGTGCGCGCGATGCGTGCCGGCCTGGCACGGGGACGGATGCCGACAGACAGCGAACTCACCCGGCTGGTCGACCCTGGCAGCGCGGGCGTCGCGTTCGACCTGCCGTGGCCGTGGGGCGGCGAACGGTTCGAGTGTCGCGATATCCGGCCGTTGAACTACATCATCGGTTCGCTCGGGAGCGGCAAGACGCGGCTCGCGCTTCGGCTGGCCGATGCGTTGCCGGGCACCGTGTTCGTCGGCCTCGATCGACTGGACGACGACTGTGCCGCGGCATTCGATGCATTGCGTGCCGATCCGGAACTGAAGTCGCGCGTCGACCGCACCGCGGCGTTGCTCGCCGGCAATGGCGCGGCGCCGTCGGCGGCGCTGACCGCCTTGCTCGTCAGCCTCGAAGCGGCAGGTCCGCGCGTACTGATCGTCGACATGATCGAACAGGATCTTGATCAGGCCACGCAACGCGCGTTGATCGCGCATCTGCGCGCATGCGCGGCCGCCGGCATGCGGCCGCTGTTCCTGCTGACGCGCTCGGCGGCGATCCTCGATCTCGCGGCGGTCGGCCCCGACGAAACCATCCTGTTGTGCCCGGCCAATCACAGCCCGCCTGCGCGCGTGGCGCCTTACCCCGGCGCGCCGGGGTACGAGGCCGTCGCGACGTGCCTGGCGGCGCCGGCGGTCCGGGAGCGGATTGCGCGGCCGCCGGAAGCGCGCGCTATGATGCTCGGTACGGCGCGCGAAATGAATTGAATGTTTCGCGACCGGTCCGTCGGAGAACATGATGGCACGCGACACGCGGGTGGAAATCGAGCTCGACGATATCGAATCGACCGAACAGTTGCACGTACGGCTGATGAAGCAGTTGAGTTTCCCGGATTGGTATGGAAGAAACTGGGATGCGTTCCGGGACGCCATTACCGCGCTGGTCGATATGCCGCTCATTCTTCGGCTGAAAGGCTGGTCGGAATTCGAACGCCGCTTTCCGCGCGACGCGAGGCTGATGCGCAACTGCCTGCAGGACATGGCTCGGCACTATCCGGCCTTCGCATCCCGTGTCGAGTACGATTGATCGAACTCGCCGGGAGCCGCACGATCGCGCGACCCTTCTTTCGGGGCTAGCCTTTTTCCCGCACGGCGAGGAATTGCTCACCGTTCAATTGGCGTTGCATTGCCTCGATCTGCGTGCACAGCGCTTCCAACTGATTCATGGTCGCAGCAACCGGAAATGGATTCGCATCCGGATCCCGCCGCGCCCTCCTCGGCGCCATCGCTGCGTTCACCGCATGCACGGGACCGGACAAGTTCGTTGCTTGCCGGGCGCTATCGGGACCTGTCGAAAAACCGTCTTGTCCAGACGGCCAAATCGCCTGCAAACAGTCATTCGCGTTCAACATGAAGGGCATCCGGAAGCGTTCGTTTCGGGTATCGTCCCCCTCTCCTGCCAGCACTCGACATGACAGCACGCAATGGAAACAGTACCGCCCCGGCCGAAATCGGCCCCTTCGACGCGATGAGCCGATTTCGCGTGACGTACGACGGGCCCACGCTCGATTCGTCCGAGATGGACGTGCGCGAACTCGCGCCCGCGCTGCTGGCGTTCGGCGATTTGCTCGACGCGTCGACGCGCGCACTATGCGGCGATCGGGTTCGGCCGCAGGTCAACGTGCGCGGCAGCTTCAAGACCGGCAGCTTCGGCATCGACTTCACGCTCGCGACGTCGCTGCTCGGCCGCATGCGCGACATGCTGAGCGGCAACGAAGGCACGGCGCTCGCCAATGCGGTCACGATCCTGACCGCGCTCGGCATTGCCGCACCCAAGGCGAGGAAGGGGCTGTTCGCCGTCCTCAAATGGCTGCGCGGACGCGAAATCACGCATGTGCGGATGCAGGACCACACCGCGGTGCTGGACGTCGACGGCGACATACTCGAAATCGACCTGCCCGTGCTCACGCTGCTGCGCGACGTCCGCGTTCGCCGTGCCACCGCGCAAGTGCTGGCACCGCTCGCGCGCGAAGGCATCGAGATTTTCGCGGCCGGCACCGACACCGAGGTGTACGAGACGGTCGCCCGCAACGAGATCGCATGGTTTCGCGCGCCGGAGCCAACCGATGCGCTTCTGCTCGACGAACATCGCAAGATGGCGTTCTCGATCGTGTCGCTCGCGTTCAAGGACGATAACAAGTGGCGACTGTACGACGGCACGTCGACGATTCACGCGACGATCTCGGATGCCGGCTTCCTGTCGCGCGTGAACAACAGCCAGATCAGTTTCAGCAAGGGTGACGTGCTGTTGTGCAATGTCCGTATGCAACAGTGGCAAACTTCGGACGGCGCAAAAACCGAATACGAGGTCACCGATGTCCTCGAACATCGCCCGGCCGGCCTGCAGATTCCGTTGTCGGGCCTGTGATCCACGCCGTGGCCTCGCGCCCGACGCAACCGTTCATCACTCATGAAACCGGCGATCCATCTGCGTGCTGCTTCCCAGGAAGATCTCCCGTTCCTGCTGACGCTCCGTCGACTGACGATGACCGAGCACCTGCAGCGCGTCGGCGCGCCGACCGACGATGACGCGCACGACCGGCGCATCCGCACGAACTTCGACGATGCGATGATCGTCTGCGAAGGCGCCGACGCGATCGGCCTGCTGAAGGTGACGCGCGACGCCGGCGAATGGCACGTCCATCAGATCCAGATCCTTCCCGCGCGCCAGGGCCACGGAATCGGCGAGGCCGTGCTGCACGCATTGCTGACCAACGCCGCACGCGCGCACGTGCCGGTGTCGCTCAGCGTGCTGCACGGCAATCCGGCGCGGCGACTCTACGAACGACTCGGCTTCCGCGTCGCGTCGGAGACCGACACCAGCGCGAACATGATCTGGCGCGCGTGACGCGCGGCGATTCGACACCGCCGCATTACCGTTACTGCGTGATCTTCGCGTCCCTCAGCAGATTGCCGATCATCTGCGCACTCGCCTTCTCGGCCGCGATCGCCTGCAACTGCTGCTGAAGCGTCGGCTTCGCGGTTTCGAAACCCGGCACCTGCGTCGGCCGCTTCGCATCCAGCTTCACGATCGCGCGCGCGCCATCGACCGGAATCGAATCCTTCGTCACCGCGCCGACCGGCAGTTTCTCGAGCGCCTGCGCGACCGGCAGCGGCAGCCCGGCCGTCTTGCCTTCCGCGGCCGGCGTGTTGAAGCTCACCCACGGCAGCTCGCCGCCGGTATCGCGGCTCGGCGCCAGGCTGTACTGGCGCGCCAGCCCGTCGAACGACTTGCCCGCTTTCAGCTCGCTCAGCACGGTCGCCGCCGCCACCGGATCCTTGACGACGATCACGCGCGGCTTGTACTCGTTCTTGCCGAGCGCCGCGACGAGTTCGTCGTAGCGCGCCTTGACCTGCTCGTCGGTGACCGGCTCCGGCTTCACGTTGTCGCGCAGGTACAGCTGCACCTCGGCCGTCACCTTCGCCTGCTGCATCGCCGCCTTGACCTCGGGCTTGTCCGCGTAGTTTGCCTTCTCGGCCGCCTGCTGAACCAGCACGCGCGTGATCAGCTGATTCTTGATCGCCTGACGGATCTGCGGCGAATCGGGCTGCCCGGACGCGCGCAGCAGCGTATCGACGTCGGCCTGCGTGATCGGCGTGCCGTTGACGGTCGCGACGGTCGCCGCCGTCTGCGCGTGGGCAGCGCCGCTCAGTGCGCCGGCCAGCGCGACGATCGTCAACAGGCGATTCGGTGTCGTTTTCATCTTCATCGGTTGGGTCGCTTCGAGCATAAGAAACGCGGCAGGGGTAGCCGCGCCGGTTCATCGTGCACGCCCGCACACCGTCTGCGGGAGTCGCTGCCATTGTGCACGGAACCGCATTTCCACGTCGGGAGGTTCGGGAAGCGGGTCCGACACGGCGCCGCGCGCATGGTGCCCGCGGTTCATTGCGTGCGCGTTGCGCAACAATCCCGCGGAATCGCATCGATTGCGCGCACGATTGCTTTCACGACTTCGCGACTACGGCCGCTGCCCAAGGCGGCCGCACGTTCAAACCGTCACGGCGTCCACCGGTACACGGTGATGCTGTTCCCCTTCACGTTGTTCTTCATCACCACGTATTCGCCGTTCGAGCGGCGGTACGCGCGGATGCTGTACATCGCATCGATCGCGCTGCTGGTATCGACGGTCGCGGGGCTCGCGTTGACCAGCGTCGTGTCGAGATTGCCGGTGTTGAGGTTGAACGCGTCGACGTTCGGCCACAGCGGCCCGCTGCTGCTGAACCAGTAGCCGACGAACAGGTGGTTGCCCGCCGCGTCGATCGATTTCGCGCCGCTGTGCGGCAGCGTGATCACCGGGTCCGGCTTCGTCGTGTTGCCCGCGCGCCAGCCGTGATACACCTCGATGCGCGTGCCGATCGACGTCCAGTCGTTGGTCCCGACCGCGCCCTGCGCGAGCACCATCGTGTCGCTGTCCGCGAGATAGACGATGCGCGTGAGCGGCAGGATGCTGGCCGGAATCCGGGTCGCGACGCCCGGCCCCCACGACGGCTTGCCGTTCGCGTCGAAGCCGGTCAGCGGGTAATGCGTGATCGCGCCGGTCTTGTCGAGCCCGGCCCATACGCCGCCCTGGCTGTCGACGCTGAAGCCGCCCGTCACGCGCTGCGTGGTATTGAACGCGGGGCCCGGAATCGAGCCGTCCGGAATCGCGACGTAACCGTTCGCCGCGTTGAAGTGATAGAAGTAGAAGACCGGCGGGTTCTGGCCGGCCGCGACGAGAATCCGGTTCGCACCGACCGACGTGAGCAGCCCGAAGTGTTCGTCACGCTGCGTGTCGCTCATGTTGATGCGCGGGTCCGACGGATACGTGAACGGATCGACGGTGTTCGCGACGAACTTGCCGCCCGCGCTGCCGCTGTAGATGTGCGTGCCGCCGTAGAACAGCGCGCCGTCCGTGACCGGGTCCGGCGCGGCGATGCCTTCGAAGTTCAGCGACTGCAGCGTCCAGCGCAAGTTGCCGCTGCTGCCGTACGCATGAATGTCGGTCGCGCCGTTGCGGCCGAGATCCCAGCTGCCGCCCCACGGGTTGTTGAGCACGTAGAGGTTGCCGCCGGTGTCCTTGCCGATCCCGGCGATGCGCGTGAAGCGTTGCGCGCCGACCTGGCCCTTGATGCCCGTCGTCGTGTCGAGATAGCCGCCGCGCACACCGAACGTGCCGGCGAGCGCCGGCCGGCCCGAGATCGAATAACGCTTGATGTTCTGGTCGGGGCCTTCGTCGCCCACCAGCAATTGTCCGGCCGCCGCATCGACATACAGCGCCGACGGATGCGAGCCGGCCGGCATCCGGATCGTATTGAGCAGCGCGCCGGTCGGGCTGAAGCCGACGATCGAGCCGGCGCTTTTCTGCGCGACCCACACGTTGCCCGCGCCGTCCACCGCGAGCGCGCCCGGCGCCGACACGGCGATGTCCCGCTGCCACACGCCATCGGTCGTGAACACGCGCACGCGATTGCCGTAGAAGTCGCTCGCATAAAGCAGCGAGCCGGCCGTCGCGAGCCCGGTGACGACGTCGATGCGCGGCTGGTTGGTCGCCGCGCTGATCTGGATCACGAGGTCGCGATACTTGGTCGCGCGGTTGTAGCGCCCCACCGCGCCGCTGCCATACGTCTTGCCCGGCTGCAGCGCGACGAACAGCGACGTTGCATTGCCGGTGATCGCGCTGCCCTGGAATTCCGAATGCGCGCCGATCGAGCCGAGGCTCTTGCCGTTCTGGTAGATCGCGACGCCGCCTTCATCCTCGTCCCACATCGATGCGGTGTAGATCACGCCTTCGGGCGCGACCCACATCGCGCGCGCGACGTTGCCGACGTGCGCCGCGAGCGTGCCGTACGTGTTCGCGATCCAGTCGGTGGTGTTGGCTGCGTGCGTAGGAGGCGCAAATGCGGCGATTGCCGCGGCGACAAGCGCGGCCCGGATTCGTTGTCTGGCGACCATGACGGATGCTCTCCTGAACGGGGCAAACATTCACATAAGGGATCGGCCGGCCAGATGGCTTGAAGTCCGCGAGATGTAAATTCTTCCCCGAATCATCCGGCGCGGTCGGTATGACGTACGGCATGCATTCGAAAATGCGCAGGGCGAGAATAGCGTTATATAAATCGAAAAAAATTGCGAATCGCCCGCGCTTGCGACGAGCGCGACTATGCGTCAGTGAATGGTCACTTCCGCGGCGGATCGGGAATCGGGAAAATCAGGCACTTGCCTGACGGAATATCGCCGCCAATTTGACGTCGATCAATTGAAACGGCGAATGCCATTTCGGAAGTATCGAAAAAGCTACTGCGCCCAACGCAAATCGCCAGCCTGAATCCGTATCGAATCCAGGCCGACGCATATCATGTGTCGCGGGTCGGGCAACGCGGCGTTGCACCGCCGCGTTGCAGTGCATCATGCCGACGTTTCACGCACCTTCACTTCGGCTACGCGCGCGCCGTCCGATTCGTCGTCGTCGCGCGGCGCGTCGAGCTGCCCCTCCCATTTCGCGACCACGGCCGCCGCGATCGAGTTGCCGACCGCGTTGGTGGCCGAGCGCCCCATGTCGAGGAACATGTCGACGCCCATGATCAGCAGCAACCCGGCTTCGGGCAGGTTGAACTGGTTGAGCGTCGCCGCGATCACGACCAGCGACGCGCGCGGCACGCCGGCCATCCCCTTCGACGTCACCATCAGCATCAGCAGCATCGTGATCTGCGTGCCGAGCGGCAGATGGATGCCGTACACCTGTGCGATGAACAGCACCGCGAACGTGCAGTACATCATCGAGCCGTCGAGGTTGAACGAATAGCCGATCGGCAGCACGAAGCTCGAGATCTTGCGGTTCACGCCGAAACGGTCGAGTGCGTCCAGCAGCTTCGGATATGCGGCCTCGGAGCTGGCCGTCGCGAACGACAGCAGGAACGGCTCGCGAATCAGCCGGAGCAGCGTGAACGCGCGCTTGCCGAGGAACGTCACGCCGGCGAGCGTCAGCACGGCCCACAGCAACGCGAGCGCCAGATAGAAGCTTGCCATGAACTTCGCGAACGTGAGCAGGATGCCGAGCCCTTCGGTCGTGATCGTCGACGCCAGCGCCGCGAACACCGCGACCGGCGCGAACCCCATCACCGCGCCCGTCACCTTCAGCATCACCTGCGCGAGATCGTCGATCACGCCGGTCAGGCGCTTGCCCGCTTCGCCGAGCGCGGACAGCGCGGTGCCGAAGAAGATCGAGAACACGACGATCTGCAGGATTTCGTTGTTCGCCATCGCCTCGGCGATCGACTTCGGCACCAGGTGCACGACGAAATCCTTCAGCGTGAACGCGCCCGTCTTCAGGTTGAGCGCCGCATCGGACGGCGGCAGCGGCAGGCTCAGGTGGCTGCCCGGCTGCAGGATCGTCGCGGTCAGCAGGCCGAGCAGCAGCGACGTGAACGACGCGATGACGAACCAGCCGAACGCCTTGACGCCCACGCGGCCCACCGCGCCGCCATCGCCCATCTGCGCGATGCCGACGGTCAGCGTCGCAAACACCAGCGGCGCGATGATCATCTTGATCAAGCGCAGGAATATGTCGGACAGCAGCGATACGTAGCCGGCGACTTCCTTCGCCATCTTCGGGTCGGGAAACGCGCTATGGCACGCGTAACCCACGGCAATACCAAGCATCATCGCGACAACGATGTACTTGGTAATGTTGTGTTTCTTCTTCATTAGTCGTCCAAATTACAAAGCGTATGTTGCTAACGGCGGGCCAATCATTCGCGTCCGGCTGCGAATCGAAACCTGTGTCGACATGCCGGCGATCTGTCCGCTGCGGGCGGTCTCCGGCGGTCACCCGGGCGGACAGGGGGGGCATTCTAACGCAAATGGCGCACCAGCTTTCAATTCCGAAAGCCGCGCCGGTTGATTTGCGTCCTGATGTCGTCGGGAAAGGAGTCTCGTCGCGCACGACGCGACGCGACGCAGCGATCGCGACACATTCTCACAAAGATGCGCAGACATCGACACTACGACACGTAACCGATCTGTAATATTTGGAAATGATTCGCGTTGACGCCGGCGCTTGACGCCAACACGCAATCTCGAGCCGGAAACGCGGCACCGCGTTCACGTCATTGCTTCCATCAGGTCGAGTCATTCATTTCATCAGCAATCCTTCGAAATGAATGACCGAAAAAAAGCGGCATCGTGATGAACATTCTGTACACCAACTTCCACGGCGATTACGGCGGCGGCCAGGACACCTACGTCCGCGATCTCGCGGTCGCGATGAGCCGCCATCATCGCGTGACCGTGGCGTCGCCGGAAGGCAGCCGCCTGTCGCGACTCCTGCAGGACAGTCCCGACGTGGCGATCTTCGACATGGAATTCAAGCCGCGCTGGAACCGGCTGTGCCGGGAGATTCTGCGGCTGCGCCAGCGGATCGCCGGCGAGCGCTTCGACGTGATCCACGTGAACGGGTCCGCCGATCACCGGCAGGTGATGCTCGCGCTGCTCGGCTGCCGGTATCGGCCCGCGGTCGTGCTGACCAAGCACAATACCTATCGCGCCGACAGTTTCGGCAACCTGCTGCGCGCGCGGCTCGCCACCGACCATACGATCGCGGTCAGCGACTACGTCGCGAGCATGCTCGCGCTGCGCTCGCCGTACGGAAACGTCACCGTGGTCAAGCACGGCGTGCGCCGGCCGGCTGCCGAACGACTGGCGGCCGACGAGATCCGCCGCCGCAAGATCGCGCGGTTCGGGGCATCCGGCGCGGACGCGATCGTGCTGGGCAGCAGCGCCGGCACCGCCCCCGAAAAAGGCTGGATGGACCTGATCGCGGCGCTCGGCCGCCTGCCCGAAGCCGAGCGCGAGCGGTTTCGCGTGCTGCTGGTCGGCGCGGAGCCGTCCCGCGAGCAGCGCGAGCAGCTCGCGCGGCACGGCATGGCGTCGCGCACCGCGTTCACCGGGCGCCTCGACGATGTGCGGGCGCCGTTCTCGATCATCGACGTGTCGTTCGTGCTGTCGTACCACGAAAGCCTGTCGTATGCGTGCCGCGAAGCGATGTCGCTCGGCTGCCCCGCGATCGTGACGCGAGTGGGCGGGCTGCCCGAAAACGTCGAACCGGGCGTGGACGGCTGGGTCGTCCCGCCGCGCGAGCCCGCGGCGATCGAAGCGATCCTGCGCGCGATCGTGCAGGCGCCCGGTTGCATCCGGGCGATGGGGCGCAGCGCGCGGCTGAAAGGCCGCCGCGAATTCTCGTTCGATGCGTTCATCGACGCGACCCTCTCCGTCTATCAGAAATCGGTTCGACACAACCCGTCGCGCTGGGTGACCCCGTTGAGAACCACGAAATGGCCATGAATATCTGGAAGAAGTACTGGGACCTGCGCACGCAGGAGTGCGACTTCAAGACCCTGCGGATTTTCCGCAAGGCCGCTTAATCCCGCCTTCCTGCGATCCACCCATGCTTGCGCGCACCTCACGCTATCCGATCCTGATGTATCACCAGATCCGCCCGCTGCCGCCGCCGACCGACCGGCTGCGCGGCCTGAGCGTCGCGCCCGACGCGTTCCGCCGCCAGATGACGCTGTTCAGGCGGCTCGGCTACCGCGGCCTGAGCGTGCGCGAACTGCAGCCGTACCTGCGCGGGGAGCGGCAGGGCAAGGTCTTCGGCATTTCGTTCGACGACGGCTTTCTCAATGTGCTCACGCATGCAATGCCCGTGCTCGACGCGCTCGGGTTCACCGCGACGTGCTACTTCGTCGCCGGCCGGTTCGGCGGCGCGAACGACTGGGATGCGGGCGCGCCGACTGCGCGCTCGCCGCTGATGACGTGCGCGGACATGCTCGCGTGGCGCGATCACGGTCATGAAATCGGCTCGCATACGCTCGATCACGTCGCGTTGTCGTATGTGCCGTCGCCTGTCTCGGACTTTCAGCTTACCGAATCGAAGCGGAAACTCGAAAGGCTGAGCGGCCAATGCGTCGAATCGTTCTGCTATCCGTACGGTGATCTGGATGCGCGCGTGCGCGATCAGGTCATCGCTGCCGGTTACGGCAATGCGACGACGACCCGGCGCGGATGTGCCGGTGCGAACGACGATCCGTTTCTGTTGCCGCGGATTCCGGTCGCGGGTGGGGTCGGCGCCGTGAGGCTGGGGTTCAAGTGTCTGAAGGCGCGGGTGGCGGCGGCCTGGTAGCGCGCATCGTCGCCGGGGCATGCGCCGCAGCGGCTCATCCGCCGACATCCCGATACCCGTCCATGCCGTGTGGGCGCACGGACGGGCTCCGCCATCACGCCAAGGCCGGCGAGCGGAAACGCGCCGACGGGATCGCGAATCGTCCCGCCGGCCGCGCGTTCGCCGCACGCATCGGCCCGGCTGCCCGTTACCGGTCGTACTCGAAGGACTCGGTGAAAGCCGTGTCGCCCGGATCGGACCAGCTCAGGCTCACGAACGAGAAGTCCGTGTTGCCGCCCCAGCCGGCCACCGACGGGAACGCGACGCCCTGATCGCCCGGCACGTTGAGCGTCACCGCCGCACCCGGCTGGACGAGCGGCGCCGATGCGGTACCGTTGACGAACGTCGCCGTTGTCTGCCCGGTCGCGGTTGCGCGAATCTGCACGTTGCCGCGCTTGACGAACGGCAGCCCCGCTTTCGACGTCCACGCCAGCGGGAAGGTCGCGCCGCCCGCGAACGTGGCGGCAGAGCCCGGCGTCAGCTTGTCGCGCGTGGACTGCGCGAGGTCGTGCCACGCGTACTGACGCAGCGCATCGGGCGACGGCGACGGCGTGCGCAAGCGCACCGTGTAGTGCCTGGCCGGCGTCGACGTGTTGCCGTTCTGGTAGACGTCGATCGTATAGGCGCTGAACGGCTTGATGTCGGCCAGCTCGGCGGCGCTCAGTTGCGGCTTCGCCCACGCGGTATTGTTGCGCGGTGCGTCGCCGGGCCACGTGAACAAGCCCTGGTTCGCCGGGTCCTGCGCGACGCCGGCCAGGCGGAAGTTGTTGCGGCACTGCGCACTTTTCGCCAGTGCGGCGAGCTGCGCCGGCGTCTGCCCGCTGGCGATCTGCGCGCGGATGTTCAGCGTGTCGCAGGTGCCGCTCGACGGCTGGAGAAACACGCCGTTGCGCAAGCCGGGGCCGTTGACGATCGCGAAGTCCACCGCGGTGCCGGACGCGTCGACGGCGCCCACCTGCAGGTTGAGCGAATCGACGAACGCGTGGGTCCCCGTCGACGGATTGGCCGGGTTCAACCAGTCCCACTTCTGCGCGTTCGCGTTGACCTTGCTCAATACCGCGCGCTGGTTGCCGATCACGCGCCAGCCGGTATCGCCATTCGCGAGACTGCCCGGCCGCACCGCGAGCTGCACGTGTTGCTGCATGCCGTCGCGAATGCCGTCGCTGCGGGTCCACGCGAGCTTGATCCACATCGTGTCGCTCGCGACGACGCGGATGACTTCCGGCAGGCTGAAGCTGGCGTTGTTCATCGCATCGTCGGCCACGATGCCCGGCGTGCCGCCGGCCGGCGCACCGAACTCCTGGTCGACCGACATCCCGTTGTTCAGATACGCGGCGGGCACGCCTGCATTCAGCGCGCCGGACGCGACATCGTCGACGAAGATCTGGCCGCACGCCGATACGCTGCCGCCCGTGCGCGCAGCGCCGGTCGACCCGGCGAAACACTGGTTGAGCGCGCGCTGCAATGCCGCCAGATCGCTGGCGCTCGGCAGGTTCGACACCACCGCGCCATTGATCGTCGCGGCAGCAGGCAGGCTGGCCTTGTCGCTCGCCTGCGGCGCGACGCCGGGCGCGAGCTGAAGCTGCACCGGCGTATCGCTGGACGCGCCCGCCACCGAGCTGATCTGGATGCCGCCATCCGGCAGCACGTTGATCTTCACTTGGTCGAGCAACCGGTCGAGCCCCGGCGCACCTGCGGTCAACGGGCCGGAAATCAGGTCGACGCCCGTATTGCCGGTGGCGGCGAGCAGGTCGGCCAACACCGTCGAATACGCCTGCACCGTGCCGGCAACGGCCTGGGCCGTGACCTTGCTTTGCAGCAAACCAGTGTCGGCCAGCAGCTTCGTCGGGTCGCCGCCGACGATCGTGGCCGCGATCGCGTTCGTGATCGGCGTGATGTTGATCGTCTGCGTGCCCGCCGTGGCGCTGAGCGCGATCAGCGTGGCCTGCGAATCGGCGACGTTGCCGTATGCGGACAACGCAAAAGGCGCGGTCAAGCCGGTCACCGCGCAATGAAACGCGCCGGTTGACGCATCGGCCGGGCAGTCGACCGTCTTGCCGTTCGCATCGACCAGCTTCACGGTGGCGGCCTGCATCGCAGCGCCGGCCGCCGCGACGCCGCTGACCGTCTGAGCCGCCGGCTGCCCGGGCGGTGGCGAAGAACTGTCGCTACCACCGCAAGCCGACAGGACGAGCGCTGCAATACCGGATACGACAGGCGTGAGTTTCATTGCGTTTCCCCCGACATCCTTCTGGTTGATGCGTGTCATATGCACCGCTCATGCACGCTGGATGGCAGGGATTCTCGCAAAGCCGATTTTCGCGATCATCATTCACGTGGATGAAAATCGGCAAATAACACCGCATGAAACGCAAACAACCTGTGTTAGCCTGAAAAAAATCCTGAAAATTCGGTATTCGAAGCAATATCGTCAGACAAAAACCACATACGAAGATCGCGAAGCGACGGGGGAAGCATGCAACGGGACCAACTCATCGGGGACCTCTATGAGGCCGCGCTGCAGCCGGACGGTTTTCTCGAAGTTTTTCATCGGGTATCCGAATCGCTCGGCGCAAACGTTTTTCACATGTTTAGTTGGGACGCCGCGCGCAATGCCCCGCAATTCTCGATCTATTCGCCGCGCGCGGAATTCGACGAGATCATCGCCCGCTACGACCAGTATTACGGTGCGCTCGATCCACGCCGCGGCTTCGTCGAGAACGCGCCGCTCGGCGAATTCGTTTGCTGTCAGGATCACCTCACCGACCGCGACGTCGAGCGCAGCGAGTTCTTCCAGGACTTTCAGATTCCGTCGGGATTTCGCTACCTGATGGGGATTCGCTTCGCGCGCCCCGGCAGCGACAACATTCTGCTCGGGCTACTGCGAGCGCATGGCCGCGCGCCGTATTCGCCGGAGGAACGCGCGACGCTGACCGGTATGGCCGGGCATCTGCAACGCTCGATCAACCTGTGGCGAGACGCGCGCGTGCTGCATCGCGACGCCACGCTCGGCGCCGAACTGATGGAGGAGCTGGGCCTCTCCGTCTTTGCGCTGGACAGGCACGCGCATGTCGTCTTCGTCAACCGGGCGGCAGAGTCGATGCTGCGCGTCACCACCTGCCTCAAGCTCGAGAACGGCTACCTGAGCGCGACGAGCGCGCCGCAGAACGATGCACTCAAGGCGGCGTTGACACGTGTCGCGAAGACTCGCAAGAGCGAGAGCGTTGCGCTTTCGGGCACGCTGGTGGCCGCGCATGAAGTTTTTCTCAGCATCGCGGCGCTGTCCGGACAGGCGCTCCATGCGACGTTCGGCGATGCGACGCTGCTGGTCACGGTCAGGCGACGCGGCGCGGCGCCGCTCGTCGTCGCACAACAGTTGCGGCAGTCGTTCGGTTTGTCGAGCGCCGAAGCGGCGGTGGCTGAGGCACTGATCAACGGCAAGACGCCTGATGAGTGTGCGGCCAGCGCGGGTGTGTCGCTAGCGACGGTGCGTACTCAATTGCGGGCGATCTATGAAAAGACCCATTCGCGGAATCAGGCCGAAGCGGTCGGACGGATGCTTTGGGTACTGCCGCAGCATAAGTGCAAGGATTGAGACGGCGCAGGGCGGGTAGTTGTAGCCGGGTCGTGATCAGCGATCAATTCGATAATTAGAGGATCACGCGACTCGCAAAAATGCCGGGTTTAATACATCCATCGAAGATAGAACATTCAACCCTTCCCAAACTATGAAAACACCCCTCATCAAGACAGCTTTGAAAGTCAGGCAACCCACGGATATGTAGAAAAACTACATCGCCCCTCTCCAGCGCAGCCCCCAACACCATCAAGACAGATTTACGTAATCACCATAAATTCCCTCATATTCCGCGCTTGACCAGCTACGCCGCCAGCGGTTAATGTTGAAAAACTACATGATTTAGCCGGCCATCCTGTTACGGGCACTGGCTTGCTTTTTCGTGGCTTCGCTTCCACCGAGAGCAGGACAATAATTTCTTACATAAAAGAAAGGAGTGCGAATATGTTCGTCAGGAACCTGAGAGATGTCGAAAAAGATGGACTGCTTGTCGAATGGGGATCCGGCACAAGCCATCGCTTGTTGACGGAAAAGGACGGCATGGGATACGGCGTGTGCCATACGGTGGTGCGTGCGGGTACGGAATCGCTACTGCAATACCGCAACCATCTCGAAGCCTGTTATTGCATTGCGGGCGAAGGCGAGGTCGAGGACATGAACGGGAACGTCTTTCCGATCCGCCCGGGCACCCTCTACGTGCTCGATCAGCACGACCAGCATTACCTGCGCGGCGGCAAAGACGGGGATCTAGTGCTTGTCAGCGTCTTCAATCCCCCGCTCAAGGGACACGAACGGCATAACCTGGCGTCTGCAGAAGCATCCGCTTACTAAGGCTCGATACGCTCATTCCGGGAGGCCCCGGGGTAGCAGCCCTCCCGGCAACGTCCGCAGGAGCGCGCATGCATCGCGTGCTCCGCGCAAAAGAAAGGTGACCGTTCGTGCGCGCCCAGCATCAAGCCTTTTTCCATTCGCTTTTCCTTGCCCGCCTCGCCGACCAGATTCTGTTGTTTCTCGTGCCGCTGGTCATCTTTCAGATGACAGGACGCGTGTCCTGGTCGGGCATCGCGTTTTCGCTCGAAACACTGCCGAGATACCTGTGCTTCCCGTTTCTAGGCGCGCTTTGCGACCGGTATTCGCCCACGAAGCTGATGCGCGTCAGTCAGATTCTCCGCGCGGCGGTATGCGTCGCGGGCGTCGCCGCCTACGACCTCGTCGGCGGCATCGGATGGCTGATCGCGCTGTCCGCGTTGTGCGGCATGCTGACGAGTCAGGGCATCGTTGCGCGCGAGGTGATGCTGCCGCAGATATTCAGCAGCCATCGCTTCGAAAAAGTGCTGTCGTATTCGCAATTGGCCGACCAGCTTGGCCTGGTGCTCGGCCCCATGCTCGCGGCGATCCTGCTGTCCTGGTGGCGCTGGGAATTCGTCGTCGCGGCCGCCGCCGTGCTGTTCGTCACGGCCGACGTCGCGCTCGCCTATTGGCAAAAGGCCAGCGCGTTCGAATTCGTGATGCCGGAAGGCACGCACGGCACCTGGTTCAAGCCGATCAGGACGGCCTTGTCTCACGTCGTCCATCTCCCGGGCCTCAAGTCCGTCATCATGCTGGCTGCCGCGGAGAACCTCGTGATCGGCGTCACGCTCGCGACATCCGCCGCGATGGTCACCGGCTTTCATCACGAAAGCGGACGCTATTACGCAGGACTGCAAACGGCAGGCGCGTGCGTGACGATCGCGATTCTGCTGATGACGGCGAGGTTGCATGTCCCGCGGCGCATCCTCGGCCTCGTCGGCTTCGGTTCGATCTGTGTCGGCGGCGTTATCGCGGCAGCCAGCCCGGGAATTGCGGGATACGTTTTCGGCTTCCTGCTGATCGTCGGGTTCGACAAGATGTTCAACGTGTACATCCGGAGCACGCGGCAGAAGATCATCCCCGCGCGTGACTACGGCAAGACGACGGGCGTCGTCATCCTCCTCAACAACATGACACAGCCGCTCGCGGGCGTCGCGGTAGGCGTGTTCTCGACGCGTTTCGGACCAGACACGGTGATCATGGTGCTGTCCGTGTGCATGGGTTGCCTCGGGTTGCTGGTCTCGCTCGCGCCCCGCATTCGAAAAGACCACAGCCCCTCGTCGGCCTCGGCGTCCTCGCATGAAGGCTGATGCCATGATCGAACGACTCCCGACATACTTCGAGCGCAGCGCGAGCAGCCGGCGAGACAAAATCGCGCTGGCGGTCGACGGACGTTCGGCAACCTACGGCGAATTGCTGGACGTGATGTCGACGATAGCCGATACGCTTCGCCGTCTCGGCATTCCCGCCGGCGCGCGCGTCGCGCTCTATTCGGAGATGTCCGTGCATGCGGTGGCGGCTGCATTCGGCATCCTGAAGGCGGGATGCATCCTGGCATGCATCAGGCACACGATCGACACCGCCGAACTGGAGCAGCAGATCGCGGATTGCGGCGCCAGCGCGCTCGTGGCATCGCGATCGACCTCGCCGCGCATCGCGTCCCGTCATCGCGCGGTCACAATCGACGCGACCCGCGGCGACCTGTCGGACTATGTCGTCTGCTTCGCGACCGACGGCGCATCCGAAGCGGTCAATCCCTCCGTGGATGACGCCGCAACGATCTTCTACACATCCGGCTCGACCGGCGATTCGAAGGGCGTGCTCGTCACGCACCGGAACATGATTGCCGCATTCCGCTCCGTCTCCGGCTATCTCGCCAATAGCGAACGCGACATCGTGCTCAGTTTCTCCCCGGGCTTGAGTTCGGACTACGGCTTTTACAACACGGTCATGCCGCTGCTGTTCGGGGGCCGTGCCGTGGTCGAGACGGCGTTGCCCGCGTCGGGCGCCGCCATCGTCGACATCATTGAGCGACACGGCGTAACCGGCCTGCACGTCTTTCCGCCGGCGCTTTTCCGTCTGTGCGAATCGGGCGACCTGCCTGCCTCGAGACTGCAATCGCTGCGGTATGTCTCGACCAGTGGACAGGCGTTGCCCGGCAAGTACATTCGCCTGCTCAGGCGTGCGCTACCGGCTGTCCTGATCTACTGCAACTACGGTTCGACCGAGTGCAAACGCATCGCCTACCTGCCGCCCGCCGAACTCGATAGACGTATCGGCTCAGTCGGCAAAGCCATTCCGGGCATCAGGACCTACCTCGTCGGCAACGACGATGCGCTCGTGGTCCAGCCCTGGCAGGTCGGTGAACTGGCGGTAGCCGGCGATCTGCTGATGGAGAAATACTGGGAGCGCGAAAGCGATACCGCCCGCGTCATTCGCAAAGGATGTTTCGGTGAATCGCGCGTGTTCATGACCGGTGATCTGTTCGCGATGGACGAGGAAGGATTCCTGTTCTTTCAATGCAGGAAAGGCGACCTGTTCGATCGAGACGGCGTGCCGGTGAATCCGCGCGCCGTCGAGCGGGTATTGCTCGACCACGAATCCGTTGCGGAGGCGCTCGTCGTACCGGTTTCCCGATCCGACGGCGCACACGTCCCCAAAGCCTATGTCGTTCCCGCTGCGACATCTGCGGCCAATGCAATCGAACTGCTCGATCATTGTCGCCGCCATCTGGATTCCGCTGCGGTTCCGGCAAGCATCGACTTTCTGCGAGCACTGCCAAGAACGTTCGGCGGCAAGGCGTCCGCCCAGGGTTTGAACTGATACCACATGCAAAGAGGTCAACCATGACGTCAAGCGGAATCGAGGACGGCGCGGAGCAGTACCTGGAAAGCGCGCCGATGATCCGGATGGCAAGTTATTTTCACAGCCTGGCGACGGGCGCGACGCAGGTGCCGAAGCAATCGGTCGCGAGCCGCATCCGCCATTTGCTGCGCGATCCGGACGTGCTTGCCTATCACGACCTGATGGTCGCCGAAGCCGGGCCGCTGTTCACGCATTTCCTTGCCAGCGTGCCAGCCATACTGGAGGAAATGTCGCGCGTCGGCGTCGCGCTCACGCGGTATTCCGAACGTCGCAGGCAGCACGCGGATCAGCACTTCGAGTTTTACGAGGTCGATGCCTTCGACGGCACCAACGGCAGAACGCTGGCAAAACGATCGAACGGCCTGATCCGCACGTTCACGAACTCGCCCAATCCGGCCAACGAAACGACGTTCAACCGGTTCGCCAATCACGACTTCTCGGCGTTCCACCCGCAGGCATTCGCCCACGTCACCCCTCGGCTGTTCCGCGAACATGCGCGCCTCGACCGCTTCTCCGGCACGTTCGACTACATCTACGAGACTGCCGCATTTCAGTTCTATGGCGTGGATCGCGCGGACCAGATTCGTCACGTCGCGCGCCTGCTCAAACCGAACGGATTGATCTTCTTCCTCGAGAAGCTCAACTGCGATTCGCTCGACGAGTATGACAAGCGCGAACGCGTCAAGGACGAACTGCACAAGCGCCATTACTTCAGCCGCGAGGAAATCGACTGGAAGCGCAACCAGATGCTGTCGCAGATGCAAAACGGGCAGGTGACGTTCGATACGCTCGTCGCGTCGATTCACGAGCAATTCGAACATGTCTATCTGCTCTGGAACGGGACGAATTTTCACGAGTTCGTCGCCTCCAACGACGCACGATCGATCGAGGCATTCGTCTCGCTGCTCGGCGAACCCTGCATCGAGCCCGTGTTCTGCTTCGAGCACCCCGTACCGCGCAGAGTAGCCGGGCCGCGAGGAGACGCGACGTGATGCAGCTGCATGATGACCTCCCGTCAATGGATACGATCCGGTCATGCGTGGACGGGCTCGAACTCGAGCGCACGCAGATCGGACGACGCATCGAACAACTGCTCCCGCACTGGCAGGCTCGCGCACAGGCGGCCGATCAGCTCGCGCGCCTGTCGCCCGAGACCATGGCCGAACTGCACGATACCGGGCTCCTCCACCTGCTGACGCCGCGCCGCTACGGCGGATTGCAGCAGGACTTCCCGACACTCGTCGAAGCTGCCCGGCTCGCGGCCACCGCATGCGCGTCCACGGCCTGGATGTTGAGTGTCGTCGGCGGACATGTGACGACTGCGGCGCGCCTGCCCGCCGGCTGTCAGGACATCATCTTCGCGAACGGGCCGCGACAGCTGTTCGCGACGGCCACGGTTCAGAACGGCACGTTCGTCAGGGACGGCAGCGGATTCCGGTTGAACGGCATCTGGCGCTACAGCTCGGGCATCGATCACGCAACCTGGGTAATCGTCTCGGCACGACTCGGCGGGACGGACGCACCGGAGGCCCAGGAGATCTTCAAGGTCGTGGTTCGACGCGAAGACGTCCGTGTGCTCGACACGTGGCACGTGTCCGGGATGCGCGCGACAGGCTCCAGGGATATTGCATTCGACAAGCTGTACGTGTCGGACGAGTGGGTGTTCGCTCGTTCGAACTATTTTGGCCCGCATCCCGCCGGCGCCGACCTGCATCCCGACGCGTATCTGTACGACGTGCCGCTCATCCCGTACAGCACGACGTGGATCATCGGACCGATTCTGGGCTGCGCACAGGGCGCATACCGGCACTGCATCGATACGCTCCGCAGCCGCGGTAGAAGCGGCGACGCGGTGCTTTGCGGGCACATCGCGAAAAGCGACGCGGAGCTCGCCTGCGCCGGTCGTCTCTACGACGCGCTGGTCCGCACCTTGCACACGGCCGGCATCGCGCGACGCGCGGTGTCGCCTGCCGAGACGGTCCGCATCAGGCGTGATCGCGCGTTCATCGCACAGCTTTGCGTCGACGCGATCCGGCGACTGATCGGCAGCATGGGCACCGCCGTGGCATTCGACGCCCATCCTGCACAACGTCACTGGCGCGACCTGCAGGTCATGGCGGCGCACATCGACGTCGGCTGGGACGCGGCGGCTGTTGCGTATGGCGGCCACGCGATCGCGCATTCGACGGACACGTCCCGCGAGTCTCCGCCGGTGTATCAATGAATACCGCGATGCCGGACGACGAAACGGAGACGATCGACATGAACCGGGACGCGATATTCCGCGGCATTGCCGATGCGCTGGGACTCGCCGTGGACGAGGATTTTGGTGCGGCCGGGCGGTACGCGCCGCTCGTGCGCTGTGACAACCAGATCTTCGTCAGTGGACAAATTCCGAAGCTCAACGGCGAAATCGCCGTTCGCGGTTTGATCGGATCGGACGTGTCGGTGGACAGCGGTCGGCGCGGCGCGATGATCTGTGCCGCTCGCTGCATCGCGCTGTTACAACGGTCGCTCGGCACCCTCGAGCGGGTCCGGGCCGTTCCGCGCCTCGGCGTCTATATGCAAAGCGATCCTGAATTCGAAGAACACAGTGCCGTCGCCGATGGCGCGTCGGAGGTGGTGCATTCCGTGTTCGGCGAAGCGGGCGTGCACGCAAGAACGTCACTCAGTGCATTCCGGCTGCCTCGATACGCTGCGGTCGAAGTGGATCTGGTTGCGTTCGTCTGGCGGGATTCCGGCGGAGGGAGGGGTACGGCGAGGGGTAAGGGGCAGACGTAAAACTCCAAAAATTGCGGCGGTTAAAGCAGATTATTTCGAGGCGTTTTCATCATCAATTCAAAGACAACAGATTGGGACTGCGGACGCGCGTTCCCGTCCTTCTAGATTCGACGCTACGCGACGAACCGGATCGCGCCGTTCTCGATGGCAGCCTGGTTGCCGTATTGCCAAGTGATGTTGCGGTGTTCATGTCCGATCGGCAGACCCGAGTAGATCGGCAGGCCGAAGCCGCCCAGCACGTCGACAAGCATCTGCTCGAGCGTGAAATCCGCGCCATCCGGGATCGGGCAGCGCGTGAACTGCCCGAGCACGAACGCGCGGGCCCCGTCGAACGCGCCGCTCAGACGCAGTTGCGTCAGGCTGCGGTCGAGCCGGTAGCCGAATTCCGTCACGTCTTCCAGCAGTACGATCGCATCGCGTGAGCGAAGCGACCAGCGTGTACCCGCGACGCTCGCGAGCACCGTCACGTTGCCGCCGCACAGATGTCCCCGCACCGCATCAGGGGCGCCGGACACATGCCGCAGGCTCAGCGGTGCGCGTTTGCCACCGGTCAGCACGGCGCGCATGTCGGCACGCGTCGCGTCGTCGACCTTGGTCGCCAGGCTGTGGAATGTCGGACCATGCAACAAGCGCACGCCGGGCCGGTCTGCAAGCGCGCAGAATAGCGACGTCGCGTCGGAAAAACCGACGATCGTCTTCGGCGTCGCGATCTCGTCGGGCAGGCGCTCGAGCAGATGCGCGCAACCGAATCCCCCTCGCGCGAGCCAGACGATATCGATTGACGGATCCATCAAGGCGCGCCGCAGGTCGTCCGCGCGCTCCTCGGCGGTACCGGCAAAATAGCGGTACCGATTGCCGAGATGCGCGCCCGTCGTGACCTTGAAGCCCCAGCTTTCGACGAGCGCGATGCCGCGCGCTATTCCTTGCGGATCGGGCACACCTGCAGGCGCGACGACGCACACTGTCTTGCGTCTTGATTCCATTGAACGGATACCGTGAGGACAAGAACCCGCTGAATATACCTGATACCACTCGCGAGCCGCTCACACCTGCGAGGCGCCACGCTCTCGCACGCAGCAAGCGATCGCCGCCCCCTTCCCGTACCGGCATTCGTCACTCCAACTGTACCGGTACTGTACAGAAAACCGTCGCTACACTGACTCCATCCCAGCCTCGAACACAAATGGAGAATCCGCGATGGAATTCCTCACCGTCAGCGCGCTGCCGGCCGGCATGCTGTTCGCGCTCGTCACGTCGATCACGCCCGGCCCGAACAACACGATGCTGCTCGCGTCCGGCGTCAACTTCGGTTTCCGCCGCACGATGCCGCACCTGTTCGGCATCAGCATCGGCGTCGCGATCCTGATGCTCTGCGTCGGCTTCGGCCTCGGCGAGGCGTTCAAGCGCCTGCCGCTGCTGTACACGATCCTCGAAGCCGCGAGCGTCGCCTATCTGCTGTACCTCGCCTGGCGCATCGGCACGTCGGGCGAAGTGAAGGCACACGGCGCCAAGCCGCGGCCGATGACGTTCATCGAAGCCGCCGCGTTCCAGTGGGTCAATCCGAAAGCGTGGATGATGGTGCTGACCGCCGCGACGACGGTCCAGCTGTCCGCCGACTACGGGATGAACGCCGCATGGATGTCCGTCGTGTTCATCCTGATCGGCTTCCCGTGCATCTGCCTGTGGGCGGCATTCGGCCTCGGCTTGCGGCGCTTCCTGTCGAATCCCCGCGCGCTGCGCATCTTCAACGTGACGATGGCCGTGCTGCTGATCCTGTCGCTGTACCCGCTCGTCGCCCATCTGCTGCCGCAGTAAGCGCTCACCAGCGCGCCCGTTGAGCTTCGCGTGCGGCAGGCGTACCCTTTCGGTACGGGCGCGTGCGACCGCTTCGGCGGTTGCACCGCTGCTCTGCATGGAGATTGCTGATGAAGCCAATGCTGAGAGCGGGCGAGCACATCGAGGGCATGCACTGGATCGCCGAGTATCACCCGCTCACGCACGACATCCGCGTGCTGCGCGAGAACATCGAAGTCGGCACTTACTGCGCGCCGCCGACGCTGTTCGGCGACGAGGAGGAAATGGGCGCCGCGAACCACGACGATCATCGCAGCCGGGAAGCCGCGTTGCGCGCGTATCTGCGCAACTTCGTCAAGGAACACGACGCGGAGGAGTAACGGTGCGACGGCCGGAATGCCGACGGGCCGCGAAGGCGGCCCGGTCTGCTGTCGTGCGTCGGTCGATTGGCTTGCAACCGATCCGAATCCGTCATGCACTGGGCCGGCGCACCGCACCGGCCCGCACGCCGCTCAATGCCCGAGCGACTCGATCTTGCCTGCCGGCTGCGCGACGCCATGCGGCCGCGCCATCTGCTTGATCAGTAGCGCAGCGCAGGCCAGCACGCCCGCGACGGCGATCGTCGCGAACACGCCCGCGAACGAGAAGTGCCGGCGCGTCAGTTCGGCGACGAGGAACGACCCCGCGATCCCGCCGAAACGACCGACGCCGAGCATCCACGCGACGCCCGTGCCGCGCCCTTCGGTCGGATAGAACGCGGCGGCCAGCGCCGGCATCGACGATTGCGCGGTATTCATCAGCACGCCGGCCACGAACACGACCAGCACCAGCAACCCGACGTTGCCGGCCGCCTGCCCGATCGCATATACGCTCACAGCCGTCAGCGCGTAGCACACGGCGATCACGCGGTTCGCGTTGAAGCGGTCCATCAGCACGCCGCACAGCACCGCGCCCACGCCGCCGAGCGGGAACAGCGCGGAGATCAGCGTCGCGCTCTTCGGCGTCAGGCCCGCATCCTTCAGCAGAATCGGCATCCAGTTGATCGACGCGTAGAAGATCACGAGGCCCATGAAGTATGCGAGCCACAGCATCACCGAGCCGACGAGGTACGAGCGCGACAGCACGACGCCGAGGCCCTTGCCGCCGGTCTGCGGCGCGGCTTCGGTCAGCACGAACGAGCCGGCGTTCAGCGCGTCGCGCGAGATCCGTGCGAGCGTGGCGCGGATCTTGTCGATGGACCGGCCGCTCGCGACCATGAAGCGCACCGATTCCGGCATCTTCAGCAGCAACAGCACGCCGAGCAGCAGCGGCGTCACGCCGCCGAGCATCAGCACGCTGCGCCAGCCGAAATGCGGAATCATCCATGCGGCCAGGAAACCGCCGAACGCGGCGCCGAGCGGAAAGCCGCAGAACATCAGGTTGATCACGGTCGCGCGGCGCTTGTCCGGGCAGAATTCGCCCATCATCGTGACCGCGTTCGGCATCGCTGCGCCGAGCCCGACGCCGGTGATGAAGCGCAGGATCGTCAGGTGTCCGATCGTGTTCGAGAACGCGGACATCAGGCATGCGACCCCGAACAGGAACACTGAACCGAGCAGCAGCGAGCGGCGGCCGAGCCGGTCGGACAGCGGGCCCGACACGAGCGCGCCGCACGCCAGGCCGAACAGCGCGGCGCTGAGCACCGGCGCGAGATCGGGCTTCGTGAGGTTCCATTCGCCGAGCAGCGACGGCGCGATGAAGCCGATCGCGGCCGTATCGAAGCCGTCGAGCAGCACGATCACGAAACACATGAGGAATACGAGCCATTGAAAGCCGCCGAACGGCTGCTCGTTGATGAAGGTCTGGACATCGACCACGGGTGTGCGATTCATCGCTTGTCTCCTTGTCGGCCGGCGTGGGCGCGTCAGCGCTCGATCCGGTCGCATCCAACATTGATATAGATGCAACAAGCGCGGCCTCGTGGCCGCGCCTTTCCTTCGTTCACGCACCGATTCGCTGCCGGCGCGTTCTTCATCGACGACGGCCCGCCAACCTCGGCGGGCCAATCGATCAGATTACCGCCGGCACTTAACCGGCCCCATCTTGTTCCTTGAAGATCTTGTCCGCGAGATGGAACGCGGAATTCGCGGCCGGCACGCCGCAATAGATCGCGGTCTGCAGCAGCACTTCCTTGATCTCGTCGCGCGTCACGCCGTTGTTGCGCGCGGCGCGCAGGTGCAGCGCCAGCTCCTCGCCGCGGTTCAGCGCGACCATCATCGCGATGGTCAGCAGGCTGCGCGTATGGCGCGGCAGGCCGTCGCGCGTCCAGATCTCGCCCCACGCATAGCGCGTGATCAGGTTCTGAAATTCCTCCGTCACTTCGGTACGATTCTCGAGCGAACGGTCGACGTGCGCGTCGCCAAGCACCGCGCGACGCACCTTCATCCCTGCTTCATAACGTTCCTGGTCGTCCATCGCCGGTGCCTCACGCAGTCAGGAAATCGAGCAGCGCGCGGTTGAAACCGTCGGTGCACTCGATGTTCGAAATGTGCGCGGCGTCGAATTCGACGTGCAGCGCACCGCGAATCGCGGCGGCGAGCGCGCGGCCCTGGTCGGGCGGCGTCGACATGTCCTTCGCACCGGTCACGACAAGCACCGGCAGTGCGATGCCCTTCACTTCCTCGCGCAGGTCGGCCGCGTTCAGCGCGTCGCAGTTCGCCGCGTAGCCGTCCTTGTCGGTATGCACGAAGGTGTCGCGGATCGCGTCGAACAGGCGCGGCTCGCGGTCGACGAATGCGTCGGTGAACCAGCGCGGCAGCACGGCGTCGGCGAGCGCGGCCATCCCTTCGGCGCGCGCCTTCTGCGCACGCGGCGCCCACACTTCCGGCGAGCCGATCTTGGCCGAGGTATTCGACAGCACCGCGCGCACGATGCGCGACGGGTAGCGCGCGGCGAGCGCGGCGCCCGTCAATCCACCCATCGAGATCCCGCAGAAATGCGCGCAGTCGATGCCGACGTGGTCGAGCAGGCCGATCACGTCGCCGGCCAGCTGTTCGATCGTGTACGAACCGGCCGGCGCGTCGGAATGGCCGTGGCCGCGCGTGTCGTAGCGCAGGATATTGAAGTGCTGCGTGAGCGGGCGAATCTGCGGCGCCCACATCTGCAGGTCGGCGCCGAGCGAGTTCGAGAAGACGAGCCACGGCGCGTCGTCGCGTGCGGCACGGTCGATCCGGTAATGCAGTTTCACGCCGTTGACAGTGGCGAAAGGCATCAATGTTCTCCTGGTTGTTTCGCGCCCGCGTGCAGCGCGAGCACGGCGTCGACATAGGCCCGCGCCTCGCCGACGTAATGGGCGGGATCGAGCAGCCGCGCGAGCGCGTCGCGCGACAGGTGGGCCGACACGGTCGCATCGGCGGCGAGCACGTCGAACAGCGTCGCCCCGGTGCGCACGGCTTCCTTCGACGCATGCTCGACGACGTGGTGCGCATCGAGCCGGCCGATCTTGTCGCCGAGTGCGAGCATCACGGCTTCGCCGAGGATCAGCCCGTGCGTCAGGTCGAGGTTCGCGGCGAGGCGGTCGGTATTGACGTCGAGGCCCGCGACGATCTGCGCAATCTGCGCGAGCGCGCCGCCCGTCAGGCGCGCGAGATCGGGCAGCGCATCCCATTCGGCCTGCCAGCCGCCGAGGGCGCGCTCGTGCTCCTGCACCATCCCCGCGAACACGGTCGCGACGAGGTTCGGCGCACGCACGGCGGCCGTCAGCACGGCCGCGCAGCCGACCGGGTTGCGCTTGTGCGGCATCGTCGACGAGCCGCCCTTGCCGGCGGCCGCCGGTTCGCCGAGCTCGCCCACTTCGGTCTGCATCTGCAGCGACACGTCGCGTGCGATCTTGCCGAGCGTGCCGGTCAGCATCCCGAAGCACGACGCGGCTTCCGCGATGCGGTCACGCTGCGTATGCCACGGCACGGCCGGCAACGCGAGCTTCAGGTCGGCCGCGAGCGCGGCGCTCACGCCGGCCGCATGCTCGCGCAGGCTCGCGAGCGTGCCGGCTGCGCCGCCGAACTGCAGCACGAGCGCGCGCTCGCGCAACTCGACGAAGC
Source organism: Burkholderia sp. BCC0398 (assembly GCF_902833245.1). NCBI lineage: Bacteria > Pseudomonadati > Pseudomonadota > Betaproteobacteria > Burkholderiales > Burkholderiaceae > Burkholderia > Burkholderia sp. BCC0398. Next base: position 119,073 of record NZ_CADFEM010000016.1, read on the forward strand.
GCGCGCGATGGCGCAGCAGCGCATCGAGCCATTGGGCGAATTTGAGGCCGAGCGTGATCGGCAGCGCCTGCTGCAGCCACGTGCGGCCGATCATCGGCGTCGCGCGGTGCGTGCGCGCGAGCGCCGCGAGCGACGCGCAGGCTTCGTCGAGCAGCGATTCGAGCACGTCGAGCGTGTCGCGCAACTGCAGCACGGTCGCGGTATCGATGATGTCCTGGCTCGTCGCGCCCCAGTGCACGAACTTCGCGGCCTCGGGGTCGTCGGCCTTCACTTGCGCGGTGAGTTGCTTGACGAGCGGAATCGCGAGATTGCCGCCGAGCGCAGCGCCTTGCGCAAGCGCATCGGCGTCGAGCAGAGCGGCATCGCACGCGCGTTCGATCGGGGCAACCGCGGTGGCGGGAATCACTTGCTGCGCGGCGAGCGCGCGCGCGAGCGCGGCCTCGACGTCGAGCATGCGCTGGATCGTCGCGCGGGGCGACCAGATCCGGTTGAGCGGCTCGGTGCCGCAGATCAGGGAGGTGAGGCGGGCGCTGTCTTCGAGCATGGCATCGGAATGGGGAAACGGCGTGCGCCTATTGTCTACCCAAGCGTGCCGGCGTGCGCACGAAAGCGCGCACCGGCACGCTTGCCGTTCAGGCGGCTGCCTTCTGCGTCGCGTCGATCAGCGGCACGCCGGTCAGCTTCTGCAACTCGTCGAACGACAGGTCGGTGAAGATCTCGCTCACCGCGAGGCCGTCGGCCGTCACGTCGAGCACGGCGAGATCCGTATAGATACGGCTCACGCATTGCACGCCGGTGACCGGATACGAGCACTGCGCGACGATCTTGCTCTCGCCCTGCTTCGTCAGGTGCTCCATCATCACGAACACCTGCTTCGCGCCGATCGCGAGGTCCATCGCGCCGCCGACGGCCGGAATCGCATCGGGCGCACCCGTATGCCAGTTCGCGAGGTCGCCGTTCGCCGATACCTGGAACGCGCCGAGCACGCAGTAGTCGAGATGGCCGCCGCGCATCATCGCGAACGAATCCGAGTGGTGGAAATACGCGCCGCCGGTGAGCAGCGTCACGTGCTGCTTGCCGGCGTTGATCAGCTCGTCGTCTTCCTCGCCGGGCGCGGGCGCCGGGCCCATGCCGAGCAGGCCGTTCTCGCTGTGCAGGAAGATCTCCTTGCTCGGGTCAAGGTGGTTCGCCACCAGCGTCGGCACGCCGATGCCGAGGTTCACGTACGCGCCTTCGGGGATGTCCTGGGCGACGCGCTTGGCCATTTCATCGCGGGTCAGTCGTTTCATGTCGGTTTTCCTCCAGGCGGTCAGGCGGCTTGCGATGCAGCGTGTTCGGCGGCCAGCTCGGCCGCGTGCGCGGCCTGCGGCACCTCGACGATCCGCTGCACGAAAATGCCCGGCGTCACGATGTGTTCCGGGTTCAGCCCGCCGAGCGGCACGACTTCCGACACCTGGACGATCGCGACCTTCGCCGCGCTGGCCATGATCGGCCCGAAGTTGCGCGCGGTCTTGCGATACACGAGGTTGCCCCAGCGATCGCCCTTGTACGCCTTCACGAGCGCGAAATCGGCGTGGATCGGCGTCTCGAACACGTACGGCTTGCCGTCGATCACGCGCGTTTCCTTGCCTTCCGCAAGCTTGGTGCCGTAGCCCGTCGGCGTGAAGAAGCCGCCGATGCCGGCGCCCGCCGCGCGGATGCGCTCCGCGAGGTTGCCCTGCGGCACGAGCTCCAGCTCGATCTCGCCCGCACGGTACAGCGCGTCGAACACCTGCGAGTCGCTCTGGCGCGGGAACGAGCAGATGATCTTGCGCACCTGCTTCGCCTTCAGCAGCGCCGCGAGACCCGTCTCGCCGTTGCCCGCGTTGTTGTTGACGATCGTCAGGTCGCGCGCGCCCTGTTCGATCAGCGCGTCGATCAGCTCGGACGGCATGCCGGCCGTGCCGAAGCCGCCGATCATGATTGTCGCGCCATCGTGGACGTCGGCAACCGCCGACTGAAGCGATTCGAAAATCTTGTTGACCATGTCTCTTCCTGATGCGAACCCGCGGCTCGTGCGCGGCCTGTCGAGGGGACACGCGCGTGCCGCGTGCCGCGCCGGAGGCCTTCGTCGACCCTCGGCTTTTGTTCGCTATTCGAACCTTGATTCGATTAGCGAACGATGGCCGATCATAGAGTCGCGCACAGCGCGTTGTCAAGGCGGGTTCGCTCGGGGGGCGTCGCGTCGTCGAACGGCAAGCCGACGTAGTTTTCGGCGAGCGACTGCGCGGCGGCCCGCGAACGCGTCACGTATTTCAGCTCGGCAAACTTCAGGCGATTGACGAACGGGGAGTCGTCCGGCGACGCATGCAGCATGTTCGTCATGAAGTAAGAAAAGTGCTCGGCGCGCCACACGCGTTCGAGGCAGGTCGCCGAATAGCGCTCGAGCGGCGTCGCGTCGCCCGTCCGGTAGCGCGCGCCGAGCGCGCGCGACAGCGCGCGGACGTCGGCCACCGCGAGGTTCATCCCCTTCGCGCCGGTCGGCGGCACGATGTGCGCGGCGTCGCCGGCGAGGAACAGGCGGCCGTGCTGCATCGTCTCCGACACGAAGCTGCGCATCGGCGTCACGCTCTTCTGCGTGATCCGGCCCTCGGTCGGCGTCCAGCCGGTGTCGTTCGAGAAACGCGTGTGCAGTTCGTCCCAGATCCGCGCGTCGGACCATTCGGCGAGGTCTTCATCCGGCTTGCACTGCAGGTACAGGCGCGTGACCGTCGGCGAGCGCATCGAGAACAACGCGAAACCGTTGTCGTGATGCGCATACACGAGCTCGTCGAGCGACGGCGCCGCGTCAGCGAGGATGCCGAGCCACGCGAACGGGTAGACGCGCTCGAACGTGTTCAGCCGCTCGGCGGGAATCGTCTGGCGTGCGATGCCGTGGAAGCCGTCGCAGCCGGCGATGTAATCGCAGTCGATGCGGTCCGCGCGGCCGTCCGCGTGCTTGAACGTGACGAACGGGTGCTCGCTTTCGACGTCGTGCAGCGCGACGTCGCTCACTTCGAAGTGCATCTGATGGCCGTGCTCGACGCCGGCCGCGATCAGGTCGCGCACGACTTCATGCTGGCTGTAGACGGTGATCGCGCGCCCGCCGGTCAGTTCGGACAGGTCGATGCGGTGGCGCTGGCCATCGAACAGCAGCTCGATGCCGTGATGTTCGAGCCCTTCGCGGCGCATCCGGTCGCCGAGGCCGGCTTCGTTCAGCGTGTCGACCGTGCCCTGCTCCAGCACACCGGCGCGGATGCGGTTCTCGCAGTATTCGCGCGAGCGCGCTTCGACGAGGATGGAATCGACGCCTTGCAGGCGCAGCAGGTGGGAAAGCAGAAGGCCGGACGGACCGGCGCCGATGATCGCGACTTGGGTGCGCATTGTTCGTCTCCAGAACTTTGGTTCGAATAATGGAACACATTTGAGCGCTTTCCCGACTATGCGGCAACGCGATTCAGGAGATATGTTGTATACGTTTTGAAGATACCGGCCCCGGCGATGGACCCGCTCGACCTGAACCTGATTCCCTACCTCGTCGCACTCGACGACACGCGCAACGTCAGCCGCGCGGGCGACCTGCTCGGCGTGAGCCAGCCGCGCGTGAGCACGGCGCTCGGCCGGCTGCGCGAATACTTCGGCGATCCGCTGTTCGTGCGCACGTCGCGCGGGATGGAGCCGACGCCGCGCGCGCTCGCGCTGCTGCCGGCCGCCCGCGACGCGCTCGCGCAGATCGAGCGCGGCCTCGTCGCGCCGCACGACTTCGACCCGGCCGCGAGCACGCATACGTTCTCGATCGCGCTGTCCGACGTCGGCGAGATCGTGTTCCTGCCGAAGCTGCTGCAGGCGTTCGCGACGCTTGCGCCGCACGCGAACCTGCGTTCGGTCTCGCTCGCGCACGACGAAGTCGGACGCGGCCTCGAAGCCGGGTCGATCGATCTCGCGGTCGGCTACTTCCCCGATCTCGACGGCAACAACTTCTTCCAGCAGCGGCTGTTCACGCACCGGTTCGTCTGCCTGATGCGGCGCGGCCATCCGTTCGAGCAGACGCCGCCGTTCACGGTCGAGCAGTTCCTCACGTGCGGCCACGCCGTCGTGCGCGCCGAAGGCCGCAGCCAGGAGGTGCTCGAGAAATATCTGGCGAAGCAGCGCATGCAGCGCCGCGCGGTGCTCGAAACGCCGCACTTCATGAGCCTGCCGTTCATCCTGAGCCGCACCGACCTGATCGCGACGGTGCCGCATGCGATCGGCTATGCGTACGCGGCCGAGCACGCGTTCATCGTGCCCGTCGAGCCGCCGCTCGCGCTGCCGCGCTTCGACCTGAAACAGCACTGGCATCGCAAGTACCACAACGATCCGCGCACCGCATGGCTGCGCGGCGTCGTCGCGTCGCTGTTCAACGACGAGCAGGACGAATGGCCGAAGTAAAGAAGCGGGCGCGGCGGCCCGCACACACGACCGGCGAAAGCATGAAACAATGGCCGGATATCGGCCGCCGCAGGCGGCCTTCGATGGAGCCACTACATGGGTAAGGGAAAGAAAACCACACAGCCCGAGCCGGTCGCCTCGCGGCCGAGCCGTGAAGAAGCAGAAGACGCCGTCCGCGTGCTGTTGCGCTGGGCCGGCGACGATCCCGCGCGCGAAGGCTTGCTCGACACGCCCGCACGCGTCGTGCGCGCCTACGAGCAGTTCTTCGCCGGCTATGCGCTGGAGCCGCGCGACATCCTCGCGCGCACGTTCAGCGAGGTCGACGGCTACGACGAAATGATCGTGCTGAAGGACATCCGCTTCGAGAGCTACTGCGAGCATCACATGGTGCCGATCATCGGCCGCGCGCACGTCGCGTATCTGCCGAACCATCGCGTCGTCGGCATTTCGAAGCTCGCGCGCCTCGTCGACGCATTCGCGAAGCGCCTGCAGATCCAGGAAAAGATGACCGTGCAGATCGCCGACACGCTGTTCGACGTGCTGCAGCCGAAGGGCGTCGGCGTGATCCTCGAAGCCGCGCACCAGTGCATCTCGACGCGCGGCGTGCACAAGCCGGGCGTCGAGATGGTCACGTCGCGCATGCTCGGTACGTTCCGCACCGATCCGTCGACGCGTCGCGAATTCCTGTCGATCGTCGCGAATCCTTCCTCGGTCAACCTGACGAATACCTGATGGAGCAGACGAAGCAAACGGCGCACGCGCCGGTCGTGCTCGTGACCGGCGCCGCGCGCCGGGCCGGGCGCGCGTTCGCCGAGTATTTCGCCGCGCACGGCTATCGCACCGCGGTGCACTACGACCGTTCGGCCGATGCCGCGCAGGCCGCTGCGCGAACGATCGCCGAACGCGGGCACGATTCGGTCGCGCTGCAGGCCGACCTGTCCGATGCCGCGCAGATCACCGCGCTGATCGACCAGGTGTATGCGCGCTTCGGGCGCCTCGACGTGCTGGTCAACAACGCGTCGGTGTTCTGGCAGGACCATTTCCCGAGCTTCGATCTCGCGGCGTTCGACCACGCGTGGGCCGTCAACTGCCGCGCGCCGATCCTGCTCACGCGCGCGTTCTACGAGCGGGCCCGCGCGGCCGGCACGCAGGGCGTCGTCGTGAACGTGGTCGACCAGAAGATCAAGGAAAACTTTCACCGCGACCATTTCAGCTACACGGTCGCGAAGGCCGCGCTCGGCAACCTCACGCAGATGCTCGCGCTGTCGTCCGCGCCGGTGTTGCGCGTGAATGCGGTGTTCCCGGGGCTGATGCTGCCGAGCGACGACCAGACGCAGGCCGACTTCGAACACGCGAGCCGCGCGTCGACGCCGCTCGCGCGCATCGCGGGCCCCGACGACGTCGCGAGCGCGATCCTGCTGCTGACGGGCAATGCATACAACGGCGTGGATTTCGTCGTCGATGCGGGCCAGAACCTGATCCGCGTCGATCAGGACGTGCTGTACAAGCACCGCTCGCCGGACGGCAAGCACTGACGCTTCGATGAACGAAGGCGGCTGCGCGCCGCCTTCGTGCGACGGGTCGAACAAGCTTCGCGCCGCTCACGCCCGATAACGCCCGACGGCGGGCCGGCCGCCGATCCATTACGCGTCATGCGCCGCGTTGTGCAGAACCACCCCCGCGCATTCGCCCGCCGCCACGTTACGGCTTCTCCGCGCTCCCGCCCTCGCGAACCTTGCCCTGCGCGACGCTCGTGCCGGGCGGCACGCTGTGCGTGAGCCACACGTTGCCGCCGATCACCGAGCCGCGCCCGATCGTCACGCGGCCGAGAATCGTCGCGCCCGCGTAGATCACCACGTCATCCTCGACGATCGGGTGCCGCGCATTGCCCTTCACCAGCGCGCCTTCGCCATCCGCCGGGAAACTCTTCGCGCCGAGCGTGACGGCCTGGTACACGCGCACGCGTTCGCCGATGATCGCGGTTTCGCCGATCACGACACCGGTGCCGTGGTCGATGAAGAAGCTCGGGCCGATCTGCGCGCCCGGATGAATGTCGATGCCGGTGGCCGAGTGCGCGATTTCATTGATGAACCGCGCGAGCAACGGCACGCCAAGCTGGTGCAGCGCGTGCGCGAGCCGATGGTGCATCATCGCGAACACGCCGGGGTAGCACAGCAGGATCTCGGTGATGTGCTGCGCGGCCGGATCGCCCGCGTACGCGGCCTGGATATCGCTGACGAGCAGCGCGCGGATCGCCGGCAACTGCCGGCCGAACTCGCGCGCGATCTCGAACGCGCGTTCGTCGAGCTCGGCGAACGGCGTGTCGACATGCTCGGGCAGGAACGGCAGCGCGCGGCGAATCTGCTCGGACAACACGCGCAGCGTGCTTTCGAGCGTGTGGCCGACGTAGTAGTCGACGCTTTCGTCGGTCAGGTCGGGCGCACCGTAGTGCGTCGGAAACATCGACGCGCGCAGGCCGGTCACAATCTTGCAGATTGCATCGCGCGACGGCAGCTCGCGGATGCCGCGCGGATGGCGCGTGCGATGGAGTTCCTCGCGCGACTCGCGCAAGCCGGCGACGATTTCTTCGAGGCCCCACTGACGGGCGGGTGATGTCGACATAGGCCAATGCAGACAGCCGAGCGCGGTTGCGCGGCCGCTAATAAAGTGACGGGTTCCGCAAGATTACCGCGTTTTTTGTCCGGGAGCGGCGCCCCCGGGGATCGGCCGGACGGCCGACGCTGCTCGCGGGCGACGGCGTCACATCGCGATGCTGCTCGCGTCGATCCAGCGCACGGCCCAGTCGCGCGCGTGCGCGATCGCGTCGCCTTCGTCGTTGAACTGGAGCTCGATCGGAAAAAACCGGTTCGCCACGAGTTCCCCGTCGCTCGATCGGGAGATCACGACGTAGGGCTTGAACGAACCGTCACTGGCGCGTGCGGGCGCGCAATTCAACAGATAACCGCGATGCGTGAAGGCAGTAGTCGCTTGCATGAGTCCGCCACCTCTAGTCCCTTGCTTTGTTGTTCGCTACCCGTCTTTAAGGGTGCTGCGGCGCCCCGGCGCGGGCAGAGGCGGCGAGACTTCATCCCCTGTCGCCGCTTCGCAGGAAAAGAATCATACTCTGTAGAAAACGCGTCTTCTAGCTGAAATAAATCATGACAAATCAGTGCGCGTCGCGCGACCGCGGCGATCGCCCGCGCGCCTTTTCCCGTCGTGCCCGGAACGGGATTTGCTTCGATCCGGAGCGTGTCGCCGCCAGGAGAGCCGCGATGGAATCGTCCGCTCAAACACGGGGTGCGCATCCGCGCAGCATCGAACTCGACAACGACGACACGCACGACAGCACGGTCGACACCGACGGCAAGCACCGCGAAGCGTCGCGCCTCGCCGGCGTCGGGCCGATCTCGCCCGACCAGATCACGCGCAGCAACGCGTCGCTCGTCAATGCGATGCCGGAAGCCGGCGACGGTTTGGCCGGATTCGACAGCCGCCCCGACGGCAACCATCCGGCGTTCGCGCTGCGCGCCGGCTACGTGGTGATCGAGAAAGGCTTCGACGCGCCGTCTGCAGGCGACACGCCGTTCGGTCCCGTTCACCGGATGTACGGCAGCGCGTACGGGCCCGGCCACGGCCGCCGGCCGGAGCGCGTCATCGAGTTGACCGTTGTGCCGGGATAGCCGGCGCGGCGTTTGAATCGATCGTTCGATTGGGAATCGCGATCGGTTGATGACGGTGATCGATGGCGGTGCATTCGCGCGCGCGACCGGACCGCGGGCCGGGACTCGTTCGCACGATGCAGCAGTGAACGATTCCGCGTATTGGTATCGGGATTCGCAATCATGCATGCCGTGCATCGTGTCGACGCGCATGCGTTGACCGAAGTCATCGCGTCACGGCGCGATTGCGATTCAATGGCGAGACGTACGGCGCATCGGCATGGTTGCCGGGCCGGGTCGATGCGCGCGCATGCGTTTTCGCCGACGACGCAGCCGAACCATACGACACCCATCGCGCGATGCAGCACGCGTTGCGCGCATGGCCACGCAGGGCCGGCACAGACAGCGACAGCGCGGTCGCACGGCCCGGCAGGCGCCTCGCTGCACGATCGCGACCGTTGGTTTACCCTGCCTCGCAGCGTTGCGTATTGCCCACCCCGATCGGCCATCCGGCCGACTTCGTTTCAACCCGCCACTCGGAGACACTATGTACAAGCGAATTCTGGTTGCCGTCGACGGCAGCGACACGTCCCGCCATGCGTTCGATGCCGCGCTGGCGCTCGCGAAATCGCACGGCGCGGAGCTGCAGCCGTTCTACGTCGTCGAGAACGCCGCGATCTACTACAACGTGCCCGGCTACGATCCGTCCGTGCTGCGCGATCAGCTCGTCGCGCAGGGCAACGCGCTCGCGCAGGATTTCGCGAAGCTGATGCAGGCCGCCGGCGTGAAAGGCGAAACGCGGCTGAACGAAGCGACGTCGCTCAACGACGTGTCGTCGCTGATCCTCGACGGCGCGAAAGCGTTCGGCGCCGATCTGCTCGTGCTCGGCACGCACGGCCGCCGCGGCTTCCGCCGCCTCGTGCTCGGCAGCATCGCCGAACAATGCGTGCGCCACGCGACGCTGCCGGTGCTGCTGATCCCGGCGGCCGCCAGCGCGGACGAGCCGGCTGCCTGAGCGGCGTTCGGCATGCGCGGCCGGTCGCGACGTTTTGTCACCCGACAGCGGCAACTTGCGGTGGGACAATGATTTCGTCGATCCAATGCCGGAGTAAACGATCATGCTGACGCCCGTCGCCACCCGCCCCGCCGCCGTGCCCCATACCGGTAGCTGGGCTCCCCGCCAGGCCGCACACTGCTCGTCGTGCGCGATGCGGCACCTGTGCATGCCGCAGGGCCTGGCGCCCGAAGCGCTCAGCCGCCTCGAGTCGGTCATCTGCGCGGCGCGCCCGGTCAAGCGCGGCGAAGCGCTGTTCCGCGAAGGCGACGCATTCGACAACCTGTACGCGGTGCGCTCGGGTTCGCTGAAAACCGTCGCGACGCGCCATGACGGCCGCGAACAGGTCACGGGCCTGCATCTCGCCGGCGAAGCGCTCGGCCTCGACGGCATCTGCGACGATACGCACCCGCGCACCGCGGTCGCGCTGGAAGACAGCTCGGTCTGCGTGATCCCGTACAGCGCGCTCAAGGCGCTGTGCTCGGAAGCCGGCTCGATGCAATTGCGCATGCACAAGCTGATGAGCGAACAGATCGTGCGCGAAACGTCGCAAACGATGCTGCTCGGTTCGCTGAATGCCGAAGAGCGCGTCGCCGCTTTCCTGCTCGACGTGTCGTCGCGCTACCTGAAGCGCGGCTACTCGCCGTCGGAATTCAACCTGCGGATGACGCGCGAGGACATCGGCAGCTATCTCGGCATGACGCTCGAAACGGTCAGCCGCACGCTGTCGAAATTCCAGAAGCGCGGCCTGATCGAAATGCAGGGCCGCCACGTGCAGATCGTCGACTTCGACGGCCTGCAACACGTCTGACGCCGCACGGCGCGCATCTCGCGCGCGCCGCCTGCATCATGTCGCGGGTCAATCGAGAAACAACGCGGCGCGCGCCTTCAGCGCCGCGCTGAAATCGTCGAGCCAGCCGATCGACAGACGCCAGCTCTGCCAGTACAGATCGATGTCGATGGTGCGCCCGCGCGACATGTCGATCAATTCACCCGCCGCCAGTTGGCGGTCGACCATCCGGTCCGGGCACATCCCCCATCCCAATCCCGTTTCGCATGCGCGCAGATAGCCCGCGACGTGCGGTATCCAGTGCTGCGGCGGATCGAGATCCGCGCGCGTCACGCGCCGGATGAAACGCGCCTGCAACCCGTCCTTCGGATTGAACATCACGCACGGCGCGCGGCGCAGCGCATCGCGCGTGATCCCCGCGTCGAAATAGCGCGCGTAAAACGCCGGCGAGCACACCGCACGATAACGGATCCGACCGAGCCGCTCCGACCGGCACCCCTGGATCGGCTCGGCCTGCGCGGTCACCGCGCCCTGCACGCTGCCGTCGCGGATGCGCGACGCCGTGTAATCCTGATCGTCGATCACGAGATCGAGCAGCGTCTCGCGCTCGGTGCAGAACGGGCCGACCGCGTCGATGAACCACGTCGCGACGCTGTCGTCGTTGACGGCCACGCGCAACGTCGGCCACGCGCTCGCGATCTGGCCCGGCAATGCGGGCATCCGGCCGCCCAGTTCGGCTTCCAGCAGTTGCACGCGTTCGGTATGCCGGCACAGCAGCGCGCCCGACGTGGTCGCGACACACGGCTGCCCGCGCTTGACGAGCACGCTGCCGACCCGCTCCTCCAGCAGCTTCACGCGCTGCGACACGGCCGACGGCGTGACGTTCAGCTCCTTGGCCGCCCGCTCGAACGAACCGTGCCGGATCACGGCCGCGAGGGCATCGAGCAACGCGTAGTCGAGCATTAGATTTCCTTAATCCGCATTAGGTGATTTAGCTTCTCTTATTTTCGTGCCGATCGCAGACTAGCGCTACCCGATTGATTCGTCTACTGCTTCCACGGCTGTCCCCTCATGAACTGGCTCGCTTTTTCCCACGGCGTCGCACTATGCGCGTCGCTCATCGTCACCATCGGCGCGCAGAACGCATTCGTGCTGCGCCAGGGCATCATGCGCTCGCACGTCGGCAAGATCGTGCTGCTGTGCGCGGTGTCCGACATGATCCTGATCGGCGCGGGCGTCGGCGGCGCTTCGGCGCTCGTCGAGCGCTATCCGACCTTCGTCCATGCGGTGCTGTACGTCGGCCTCGCGTATCTCGCGTGGTTCGGCATCAACGCGCTGCGCCGTGCGTTCAAGCCGGGCCACGACACGCTCGACGTGCGCGGCAACGCGGTCGCGCCGCCGCCGCAGGGCGCGCTCGCGATCGTGCTGATGACGCTCGCGTTCACTTGGCTCAACCCGCATGTGTATCTCGACACGTTCCTGCTGATCGGCACGGCCGGCGCGCGCGAGCCGGAAGGCGCGCGGCTCGCGTTCGCGATCGGCGCGATGACGGTCAGCGTCGTGTGGTTCCTCGGGCTCGGCTATGGCGCGCGATTGCTGGCGCCGTGGTTCCGCAAGGCGGTCGCGTGGCGCGTGCTGGATGGCGCGATCGGCAGCATGGTGCTGTTCCTCGCGGCGGTGCAGTTGCGCTGACCGAACCTTCTGCAAACGGGCGGCGCCCTGCCGCCCGGCTTTCCCTCCGCGTGGGCACCACGCCAGCGCAAGCTGCGTGATTCCCGTCGCGCACGTCGCCGCAAAATTCGCTCCCGATCCAACGCAACCGCACGGAATACGCATGCAGCGGACGCGGTCTCCGCCATCTGCCGCAAGCCGTCCACCATCGCGGCGTTACTGCGCCTGCACGAATCGAAACGATCGGCGAGAATGTCCGGTGTCCCGCGACCACGGCGGAACCGCACCGCGCATCCTGCCGTCCCGCCGGGATCGTCTCGACCCATCCCGCAGTTCAATCCCGTTACCTGCCGTTATCGGAGAGGAACGTGGCACATCGCACCCTCGGTACATCCAGCATCCAGGTTTCGCCGCTCGCGTTCGGCGGCAACGTCTTCGGCTGGACCGTCGACGAGAACGCATCGTTCGCATTGCTCGACGCACTCGCCGACACCGGCATCAACTTCATCGACACGGCCGACGTCTATTCGGCCTGGGCGCCCGGCAACCAAGGCGGCGAATCGGAAACGATCATCGGCAAGTGGCTGAAGCGCTCCGGCAAGCGCGAGCAGGTCGTGATCGCGACCAAGGTCGGCATGCTCGGCACGCGCGCGGGGCTGTCGAAAGACAACATCCTGAAGGCCGCCGACGATTCGCTGCGCCGCCTGCAGACCGACTACATCGACCTGTATTTCTCGCACCGCGATCTGGCCGACACGGCCCCGCTCGAAGAAACGCTCGGCGCGTATCAAACGCTGATCGACGCGGGCAAGGTACGCATCCTCGGCGCGTCGAACTACAGCGGCGCGCGCCTGCGCGAAGCCGCCGCCATCAGCGCGCGCGACGGGCTACCCGCGTACCAGGTCATCCAGCCCGAATACAACCTGCTCAACCGCGCCGACTACGAACGCGATCTCGAGCCGGTCGTGCGCGACCTGAAGCTCGGCGTCGTCAACTACTACGCGCTCGCGAGCGGGTTCCTGTCGGGCAAGTACCGCAGCGAGGCCGACCTGAAGAAGAGCGTGCGCGGCGATCGCGTCGCCGGCTATCTGAACGAACGCGGCCTGCGCATCCTCGCCGCGCTCGACGCCGTATCGGCGAAGCACGGCACGCAGCCGGCCGCGATCGCGCTCGCATGGCAGATCGCGCGGCCGACGATCACCGCGCCGATCGCGAGCGCGACGTCGCTCGAGCAGCTCGCGCTGCTCGGCGAAGCGATCCGCGTCACGCTCGATCGGGACGACATCCGCCGGATCGACGAAGCCAGCGCGCCTTGAAGCCGCCGGCGGCAGGCCGACGGAATCGCACGGGCAGGCGGTTCCGCGGCTTGCCTGCGAGTCATGCAGGACGGATGGATGCAATGGCGAGCATCCGATGGCCGCGGGGCTCGACCGGGCTTCTTCGCGCCGAATCAAAACCACACATAAAAACCGCCGATGAACCACCTTGCCCGCCGTTCCCGTTACGTCCGTCATGGCCGTCCGCTCGTCGCAACGATCGCCGCGCTGCTCGCCTGCGCACCGGCCGTATCCTTCGCGGGCTGGTACGAAGTCGCGAACTACACCGGCACGATCGGCAACGCGCCGGTGCACGTGTCCGTGCAGACCTACGACGCGATCAACCACAACGACGCGGGCCGCTGGCGCGTCGACGGCAGCTACTACTACGACGCGCATCGCAAACCGATCCCGTTGCGCGGCCACCGCGAGCCCGACGGCCGCCTGACGCTGTGCGAAGCGTCATCGCCCGCATCGAATGCCGACTCGCCGGTCGTGCCGGCCGCGGCGCCGTCACGGCCGAAGCCCTGCCCGATCGCGCTCGTCGTCGTCGGGAAAACGGCAACCGGCACGTGGGACGACGGCCGCAAGACGCTGCCGATCACGCTGAACGAAGTCGGCCGGCTGAACGACACCGATACGCAGCACCTGCAACTCGACGGCAGCGTCGATATCCCGATGTGGTATCGCACGAAGACGCACATGCTGGTCGGCGTCTACGCGCTGTCCGACAAGTGCGGCATCGCGATGCGGTCGCTGCGGGCCGTGAACATCGCGACGGGCCGCATCGATCGCACGATCGCGCTCGACTGCGACGCGGGCATGGTGATGACGTCGATCTACGCGAATGTCGCCGACACGCGGCGGGCAGGTTACGTGAGCGTCGAATTCCGTGGCGGCAAGATGGGCTATCAGGAGGACGTGTCGCTCGGGCTGCCGTCGTCTTCATCGAAGTCGAAGTAGGCCGGTCACGCTTACCCCAAAGCCGCATACGTGTCTTGACTCGCCCAGCCGCGTTCGTTGACCCGGACGGACATCGACCGCGCAATCGCCCGCCGCGCCCCGCTGCAAGCGCGTCACGCGCGTGCCCCGGGTCTTTCACGGATTGACCGCGGCGTTCGGCGTGCCCGAGACTGCCCCGCTCGGGCCGTCATCGGGAGAACGTCATGCCGGACACCAGCACGGAGATCGCCACGATCTCGACGCGCGCCGTACGCGGCGCCGAGCGCGTCGACTTCTGGGTCGACCATGTCGCGCGCACGCTCGTGCGGATCGAATGCAGCGGAAGGTCGTCCGAAGGGATCGATGCGTCGCTGCGCAAACGCGATCTCAGGTTGTTCCGAGCGTGCGACATCGTCGCGAACCGGCACGCGGTCGTGCGCACGCCGCACAACATCCACGCGGACCAGCGCGACGCCGTGTTCATCTGCGTGATGCACGAGGGGCACGGCTATACGTTCCAGGACGTCGACTGCATGCAGCACGGGCCCGGCGACCTCGTGCTGTACGACACGTCGATGCCGTACGGTCACGGCTTTCCCGCCAACATGGCGATGACCGTGCTCGACGTGCCGCGCGACGTATTCGAGGCGCGCGTCGGCCCGTGGCGCTACCGCAGCCTCGTCAAGATCGACCGCGGCGACGGCGTCGCGTCGTGGGCCGTGCGGCAGGTGGTTGCGCTGCTCGCCGCGCCGTCCGAGCCGACGCCCGACGCGCGCGAACGGCGCGCCGCCGCGATCCTCGACCTCGTGCAATCGATGCTGCGGCTGCACGACGGTGACGCGTCACCGACGAAGTCGACGGTCCACACGCTGTCGCGCGCGAAGGCGTTCATCGACAGCCATCTCGCCGACGACGACCTCGACAGCCGATTGGTCAGCCGTGCGATCAACCTGTCGCCGCGCCAGCTCGCGCGCATCTTCGAGATCGAGGGGATGCCGCTCACGCGCTACATTCTCGCGCGGCGGCTCGAACGCTGCCGCGCCGATCTGCGCGACCGATCGCTGAAGCACCTGACGGTCAGCGAGATCGCGTTCCGCTGGGGCTTCAACAACAGCGCGCACTTCAGCCGCAGCTATCGCGCGCGGTTCGGCGAGACGCCGAGCGACACGCGCGCGCCGGCCGGAGCGT
Organism: Burkholderia sp. BCC0398; assembly: GCF_902833245.1. Taxonomy (NCBI): domain Bacteria; kingdom Pseudomonadati; phylum Pseudomonadota; class Betaproteobacteria; order Burkholderiales; family Burkholderiaceae; genus Burkholderia; species Burkholderia sp. BCC0398. The sequence goes on from NZ_CADFEM010000016.1 coordinate 134,139, forward strand.
GCTAGGGCGTGTTCACGCCCTAGGCCGATACTCGCCGCTGCCACCGCCACTCCCTGCGATGTCCCGGCGAGGCAAGCACGGCGTCCGCCTCGGTCAAATAGGGCCCCAACCTGCTCGCTAAGCTGGCTTCGTGCGCGGCGGCATCCGTTCCGCCGCCCGACAGCCAGGAGAAGAAGCGGGATGGAGACGTACGACCACATCGTCGTCGGCGGCGGGTCGGCCGGCTGCGCGGTTGCGCACCGGCTGGTGAAGGCCGGCCGGCGCGTGCTGCTGCTCGAGGACGGCCCGAAGGACGACAGCCTGTTCATCCGGATTCCGGCGACGTTCATCCGCGTGCTCGGCACGCAGCGCACGGTCACGTTCGAGAGCGAGCCGCAGCCGGGCGCGGCGGGACGCAAGACCTACGTGCCGCAAGGCCGCACGCTCGGCGGCGGCAGCTCGGTCAACGCGATGCTGTACGTGCGCGGCACGCGCGACGACTACGACGACTGGGCCGCGCTCGGCTGCACCGGCTGGGGTTGGGACGACGTGCTGCCCGTGTTCAAGCGCGCCGAATCGCATCTGCGGCTCTCGGAGCCGTACCACGGCACCGACGGGCCGTTGAAGGTCGGCGACACGCGCTTCCGGCATCCGCTGAGCCTCGCGTTCGTGAAGGCCGCGCAGGAAGCCGGCATCGCGTACAACGACGATTTCAACGGCGCCGCGCAGCATGGCGTCGGCTTCTATCACACGACGATCTTCGACGGGCAGCGCGGCAGCACCGCGGCCACCTATCTGGCCGACGTGATCGCCGATCCGAACCTGCGCGTGCTGACCGGCTGCCGCGTGACGCGCATCCGGTTCGACGGCCGCCGCGCGAGCGGCGTCGAATGGCGCACCGCGAGCGGCGCGACGGGCTTGGCCGCCGCGCGCGCCGACGTCGTGCTCGCGGCCGGCGCACTGAGCACGCCGAAGCTGCTGATGCTGTCGGGCATCGGGCCCGGCGCGCATCTGCACGCACATGGCATCGACGTGCTGCACGACAGCCCGGAAGTCGGCGCGAACTATCAGGACCATCTTGAAGTGTCGATCTACGGCCGCAGCGATGCGCCCGTCAGCCTGCTGGGCGAGGATCGCGGGTGGAAGGCCCTGCGGCACGGGCTGCAATGGATGCTGTGCCGCTCGGGCCTGCTGACGTCGAACGTCGTCGAATCGGGCGCATTCGTCGACACGACGGGCAGCGGCCGCCCGGACATCCAGTTCCACGTGCTGCCGACGCTGGTCGGCGACGTCGATCGCGAACCGCTGCCCGGCCACGGCCTGTCGATCAATCCGTGCCTGCTCCGGCCGCGTTCGCGCGGCCGCGTGCAACTGCGCGGCAACGATCCGGCCGCGCCGATCCGGTTCGACAGCGGCGCGCTGTCCGATCCGGCCGACGTCGACGGCCTCGTGCGCGGCGTCGCGCTCGCGCGGCGGATCCTGCGCGCACCGTCGCTCGCGCGCATCGTCCGCGAAGCCGAGCCGCTGACCGATGCCACGCTCGCCGACTACGTGCGGCGTCGCGCGAAAACCGTCTATCACCCGGCCGGCACGTGCCGCATGGGCAGCGACGCGCACGCGGTCGTCACGCCGCGTCTCGCGGTGCAGGGCGTCGACGGATTGCGGATCTGCGATGCGTCGGTGATGCCGCGCATCGTGTCCGGCAACACGAACGCGCCGACGATCATGATCGCGGAGCGCTGTGCGGCGTTCATGCTGGCGGAGTGACGCGATGCGCGCTACATCGCCCCGAAAACGAAAGCGGCGCGTCATGCGCGCGCCGCTGCCGCCGAACCCACCGGAAAACCGGCGTCAACTGCCGGCCTCACGCGCCGCATCGCGCAGCGTCATCGGCGACGCGCCATAGCGCTCGCGGATCGCGCGGCTGAAGTGTGCCTGGCTCGAAAATCCCCAGCGAAACGCGATCTCGCCGATGCTCGTCTTGCGCAGCCGTGCGTCGGTCAGCTCGCGGTGCGCGTGCGACAGCCGTTCCGACCAGATGTGCTGCGTGATCGATTCGCCTTCCGCCGCGAACAGGCGGCCCAGATGCCGCAGCGACAGCCCGACCGCATCGGCGACGGCTTGCGGCGCGAGCTCCGGCTCGCCGAGATGCGTCGCGATGTACTGCTTCGCGGTCAGCAGGTACGACAGCGACGCGCGCGATGTGCCCGCGCCGTTCACTTCCGTGTCGACGAGTTCCGCGATCAGCGTGCGCGTGTGCTCGGCGAACCGCGCGGCGTCGCGCTCGACCGGCGCCTTCATGAACCGCTCGACGCTCGCGCGCAACGTCGCGCCGAGCATCGCGCCCGCGCCCGGCTTCGGCGCGATCCGCAGCGGCAGCGCGGCCAGCGCCGCATCGAGGCGATCGTCGAACGTGGTGATCGGGATATCGATCAGCAGCTGCCGCATCGGCGTCAGGAATCCGAACAGATAGGGCACGCGCGTGTCGTAGACGACCACATCGCCGGCTTCCGCGAGCAGACACCGGTCGTGCTGGATGAAATAGGCGCGCCCGCTCACGATCTGGCACGCGAACAGCGACTCCTTCGGCAACTGGCGCACCAGCGCGGGGCTGCGTTCGATCACGTGGTCCTGCCCGCTGATGTCGGCGATGCCGAGGCCCGGCAGCGCGATGTCGGTCTTCTCGGCTTCGAGCCCGGCCGGCGACAGCGACGAGCAGCGCAGGCCGACCAGCGTCGCCGCGTTGAATGCATCCCAGTACGCCATCCTGTCGCGCGCCGGCACGTCGGCCGTCGAGCCTCGCGTGCATGAAAGAACGGTCGAATTCGTCACATCGCCTCCTGCGGGCGCCTGTCGTGCGGAGCGGCACGGATTGGGGGATGGTTCGTCTGGATTTTTGGTGCGCTGCAATGTCCGGCGCGGTCAAGCAATTCGTCCAGCCCAGTCAAGAGCGGCGCACACCGGCTGGCTAAAGTCGAGCCCACGACAACCCATACAAGGAGACAACCGTGGTCGACAAAGCCGTATCCGAATTCTGGCAAAACATCCCGGCGATTGCCAATCCGTTCAAGCCCGATGCGCTGCCCGAGGCCTACATCCCGAACGCGGCCACCGACGACGAGCGCTATTACGTTCCGTTCACCGAAACGGTTTCGTCGCGGCCGCTGTGGATCTCGCCGTCGCAGAACAAATGGTGCGACATCCTGATGGCGAAGGAAGCGGGGCTCGTGAACCGGCACTATCACCCGCACGAGGTGTTCGCGTACACGCTGTCGGGGAAATGGGGCTACCTGGAGCACGAATGGACCGCGACGCGCGGCGATTTCGTGTACGAGACGCCGGGCGAAGGCCACACGCTCGTCGCGTTCGATCACCCCGAGCCGATGCGCGCGTTCTTCATCGTCACGGGCCCGCTGATCTGGCTCGACGACGAAGGCAATCCCGACGGCTACTTCGACGTGCATTCGTACATCGCGATGTGCAAGGCGCATTACGAGAAGGTCGGCCTCGGCGCGCAAGCGATCGAGAAGCTGTTCCGCTGACGCGCGGCGAGGCTCACGATGACGTCCCCTTCCTTTTGCAGACCCGCCTTGACGTACGAGAACCGGCTGCTGCTGATCCTGTTCATGACGTTCGGCTTCGTGTTCTTCGACCGCCTCGCGCTGTCGTTTTTGTTCCCGTTCATGTCGGCCGAGTTGCACCTGACGAACACGCAGCTCGGCATGGTGTCGTCCGCGCTCGCGCTCACGTGGGCGCTGTCGGGCGCCGCCACCGGCGCGTGGTCCGACGCGCGCGGCACCCGCAAGCCGCTGCTGGTCGCGGCCGTGCTCGGCTTTTCCGTGTGCTCGGCGCTGTCGGGCCTCGTCGGCGGCTTCGCGAGCCTGATCGCATTTCGCGCGCTGATGGGCATCGCCGAAGGCCCCGTGCTGCCGCTGTCGCAATCGCTGATGGTCGAGAGTTCGACGCCGAGCCGCCGCGGGCTGAACATGGGCCTGCTGCAAGGCTCGGCCGCCGGCCTGCTCGGCGCGATGATCGGCCCGCCGGTCGTGATCGGCATCGCCACCGCGTACGGCTGGCGCGAGGCGTTCTACGTGTCATGCATCCCGGGCTTCCTGATCGCGTTCTGCATCTGGCGCTGGGTGCGCGAAGTACCGCCCGGCGGCGTGCGCCACACGCAGGCGGATACCACTGCAATACCGGCCGCAAGCGGCGCGGCGGTCAGCCGCTGGGCGCTGCTGAAGGAGCGCAACATCCTGCTGTGCGTGCTGATCAGTTGCTTCTTCCTCACGTGGTTCGTCGTGATCATCTCGTTCGCGCCGGTGTTCCTCGTCGAAAGCCGCCACCTGTCGCCGTCCGCCATGGGCGCCGTGATGACCTGCCTCGGCGCCGCGTGGGTGTTCTGGGGCTTCGCGGTGCCGGCGATCTCCGACCGGATCGGCCGCAAGCCGACGATGATCGTGTTCGCGCTGGTCGCGGCCGCGTGCCCGGTCGTGCTGATCCACGTCGGCTCGGTGTGGGCGCTCGGCGCACTCGTGTTCGCCACGTACACGGGGCTCGGCTGCTTCACGCTGTTCATGGCGACGATTCCGGCCGAAACGGTGCCGCCGCGCGCGATCGCGAGCGCGCTCGGGCTGATCATGGGCGCCGGCGAGCTGATCGGCGGCTTCGTCGCGCCGACCGTCGCCGGCTTCGCGGCGGACCGATACGGCCTGCAGTTCGCGATGTGGACGTCGGCTGCCGGCGCGATCCTCGCGTGCGTGCTGTCGTTCGGCCTCGTCGAAACCGCACCGGCCGTGCTGCGCAAGCGCGCGCTCGCAGGCGCTGCCGCAGGCCGTCTCGACACGCAGAACCTCGGAGGACGCTGACATGCGCGCACTTCAATGGCATGGCCCGCGCGACGTCCGTCTCGTGGAAATCGACACGCCGCGCGTCGGCCCCGGCGACGTGCGCATCGCGGTCGCGTATTGCGGCATCTGCGGCAGCGACCTGCACGAATACGCGGACGGCCCGCACGCGATTCCGGTCGATGCGCCGCATCCGCTGTCGCGCCGCACCGCGCCGCTGACGCTCGGCCACGAGTTCTGTGGAACCGTCGTCGAAGTCGGCGAACGCGTGACGACGCTGCGCGCGGGCGACCCCGTCGCGGTCGAGCCCGAGTATCGCTGCAGCCAGTGCGCGTACTGCCGCTCCGGGTCGTACAACCTGTGCGTGTCGATGGGCTTCGCCGGGCTGATGGGCGACGGCGGGATGGCCGACTTCGCGGTCGTGCCGGCCTACATGCTGCATCGCCTGCCGGACGGCGTGAGCCTCGAACAGGCCGCGGTGATGGAGCCGGCCGCCGTGGCGCTGCACGCGCTGCGGCGCGGCGAACTGCGGCTCGGCGACACCTGCGCGGTGTTCGGGCTCGGGCCGATCGGCCTGCTGCTGATCATGCTCGCGAAGCTGCAGGGCGCGACGACGATCGTCGCCGTCGACGTGTCGCCCGAACGGCTCGCGGCCGCCACGCGCTTCGGTGCGACCCATGCGTTCGACGCGCGCGAGCTCGAAGCGGCCGCGTTGCAGGACGCGATTCGCGCGGCCACGGGCGGCCTCGGCGTCGATACGAGCTTCGAAGCGGCCGGCTTGCAGGCCACGTTCGAATCGGCGATGCGGGCATTGCGCAAGGGCGGTCGCGTCGTGATGGTCGGCCTGATGCCGCACGCCGGATTCGACGCGTTCCGCGCGGTCAACGACGAGCTTACCTTCACCGCGAGCGTCGGCTACCGGCATGCGTACGAAGACCTGCTGCGCATCGTCGCGTCGGGCGCGCTCGATCTCACGTCGATCGTCACGCGCACGGTCGCGCTCGAAGATGCCGTCGCCGACGGCTTCGACGCGCTGCTCGCCGACCGCACGCAGATCAAGATCCTCGTTTCACCCGCGCAGCGGCCGGCCCGCCGCGCCACCACCATCGGGAGTGTCCAGCATGAGTCGTCTGTGGACGTTTGAAGGGCAGTCCGTCGTCGTGACGGGCGGCACGTCGGGCATCGGCGCGCGCACCGCGCTGCGGTTCGCGCAGGCCGGCGCATCGGTCGTCGCATTCGGGCTCGACGCAACCGGCCCGCATGCGCCCGTGCATGCCGGCATCCGTTGCGTGGAGCTCGACGTGGCCGACAGCGCGGCACTGACGCGCACGATCGCCGCGCTGCCGCGGCTCGACGTGCTCGTCAACGGCGTCGGCATCAGCCGCCACGCGGACGAATACCGGATGGATCAGTTCGAGCACGTGCTGAACGTGAACCTGACGTCGGTGATGCGGGCATCCGACGCCGCGCAGCCCGCGCTGGCGGCGCACGGCGGCAGCATCGTCAATATCGCGTCGATGTACACGTACTTCGGCAGCAAGGACCGGCCCGCGTACAGCGCGAGCAAGGGCGGCATCGCACAGCTCACGCGTTCGCTCGCGCAAGCGTGGGCCGATCACGCGATCCGCGTGAACGCGGTCGCACCGGGCTGGATCGACACGCCGCTCAGCAGCGGGCTGATGGCCGACACGCTGGCGTCGCGTCGCATCCTCGAGCGCACGCCGCTCGGGCGCTGGGGCACGGCCGACGAAGTCGCGGAAGTGATCCTGTTCCTGTGCTCGTCCGGCGCGTCGTTCGTCACCGGCGCGGTCGTGCCGGTGGACGGCGGGTATTCGACGGTCTAGCGCATGGCGCGCGGCGCATCGGAGGATCGACGAGGCCTGCTGATGCCCGTTGCGCGCCACGGCTTGCTTTGACTGTCGCTGAACCGGGTTCGCCCGGTTCATGTTTCTTCATATCAATCAGTAGTCCGACTAAAAATATTCCGGCTCGATCGGATCATGTGAGGAGCACTTTGGAGATGACGAAAAAGACCTTTCTGGCGGTCGCGGCCTGCGCACTTCCGGCGGCGGCGTTCGCCCAGAGCAGCGTGACGATGTTCGGGCTGATGGATGCCGGCATCAGCTACGTCAGCAACCAGGGCGACCACGGCGCCGCGAAATTCGACGACAACATCTTCTTTCCGAACCTGCTCGGCTTCGAGGGCAAGGAGGATCTCGGCGCGGGCACGCGCGCGATCTTCCGGCTCGTCAACCAGTATTCGCTCGGCAACGGCTCGATCATCGGCGGCGGGCTGTTTGCGCGCACGGCCTATGTCGGGTTGCAGAACGACCGGTACGGCACGCTGACGCTCGGCAACCAGTACGAGTTCATGGTCGATGCGCTGGCCGCCAGCGGCAACGAGATCGCGCAGGATCTCGTCGGCCTGTACGGCTTTCGCAACGGGCCGTTCGACCGGCTCGCGCTGCCGAACAATCCGACCGGCGCATTCGACTGGGACCGCGTCGCCGGCAGCAATCGCGTCGCGAATTCGATCAAGTACACGAGCCCGTCGCTGTCGGGCCTGAGCTTCGGCGCGCTGTACGGCTTCGGCAACGTCGCGGGGTCGATCGGCGCGAACAACACGGTCAGCGTCGGCGCAAGCTACGACCACGGCCCGTTCGGCGCGGGCGCCGCCTATACGAACCAGAAATACGGCGCGGCCGACGGGCTGCCGCCCACCAGCGTGCGCAACTGGGGCGCGGGCGTGCACTACACGGTCGGCACGGTCACCGGGAAGGCGCTCTTCACGACCGTGCACAACGCGCGGAATGGCGCGCTCGCGTGGTCGGCGGAAGCCGGTGCCGCGTGGCGGCCGTCGCCGGTATGGGTGATCGGCGCGAGCTACACGTACATGAAGGGCAACGACACGCTCGACAACGCGCATGCGCACCAGGTGCTCGCCGCCGTCCAGTACTGGCTGTCAAAGCGCACGATGGTGTACGTCGCGGGCGTGCATCAGCGCGCAGGCCACGGCAGCCACGCGCAGATCAACGGCGTGATGGATGCGAACGGCGCGTCGAGCGGCGCGTTGCAGTCGATCGCGCGCATCGGCTTCAGTACGCGGTTCTGATGCGGCGCGGGTTGTCGGCGTTGGGCAGCCCGCGCCGTTCGCCGACCACAGGATTCCGCAGTCAAGGTCACAGAAACAGCAGCGCCGGATTCAGCGCCGTTTCGTCGCACGGCTGCGTGCGCCAACCCCGCTCCACCGGAACCGAATACAGCCGTCGCGCGCCGAAACGCGGCCAGAAATGGCACAGCCCCGGCGCGATTACCTGCACCACGGACAAGCCGATGTCGGGCCGCGTCTTGTCGACGACGAGCACGTCCATCCCGGCCGCCGCGATGCGCCCGACGCACTGCGCGATCGCCGCCGGCAACGACGCGGCATCGGCCAGTTGCCACGTCGAATGCGTCGTGGCGGGCGTGCCTGCCGCCGGATACAGAAATCCGGTCGACGAAAGCTTGTCGCGATCCCATGGATCGGGCGCATCCGCCGCGATATCGAGCAACTGGTTGACCTCGGTCAGCGCCCGCTGCACCGCGATCCGGCCGTCCGGATGGCAACCGAAACCGATCGAGAAACGCCCGTCACGCGGATTCTCCGCGAGCGCGACCACGGTCGGCACCGCGAGATCGGTGGTGATGTCGAGCGCCCACACCCGCCATCCGAACGTCGCGTATTCGTGCACGAGCGCGTCGAAATACGGATCGTCGAAACTCGCGAGATCGATGCCGGGGCGTTCGATCCGGTTGTACCACCAGATCGCGACCGCATCGCGCTCGATCAATTCGAGCATGCCCTGCAGAATCGCTTCGTCGAGGCTCGACCCGGCCGCGCAGCCGTTCGGGTTGTGCACGCAGGCGGCCGGTACCCGCGCACTGTCGGGCGTTTCCGCGTAGCAGTAGCTCAGCGGCACGAGACGGCGCCGGCCGGTCACGAGCGACCACGCAGGCGTCCAGTCGATCGCGTCGCACGACGTGAAGCGCGGCGGCACCTGCTTGCGGACATCGCGTGTCAATGCGTTGATCGCGTCGCGCGTGTCGAATTGCCGTTCGCTGAATTGCTGAAGATCGTTCACATGGATCGGCTCGGCGTCGCAAGCCGGATCGGCACGCAGGCTGTCGATGCTGCCGGTCACCGTCGCCTCGTCGCCCTGGTACACGCTGCTGAACCGTTCGAGCGCTTCGCACAGCGCACTCGTGCGAGCCTGCTCGTCGGTGCGGCCCTTGCCGGAGCAGAGCCTGTCGAACCGGTTGCCGTCCGGTACGGCAGCCGGGCACACGAGAAAACCCGATGCATAGACCTTGCGCAGGCCCGCGTGCCGCTTCGGCATCGGATGCAGATACGCGATTGCGCCGCTGACCGGCGAAATCAGATGCGCGTGGCGCGCGAACACCTGCTGCGGCTCGGCGGCCCGGTAGCCACCGTCGGCGCGCGCCAACGGCACCGACCCGGCGAGCCGCGGCGCACGCGCCGCCTGCTCGCGCATCCACGCGGGATTCCCGCAGCACGGGCATTGCGGTCGCCGGATCACGCGGTGCGGTTCGACGGCCAGCGTGTCGAGGCGATGCGCGACGATGTGCGTTTGCGCACGTTCCGCGATCGCGCGATTGACGGCGATCTGCTCGACCGTCGCGGCCAGGAGCGCCGCGGCCGCCGCGGCCCCCGCACGCGAGGTGGCCGGCGGCACATGCGTCGCGTCGCTGCCATGATGGCGCGCCAGCAGCGCCTCGACCGGCCGGTTGATGCGAATCCAGTAGCGCACGCATTCGATGCACGGCGCATCGGCGAGCGCGCCGACGCCACTGCCGTTACCGCTGCCGGCCAGCAACGGCCCGATCAGCGTCTGCACGCCGCCGGTCGCCACGACGAGCAGCGCACCGCCGCGCGCCGCCACGCGGGCGGCGCACGCGGCGAGATCGTCACGGTCGTGCGTATCGACGATCGCGACGGTCAGTTCGGCATCCTTCACGACGCCGATGCCGGCCGTGTCGAGTGCGCGCCGGAGCGCCGCGCCGTCCGCGCCGAACGTCTCCACCGCGACACGCAGTTGCGCCACGCGCGCGCACGCGGCGTCGCCGTCGAGCCCGGCGCGCTCGAAGAAACCGCGCGCCGCGTCGTCGCCGTGCGGCGGATCGGCGCGCACGTAGCCGCGCCGCACCAGATGGTCGAGCCGCGCAAGCACCTCCCATTCGCCGAACGTGCGGGCAAGCGACGTCACGATCTCGGCAGTCGTCATGCGCGCCCGCAGGCACGCGGCGATCCGCACGAAGATTGCGCCGGACAGCATCGCGCGCTTGAATTCGTCGACGACGAACAGGGTCTCGGGCCCGGCATCGAGCACGAGCAAATGCGGCTTGAAGCGCAATACGCGCGAGAGATCATCGAGCATCGTCGGGTTCCGTGCGACGGGGTCGGACAAACGTCGCGCGGCCCGGCAACCCTCCCGGGCCGCGCGACGGTGCGCGGGTCGGCCGCGCCCGGTCAGCAGCAGGTGAACAGGTAGCACGGCCCCGCGTCGCAGTAGGCCGCGAGCGCCACCGCCTCCTCGTCCAGGCGTGCCGGCTGCGCCGGTATGCCGACGGTCATCACGTTGCGTGGCAGGTTCCAGCTCCCGCCGCCTTTCCCGTCGCTCGTCCAGCCATGATCGGCGCCCGTCTTCTCGATGTCGATGTCGATGATCCACGGACACTGATAGCCGAAGTATTTCGCGAGCGTATCCAGCGGCCGGTCCAGCAATTCGGCCTTGAACGCCGGATCGCGCCACGAAAGCGCGATCGCACGCAGATAGATCTTCTGAAACTCCAGCATCGATTCGAGCGTCGGATTGGCGTTGTCCTTTGCCATGTCGGTTTCTCCGGAGTCATTCCATGATGGTGATGTGGTCCGCGTTGTACGCGGCCAGCGCCTGCGCGAACTGCGTCTCGTCGGCCGGCGCGGGCGGCAGGTACAGCGTCAGCTTGTTTTTCTGGCCGGCCGTCCAGTCGCCGTTGACGGTTGGCGTCCATTCCGACGATTTGACCTGCACCTTCAGGTCGAGCTTGAACGGAAAGTGATAGTCGAACTGCTCGCGCAACGCATGGACCGGATCGGCCTCGAGCTTGTCGAGAAACGCCGGCGAATGCCAGGCGAGGGCGATCGCCCGAATGACGGTCGCGCGGTATTCGAGAAACTGTTCGTACGTCGGCAATCGAAGATCCTTGCTCATCGGTCTGTTCTCCTGAATGACGGTTTGAACTGCTTACGGCAACGACTGCAACATCGCTTCGGCGAGCCTGGCGATCCGGCCCATGCCCGCCGTCCTTGCAATTTCGACTGCGCGCCGGCACGCGTCCAGCGCGGCCACCCCGCCGCAACGCGGATCGGCACGGCGCAAGTACTCGCTCCGCTTCAGCCACAGCTGGGCTTCGTAATACCGTTCGCCGCTCGAATTGCACCAGGCGAGGCACGCCCCGATCTGCGCGAGCGCCGCGTCGTAGTCGCCGCGTTCGGCATCCAGCTCCGCAAGCAGCGACGCGTAGTAGGTCAGCCCGAGCAGGCCGCCCGACTGCCGCTGCGCGTCGAGATGCGCGACGACGCCCGCGCGATCGCGTTGCGTCCACGCGTGAATGATCGCGGCGTAGTGCCCGACCGCGCGCAGCCGGTGCGCGTCCGCCAGCCGGAGAATCGCTTCCGACACGGATCGCGCCGCATCGCGGTCGCCCGCGAGCTGATGCGTGCGTGCGAGGTACATCATCGTGACGCCCAGCGTCGGCAGATGATCGAGGCAGGTCGCGCAATACACGGCTTCGCGCGCCATCGCGAGCGACGGCTGGGGATCGTCGTCCATGCACCAGCGCACGCTGGCGAGCGACGCCATCGTCCACGCGCGCGTATCGAGCCCGAGGATGCGCCGGTGCCCCGCGTCGCGTCGCACGTCGTAGCCGGCCAGCACCGCGTCGAACGCGACACGGGCGCGCGCATAGTCGCCATCGACCCACAGGCTCATGCCGCGCATCGCGTCCGCCGCCACCTGCACGCCCGCATCGCCGCGCTCGGTCGCGAGCGTGTCGAGCCGCTTGCCGATCCGGCGCACGGTCGGGCGGTCACCGGCGACGTGGTAGCACGTCGACAGCGTCCACAACGCGCTGATCTCGAGTTCGGGATCGTCGAGCGTCTGCGTCTGCCGCAGCAACTGCTCCGCATGCTCGCGTACCTGCGGATCGGCCCAGCCGAATCGCGCCATCGTCGCGTGCGTCAACGTGGCGCGGATGCGCGCGCTGTCGTGCTCGCGCTGCGCGTGGTCGGCGGTGGCAAGCCAGTCGAACACGGCCTGCCCGTAGCGGATCGCGTCGTCGTATCGCGACCGTTCGAGCGCGCGACGCGCCGCGTCGATGCCGTGCGCGATCGCGTCCGCGCATGCGCCTGCCCGCGCGAAGTGCCCGGCGATGCCGAACGCATGCGCACCGGCGCCGCGATCGGCGTGCGCGAGCAGCGCGCGGCCGACACGCGCATGGTTGCCGCGCCGCACGGCAGGCGGCATCGATTCGTATGCGGCGTCGCGAATCAGCGCATGGCGAAACGCATAGAACACGCGATCGCGCCGATGTTGCGCATACACGATCCGTTCTTCGAGCAGGAGCCGCAGATGGGCGTCGAGTGTGGCCCGGTCGTGCGGCGACGCATCGGCGAGCAGTTGCGCATCCACTTCGAGCCCGATGGTCGCGGCGAGCTGCGCGGTACCGCGCGCATCGTCGAGCCGGTCGAACGCCAGACCGAGCATGCCGCCGAGACTGAGCGGCAACGGATACGGGTCCGTTGCCGATGGCTCGATGAGCAGACCATCCGCGCCGCTCACCGCCAGTTCGCGCGCGACAGCCTCGATGAACAGCGGGATGCCCGCCGTGCGATCGGCGAGCCGGTCGAGCCACGCCGGATCGGCCGCGCCCGGGCCCAGATGCGCCGACATCAGGCGCTGCGCGTCGTCGCGCGGCAGGCGGCGCAGCACCACGCGGTCGGTCGCGCCGCGCCAGCGCGCGAGCTTGTCGGGGCGCGACGTGAGCACGATGCACAGTGCCGCTGCGCGCGGCGAGCGGTGCAGATACGCGAGAAAATCCTCGGTCGAGCGATCGAGCCACTGAACGTCCTCGATCACGAGCAGCACCGGCGCGCCGTTGCCGAGCGACACGATCAGTTGTTCGAGGACGTCGAACAGTGCGTGCTGCTCGCGCGCGCTCGACCACAGCAGCCCATTCGCATCGCAGGGCAGCCCGAGCCAGGTCGCGAGCGCGACACGCGCCGCCGCATGATCGCAATCGAGCGGCGCGATCATCGCGTCGATCGCCGCGAGCGCCATGCCGGGCGCGCGCTCGGCATCGACATGCCAGTGCGCGGCAATGAACCGCAGGATCGGGAACAACGCATGATTCTCGCGTTCGGGCAGGCACCCGCACTGCGCGAACGCGTGGCCGCGTGTCCGCACGGCCTCGCACAGCTCGTGCACGAGCCGCGACTTGCCGAAGCCCGCGTCGCCGACGACGAGCCTCGGCACACCGAGCGGTACCGGCTCGCCACGCGCCGCGCGGCGATGCCGCCCATGCGTGTCCTGCCACGCGCGCAGCAGTGCGTCGAGCTCGCGTGCGCGGCCGACCATGGGCGTCCGCCTGTCGGCATCGAGCGAATCGAACGGCGTATCGGCATGCCGCTCGCCGAGCAATTCATGAACCGGCTGCGACACGAGGCCCGCCCGCGCCAGCCGCAACGCGGTCGGCCGGGCATCGGCATGCCGTTCGAGCACGAGCCGCGCATCGTCGCTGATCAGGATCTGTCCGGGGCCTGCCAGCCGGAGCAGCCGCGACGCCGCGGCGGCCGTCGATACGCCCGACATGTGCGACGCATGCGCGAGCACCCGCCCGACATGAATCGCGGCCGCCACTTCGACCCGCCAACCTTCTGCCGCGCCGGCCGCATGCCCGCCGGCAGCCGTCAGCGCCGGCAACCGCGCGCGCTCGGCCACGCGCACCATGTCGAGCGCCGCCCGCGCCGCACGGCGGGCGGGCCGGTCAATGTCGCCCTGCAGACCGAAATGAAACAGCAGCGTGTCGCCGAGCTGTCCGCCCGCATGCGCGCCATACCCGACCGCGATATCGGCGCACTTCGTCAGCCACTGCTCCTCGTAGCCGTCGAGCGCGATGCCGTGCTCGGTTCCGGCATGGCGTTCGCGGCCCTCTCCGGCAATCGTCACGCAGCAGCACAGCGTGGTGATCTGCCGATACTCGCCCGCCTCGACGATCGTTTCGCCGCGCGGCGCGAGCGGGCGCGAGCGCGTCTGCCGGCCGGCGCGAGCGGTGTCGAACTGGCCGACGAGCGCGGCGAAGTTGAGCGCACGAAACCGCGCCGCGAGCGCCTCGGCCGACGCGGCGCGCTGGCGCGGATTCTTGTTCAGCGCATCCCGCAATACCGCGCCAAGCGGAAGCGACGCGATCGACGGCGGAAGCGCGACATCCACCGGGCTCAGTTGTCGATAGACGATCTCGGCCACACTGGCGCCCTGCATGACCACCTCGCCCGTCAGGCATTCGATCACGATCAGGCCCCACGCATACAGATCGCTGGCGGGCGTCGGCGGCTCGTTGCGCAATTGCTCCGGCGCGCAGTAAGGCGGCGAGCCGAGCACCTCGGTCGCGAGCGTCGCCGTCTCGCGCGCGATGTCTTCGGCACCGGGCAGCAATGCACCGATGCCGAAATCGAGCAGCTTCGCGTGCGGCCCGTCGTCGGCCATCGCGATCACGATGTTCTGCGGCTTCAGATCGCGATGCACGATGCCGCGCCGATGGGCGGCCGCGAGCGCGTCGAGCACCTCCGTCATCAGCCGCCCGGTATCGACGGCCGACAGCGGCCCGTCCACCGCGAGCCGGTCGCGCACCGTCCGGCCTTCGACCAGTTCGAATACGGCGAACAGCCGCCCGTCCGGCGCTTCCCCCTGGTCCAGCAGCGCCACGATGTTCGGATGCCGCAGCGCCTCGCACAGGCTCGTCTCGCGCCTGAAGCGCGCGCGCCGGCGCATGCGCTCCCGCGCGATCAGCGCGGCGTCGTCGCGCATCAGCTTGATCGCGACGGCTTGCCCCGTCTCGTCGCAGGTCGCGCGAAACACCACACCGTTGCCGCCTTCGCCGAGCAGCGCGCCGAGCCGGTAATGCCATTTACCGGCAAGCGTCGCGAAAGGCACCGCGTGCCGCTGCGGTTCACGCGCGAGTGGTCCCGCGGCGGTGCGGGGTGCGCTCGTCAGCACGGCCGGTTCTCCCGCGTTCACGAGCACTGGACGACCGGGGCCGGCACCGCGCGCGGCAGGCCGATACGCGGCCCGACGGCCGGCACCGACTCGCATTCGAGATGCTCGCCGCGCATGATCCGGAACGGAACATCGCCGAAGCGGACGCTGCCGCGCCGACGCTCGACGAGCTGGCTCGCGCCCAGCCCGGGCAGCGCCGCGAACTGGCTTCGGGCGCGATGAATCTGCACGTTGACATGGGACGCGTCGATGCCGAGCATGCGCGCGAGCCGGTCGAGTTCGATCCATCCCTGCGTGGCGGCGTCGTACCCGGCCTGCATGTCGGCCGAGCGGGCGCGGGCAAGCGTGACGAGACCATAGTGATGGGCGCGCTCGCCGAGGTCGACCACGCCGCCGCGGACATGCAGCAGCATGCGCACGTGCTCCTCGTTCCGGCTGACGAAGAATTCGAGCAATTGCGCCGGCACGGCCGGATCGGCGCGGGCGGCGAGCATCACCGTCGAGCCGTGGCGCGCGAGGGCGAGGCGCCATGCGAAGTCGCCGGTCGACACTTCGTCACCGTCATGGAGCGCGCGCGGCGGCAATGTGTCGTCGCATAGCCATTCGCCGGCCGGCGAACGGACGATCGTGACCGGCTGCGCGGCGGGGGGCGGCAGGATCTGGCGCGGCGCGAGCACGATCGGCGCGGCGGCGCCGCGTATCGGCCACAGTGTATCGGCCGGATCGTCGAGCGACTCGACGCGCCACGGCGCGACACCGGCCCTGCCGAAGCGGATCACGTCGCCCCGCTGCAGCACCGCATGCTCGCCGTCGCGCAGCGATACGCCTGATACCGATGTGCCGTTGCTGCTGTGATCGTGGAGCTCCCAGCACCCGCCGATCCAGCGGATATGGGCATGGACGCGGGACACCGAGCCGTCCCGGATGACCGTGTCGCAGCGTGCGTCGTCGCGACCGAACACGTGATACGCGCGGAGCAGGCATGCTTCTCCGGACGCGTCTTTCTTGAGTATCGCCATGGCCGCCCCGTGTCGGATTCGCCCGGCTCGTTCGAGTGACGCATCGACGCTGCCGGACAAGCGATTGATTCAATGATCGCGAACGGTGCCGCCCGTTCGCCGTCTCGTTACCTGTTTTTCTAGCCAGCTTCCCTGCCACGGGGTGCCAAGCGTCGCGCGTTATTTCGGTAAATTGAATTGTCGACCGCTTTGTTGTTTTAAAATCGTGCCCCTCGATGAAAATCCTGCCAAATAAAATCACGCGTCGCAATCGGAATTCGCGGATCATGGTTTTATATTGCAATACTTTACATTTTCGATGAATTTTCGGGGTGTGAATAAAGGGTCACGCCTCTTGCCTCCGCTAGAATCTGCGCCAGTCATAAATCACACAAACATCATGACATTGAACGATGGGGTGGATCTAATGGGTTTTGGTGCTGCGGACATCTTGTTTGATCGAGCGAAAATAAAATCGAACAATTTCTATTATTTAAATAATTTTCATCGTCGTTCTTACAAACGACGCTGTTTAACTTATTCAGGAATCACGTGCCGGCGGAATAGCCAGCGATTAATCGCAAACGCAGACGGGCCGGCACGACCATGCGCAGAGGCCAATGGCTGCGCGGCACGCGTCAGACGGAGCACGACGGGTCGTGCCGATCTTTCGCACCAGGACCGACGGGAAACTTCATCGCGCCGTCGAAGGGATTTTTCTATCTTGGGTTACCACTGCGCGAGGCACCCGACCATAGCAACGCAAGCAATTGCCGCGAAGACAGAACCGGCTCGTCAGACGCACGCAATTCGGGCAGGCGATGCCACGCCACGCCGGGTTCGCGATGATGTTGTTGGTGATAGTTAATGTTGTACGGCCAGATAAAGAAGCGGCCAAGTAACCCGACGCGCCACGAATAAGTCCAGTCATTCCAGCCAGCCGTGGCACCAGGCCCACCACTGTGCTCTGCAATACTACGGATCTTCTGCACTAACGCCCCGATTGTCACGAGAGGGACGAACCAAAGCGCCGCAAGCGTCAACAGTTCGCGTACTGTGCATGCATGCACGAGCGACAAAAGCAGGATACCCCACGTCGCTATCGCCGTAAGCAGCGGCAGTGACATGGATGCACCACGCCCGTTCGCACGCCGATATGCGCGCATGTTTTTCACCATGTTGACCAGGAGCAAATCACCGAGCAGTTGCCGGACGAGGGGGAGTGTGTCGAGTGGCTCGAATTTCCATGGCTGCGCGTGGTACAGATAATTCCGCTCAGGATCTTCCGCCGTCCCGACATGTCGATGGTGGGCAAGATGCAGCGGGCGATAAAATTCGATGGGCACGAGCCCCGGTACGCCAATTGCCAAGTTGATCAGAAAGTCGTTCGCGGAACGGCGGCGGGTTAAGTGATAGTGGGTCGCGTCGTGATACAGAATGAATAATGCGTGTTGCCGAGTCGCGACAACAACGGCGGCGACAAGGTAGCCCCCCCAATGCCCCACCGATAACGCAACTCGAAGCGCAACTACGATACATAGCCATTCAAGCAGTAATGCGGCGGCCGTACGCAGGTCGACGTCGAGACGAATGAGTACGGTCGTCGCACAGCCGACGCCGATGCCGAGTGCGAGTCCCACGAGCATGTCCGCGAGCAAATGCTGTCCGGTCGTTAAGACGGTGATCGCCAGCATCGTGCTCCACGCAGCGTAATAGCGCGCTGCCCGGACGCGTAGCGCAGCCAGCACCACGGTTACAGCCACAGGCAGCGCAACATGCCCGCAGGGACTCGCCGCGAGCGGCGTGTCGATCCGATACAGCCACGCGATCCATCCTGCCGCTGCCGGCGACCGGCTCACGGCAGTCGGCCATAACAGATGACAGACGATACACAGGCCTGCGGCAAGTGCCCCGGCGAAAAATGCGGGCAGCAGCCAATTTCGGCTGCGGCCGAACCAGACAATCGACGGCATCACGAGCGCGTAGCTCAAATAAAGCGGTACGCTGGCAGACACACGCGGAATGACCGCATCGTACGGTCCCGGACGCAACAGCGTCACGGGTGCCATCGGCGCGTGTGTGACCCAGAAGTACAGTGCACCCGACACGACGACATAGATCGCGAGCCAGCGCCACGCGTCGAACGCCGACGGTATATAGGAGACGGAAACAGGAGGTATGGCACGCATGTGAAAAAAGGAGCGGCTCAATCGCGTATCATGATAAATCGTTTCAGCTCGCATGAATAACGACGCTATGCCGCTTCGAGCCAGTTCCATGACACGTGCGCAGCTGCGCGACGTCGATGTTGCACATATGTACGCGCTCTACTCGACCTGTTACCGGGATACGGAACAGGCACGCTTCGAACACGATCTCGACGACAAGACACATTGCGTCATCATGCGTGACGACACCGGCAAGCTACGCGGCTTCTCCACGTTGAAACTATATGAACAGCAGTGGCAAGACACTACACTGCGCATCCTGTTTTCCGGTGACACGATTGTGGATCCGGCCTGTTGGGGCAGTCAGCAACTCGCGTTTTGCTGGATTCGACTCGCCGGTGAACTCAAACGCAACGTGCCTGACGTCGCACTATACTGGTTTCTAATCTGCAAGGGGCATCGTACGTACCGCTACTTGCGAGCGTTCGCACATGATTTCACCCCGCGATTCGACCGACCGACTGAACCCGTAAATCAGGCGCTACTGGATCATCTGGCAATTGAGCGCTTCGGGTACGCATACGACGCCGCGTCCGGCGTGCTCAAGTTTCCGGTACCGCAAGGCCGCCTCGCCCCAGCCCTCGCCGAAGTGCCGGACGCGCATCGACGGCTGCCGGATGTCGCCTATTTTCTGAAGCGCAATCCAGAATACGCGTGCGGCAACGAGCTCGTATGCCTGTGCGAACTGACGCCGGAAAACCTACGCCCGATGGCAAGACGAATCTTCACCGGTGAATGAGCCAATGACGCGGATCCGGCTAGCCACAGCGGTCGACAACGAACGGCTCCTCGCGTTTCAAACACGTTACGCGATGCTCAGCGGGATGCCACTTCGCTTCGATCGTTCACCGGATTACTTCGCACTGCATCGGTGTCATTCGAACGACTGTCGAACGTGGCTCGCGGAGGACAGCGCAGGGCGCGTCAAGGGAATAGCCAGCATGGTCGTTCGCGACGGCTACCTCGCCGGCGAGAAACAGCGCATCGCTTACCTCGGCGACTTGCGCATCGCACCCGATCGCGAACTAGCGCACACTTGGGTCGACTATGTCGTCGACCGCCTCGCCGATCTCGCCCGACACGAAGGCGTACAGCATACGTACTGCTGCATCATTCGCGACAACCGGATCGCGACGCAATCGCTATTCAGGACAGGCAAGCGGCCCCGGCTCGGATTTCGACATTGGCGCGGCTACAGTAACGTATCGATCTATGCGCGGCGTATTGCTGCGCGGAGCGCCGGCTTGGTCAAGATCACGAACGCGTCGGCTGCCGATGCCGACGCACTCCGCGCATTCCTGGACCAAGAGTCTCGTTCCCAACCCTTCGGTTGCGTCTTTACGGCGGACGAATTCGCGCGCCGCCTGAACACCTGGCCCGACTTCGGAATCGAGCGCTTTCTGGTCGCACGTAACGCGCAGCGGCGTATCGTGGGCTGCGTTGCTCCGTGGGATGCAGAGCGTATCAAACGCATCGTGCTGGAACGTCTGCCGCGCTCGCTCGGTGCGCTGCGTCACAGCTTCAACGCCATCGCACCCTTGCTCGGCCGCCCTCCCATCACAGCTCCCGGCCAGCCGCTCCGGGATATCTACCTGACTCATCTGCATGTGAGCGGACGCGACCCGGACATTGCACAGGCGTTGCTCGATGCGGTCTGGCAACAAGAGCGGAGCCGCTATGCCTTGCTGCAGCTTTGCCTGTACGATCACGATCCGCTATGGCCCGCCTTGCAGGGTTATCGATACACCGCATTACCGATGGATCTATACACGCTATCCGCGCCCGGCACGAGCGCACTCGATTCGGGCGCCACCGAAGCAATCCCCGGGTTCGAGATCTATCTCGTCTGACCGCTTGCGACCGCTGCCGCCCGCGCGTCGTTCAGGAGCGCAACGAGTGCAAGCCAGAAACGCCCCGCATCGAAGCCGGCGCCGCCGAGCACAGGCTGGCCATGGTCGAGATGTGGCATGCAAACTCGCGGTATGCCGCGAAACGTCTGGTGGTCGAGGTAGAACTGTCCGTCATGCGCACAGCCGGGACGGTAGCGGTCGAGGCGTGAGTGATGTGCATCGAACCGCGACGTGCGTTCTATCGACCAGCTTACGACATGCACACAGTGCAGGCCACCGGGCACCGCAGACAACAGATTCGCGATGTCGGCGCCGCGCCCGCTGCCGATATCGCGCGAGCCTGCATACAACCAGCGTGTGCGCAGCAATCTCCCGGCGGCTCGACCCAACCATGCGGGATCGATGCGCGCCCCCCGTTGCTCGAGCAAGCCATCGATGATCGCACTCGGACCGACGGGCGGCTGAACGAGTGCGATACCGTCGCAGCGAGCACGAAGCCCTGAATCCGCATGCAGCGCCGCCAATGCATCGAGTCCCCCTTTGCTGTGGGCAAGGACGATAAAGCGGCGATCAGCGGGTAAGCGCGCATACAGATTGCGAACGATATGCGCGCCCTGCTCGGCAACCGCGCGCGACGAGCGGACCGGCACACGCAGGACTGAGTACCGCGCGGCACGCAACGCCTGCGCAGCATGCCGGAAGCAGGCGGGTATCCACTCGGAATAGAGTCCCGCAATCAGCACGATGACGATGTTCGAGGATGCATGGGCGTCATGCGCGTGCCAACATTCGATGAAGCGCTCGGTCCAGTCGAGTGCTGTGGGCGCCGGTTCGAACGGCGTCAATGGGTAGTGTTGCCGCCACTCGTCGAAGCCGGACGGCGACCATGCCGGATACCGTGCACTCATGCCGGCTCCGTTGTCACGCCATCGGCAGCGAGCGCCGCGCGGGCAGCAGCCAGCGTGGCTGGATTCCCGATTCGGTCAGGGTGAAAACGCGGCGAGAACCATGCCAGCCACGCGGGTAGCACGCGGGTAACGATGCCCCGCGCGCCGAACAGCCACCAGCCAAGCTGTGCCCAGCTTCGCCAATTGCCGGCGTCGCGGTCGGCACGCGCGAGACGGACGATGAAATACCCCAGATCGACGATGAAGCATGCCGTGACACCGAGCATCGCCGCCGCCCGTATGACATAGCGCTTGATCGCGCCGCCGCCGCAAGCGCGAAATACGTCGAACGCGACAGACTTGTGTTCGGTTTCCTCTATCGCATGCCACCGCCAGATCGCGGCCATCGATGGGTCGGCACCGTCGAAAATGGCGGGGTCGCGCAACAGCAGATCGGCCAGAATGGCGGTGTAGTGCTCAAGACATGCGGTGAAGGTCAATTGAAGCAGCGGCGACGCGACACGCCGGCATTGTTCCTGCCGTCTCCTCATCAGCGCCTCGAGTGCGTCGACCGGCATGCCTTGGCGAGCCAGGCGTCGGTTGTACGCGCGGTGCTCGCGGATATGAGTGGCTTCCTGGTACAGGAATGCATCCACTTGCGCGGCGAGCGTGCCGTCGGCCGGCAGCGCGTCGCAGTACTGCCTCACGCTATCGACAAAGAACTTCTCGCCAAGCGGAAACATGATCGAGAACGCGTCGAAAAAGCGCGTCACCCTGCGGTTGTCACGATACCAATAGCGCGGAATGTCGTCGGCAAAACGAAACCGCGGATTGCGCCGACGGATGTCTGCCGCGTCGTTGCGGCGTTCATGCATTGAATCGTCGGTTCGTTTGGCGTACATGGTCGTGGCCGATCGTGGCGTAACGCGCAGGGTCAGCGCAGGCGGGCGTATTGTTCGACGATGGCGATCGAAGGTATGCTCTGCGTCGCTGCCACCATCCATGTCCGAATTGTATGTTCGATGCCAATGCAAGCGCCATAGATAATCGTTCGCGACGGTTCGATCGGCTGAATCTCTGCGTGCTCGCGCTACAGAGCGTTATATGGGCGGGCATCCTGACGTGGCTGTCGCACGGTACGAGCCCGTGGCGCTGGGGGGCGCTCGTACCGTTCTGCCTGATCATGCAAGGCGTGTTTTCGATGATGCACGAAACATTCCACGGTTTCGGGCATCGGCGCGGGAAAATCAACTACTTGATGATGTGGTGGGCATCGACGATGTTCGGCGCCGCGGCAACGCTGATTCACGTGAATCATCTCGGTCACCACGTGCGAAATCGAACGCCTGCGGAGCGGGTGGACTTCGTCGAGCCGGATGCTTCGCTGTGGCGCAAGCGAGTCGCATACTACGCGGCGATCGTCGGCGGCATCTGGTTCGCGAGTTTCGCGGGCAGCTTCGTCCTGGCCGTGCTTCCGAGTCGCATTCCGTATGGTTGGGCCAAGTACGGACACGACAACACCTATGCGGCCGCGTTCAGAGACTTCGGCCACGCGGAATTCCGACGAATTCGATACGAAACCCTCGCAGGCGCGGCCGTATGGATTGCACTGGGGACATTGCTGGACTGGCGCGTGCTCGACATCTCGCTTGCCTACCTCGCATTCGCGTTTTCGTGGTCGTCGCTCCAATGGGTTTATCACATGCACACGCCGCTCGACGTTGTGGAGGGCACATACAATATGCGTGCCCCCATACTGATCCGCTGGGCATTCCTCAACTTCAACTACAACCTGACGCATCACCGGCGTCCGAGCCTGCGCTGGCAGGAGCTTCATGCGTGCTCCGACGCGGCGGAGACGCGGCCGCTGTGGTACGGTTGGCTGCATGTGTTCGAAGCGCCCCGGCGTTTGCCGAGCGATCCGACACAACTCGAAAAAACCTATTTCTAACGAGAGGACGCACGTGCGTGCACAGGATGCGTGGGCCGCGTTCGGCGCTGCTGCAGAACCCTTTCGCCGCGTGTGGCTCACGGCGCTCGACGCGCCGGGTGACGCGCAGGCGACCTATCTGTCACGCTTGCTCGCCGCCAATCGGAACACGGCGTTCGGCATCGCCCACGGGTTTGCCGATATCGCGGATCCGGCACAATTTCGCGAACGCGTGCCGGTTGCCCCCTACGCTGGCGTGTCCCGATGGATCGATCGTGCACTCCAGGAGTCCACTCCGATCCTGACCGCGCAACCGCCACGTTTCTTCGAGCGCACAAGCGGCGGCAGCGAGCAGCAAAAGCTCATTCCCTATACGCCGGCCTTTCTCGAAGAATTGCAGTTCGCACTGGTCGTCTGGCTCTCCGATCTGCATCACGCCGTGCCCGGCGTCGCAGCCGGCCGCGCGTACTGGTCGATGTCGCCTCCGCTGCAAGCGCGCGGCCGCGCTCCCAACGGCATCATGATCGGGTCGGACAGCGATCTCGATTATCTGGCCGACAGCCCGCTCGTCGATCTGCTGCCGACGCTCGTCGTACCATCGCTATCGGGTGATGCTCGCACGTGGCGCACCGAAACGTTGCGCGCGTTGATCGCCGCTCATGATCTGGCCTTCATCAGCGTATGGAGCCCAACCTTCCTGACCAGTCTGCTTCGTCCGCTGTTCGACAACGCCGAACCGCAACGCCGCGACACACTCACCTTCCTGTTCGATTCGCTGCCGCCGAATCGTACGGCCGCGCTGCGGCGCGCACTCGACGATGGTCACTGCGGCCGGCTGTGGCCTCAACTCGCGGCAGTGAGTTGTTGGATGGACGGTCCAAGCAAACACTACGCCGCACATGCCCGCACCTTGTTACCCCAGGCCGCATGGTTTCCGAAAGGCTTGTTTTCCACCGAGGCAGTGGTCAGCCTGCCGTTCGGCGATACGGCCGGCTGTCCCCTCGCCGTCTGCAGCCACTTCCTCGAGTTCCTGCTCGATGATGGAACCGCGATAGGCGTGGAAGAACTGAAGCCGGGCGACACGGTCGAGGTCGTCGTGACGACCGGAGGCGGCCTGTACCGCTATCGGCTCGGCGATCGGGTCCGTGTGACCGGATATGCGGGACGAACGCCATGCGTGACCTTCGTCGGGCGGGCGGACACGCAAAGCGATCTGGTCGGTGAAAAGCTGGACGAAGCCTATCTGGCCGCGTCGCTTTCCAAGTTACTGCAACCAGGCGACGAAGGTTGCGTGATTCCGTGCGCGGACGCGGATCCACCCCATTACCTGCTGTTGCTTGCAAGCGATACGCCGGACGTCGCCACCTTGGGCGTTGCGCTGGAACAGGCTCTCGCCCGCGCTTTTCACTACCGGCACGCACGCACGGTCGGCCAGCTTGGCCCGTTGCGCGCGGTTCGCATACGTGGGGGTGCCGCCCAGCTGGCGGATCTCGTCCAGCGAGCCCACGAGCGTGCATGCATCCGGGCTGGGGATGTCAAACCCCGCGCTCTGGTGGCCAAGCCCGCCGTGGCGAACGCACTCCGCGCATTTATCGAGGACGCGTGCTCATGTTGAACATATCGATCGCATCAACGTGTTCGCCGTGCGACGAATCCGCGCCGGATGCCGATGGCGAAGCCTTCGGCGCACTCGTCGAGCAATGGTATGTCGCGAGCACCGAAGCCGAGGTCAAGCGGGACAAACCGTTCGGTACTCGCGTACTGGGCCTCGGCATCGTGCTATTCCGGGCGGCCGACGGCGAGATCGTCGCGCTCGTCGATCAATGTGTGCATCGCGGCACCCGGTTGTCGGCCGGGAAAGTCGTCGACGGCTGCCTCGTCTGTCCGTATCACGGCTGGCATTACGACCAGCACGGCAGCGTCACCCGAATTCCCAGCATCGACAGCGCAAGCGCCGAATCGACCGGTACGACCTACCCATATCGTCAGCGCAGATTGCCGGTGTTGACTCGGCACGGTCTCGTCTGGGTCTACCGCGGGCGAGGCGATCCAGCGCTGAAGCGACCGTTCGACATGCCACACCACGGCGAACGGCCGTGGCAGTCGTACTATATGATCAATACGTTCGATGGCGATCTCGGTGCACTGGTCGAGAACTTCATGGACGTCCCGCATACGGTGTTCGTGCACGACCGGATTTTTCGTTCATCCACTGGGCGGCGACTACGGGCGACCGTCGAACTGAAGCAGCAAAGCGTCGAGGTCACGTATCACGATGACGGCGACAAGATCGGCATGCTGGATTGGCTGACCAATCCATCCAGGGAACCGCTTCGGCATACCGATCATTTTTATGCACCGAACGTCACGCGATGCGACTATCACTGGGGGAGCCGCTCGAGTTTTCTGATCATCAGCCAGATCACACCGCTCGACACTCGTCGATCGCGTGTCTATACCTACATCGCCTATCGCTTTGCGTTGCCGGCCGCGCTGCTGCGCGCGCTGAAACCACTGCTGCACCTCTACACGCATTCCGTGATCCAGCAAGACGTGCGAATCATGCGTGCGCACCGCGAGGGACTCGACAACGCCGCAGGCTTCACGCCGTCGAGCGTGCGCGCCGATGTGGTCCATATTGCGATCGGACGGTTGCTGGCCGCGACGCAGCGTGGCGAGCCGTTGCCGGATGCGCAATGCGGCACGAAGCCGATGGAATTCGTGATCTGAGCGTGACCAGCGTGATCAGCCGATGCCCGCCGGCTCGAGGCGCACCGCTCACGCGCACCGTATTTCCGTTAGCCTCCTGTCTGGTGCTGGCTCGCGATCAGGCGTGCTCCGCATGCCAGCAAGTCGCCGTCGCATGCGGCGACTTGCCCGTCGAATCGGGCGTGGCCCGACACCGTCGCAATGAAGGTCAGGCCGTGAATCTCGCAGATCGCGGGATCGTGCAAGCGTGCGATTGCGCGCCCGTTGATTCGCGAGTTCGGTGCCCCGGACACAACGCGTCCGCCGTGACTATGCACATCGCCTTCGATGATGTATCGCTTTTGACCCATGACGTGTCGATCCGGTCCGTCAGTAATCCCAGTTGAAGGTCTGCGGATGCGCCTGCCGCGACGCGGCGTCCGGCGGCGTCAGCATGACGATCGTGGCATGCAGCGGGTCCCTCAGGTTGATCAGTGCGCTCGTCTTCCCGTCACCATAACCCATCATCAGCGCCAGTGCGCTCTGAACCCAGATCGAACTCGTTCCGGTGTCGCCGCCTATACGACGCTGCATGTCGAATGCGTCTTTCGGGTCGTCAATATCGATATGCTGCGGATTGTCGTGCAGCGACTGCACCAGCAACGCGAGATTGGCGGTCGAGGTGCCGGTATCGTAGAACATCCGTCCCGGCTGCTCGCCGGGCGCAAGCGTGCCCACTGCCTGCTGCCAGCCGGCGCGGATCTTTTCGATTCGCTGGCCCTTCTTCAACGGCGCCCCGTGGCCGTTGCTCAGATCGACTCGCACCGGCCGATGCAGATTGGCCAGAACCGGCCATTTGTCGTACTCCTTCAATTGCCACGTCGTCCACGGAATCGGCACCCACGGGTTCGGCTTGAAGCCGTCCGGCATCTTCAGCGCTGCGGTCTTCCAGAACTCGGGGAGCTTCGCGTGCCAATAGTCCCAAGACATTTCATAAACACCGGGCGCTGGCCTGGGATAGGATTTCTGCTGTGCCCAGAAGTAGTTCCACAGCTTGATGACATCAAATTGTGTCTTGGTCTTGTCGATCGCCTCCGGCGCATCGACAACATATGGTCGAATCGTCCGATCGACGCGATCCTTGCGCGTCACCAGCATCGCAACCAAACTATCCGGATATTGCGGAACGAAATTGCCGTTCGCGTTCGACTTGTCCAGATAATCACCGTGTGGCGTGCGCATGTAGCCTCGCGTCACAAGACCATCTTCGGCAAGCACCACGACAGCTGGCAAATCCGGATGCTGGTCGAAGAAATCGAACAGGCGCGCTACCGCCGTGTCGCCATGTTCGCCGTGAATCTCGTCGAGTCTGATGTATAGCGTGTTACCAATGCCCGCGCCGTTATCAGCGCTATTGATGTGGGTCGCCATGCGATCGGCATGCGGATCGGCGACGTTACGGGGCGGTCCCAGCACGACAACGGGAATAGGCCAGTAATCCACCCAGTTGCGCAATGCATAGCCGAACACGTTGTTCTGGCGCTTGGCGTATTCCGAATCGCGCGTATCACTTGACCAGGGATATTGCTTGGGATCTTGCAGCAGCAGCGTTCCGCTCGTCCCAGTTTCATCCAGGCGCATCAATAGTGCCCGTTGCCGGAAGCGGTCAACCGTCACGCCGATACGCCGAATCTCCAATGTGAATTGAGAATCCTGCGATCCCGCTCCGGCCGATGCCACACTCAGAGCAGACTGTGCGGTACTGGCTCCCTCTGGACGTGACGAGTCCTTGCGCAGCGATGCGCCATAGGTAAGGCTCACGCCAGCAGCCAGTAACAGTGGCGGCAGGATCAACAATAGCAATCGCCTTATCATCGTCATATTTTCCAGAAACGAAAATCCATATCTCGCAGTCAACTCGAATGCCACGAGCCAAATCAAAGTGAGGCTCGCGAACAAAAAAATAAATACTCGCGATCCTGATAGACGCGGGACCGATGTTGTCGTCATGTAGCGTCAACCGTGCATATGGTGGGGTGAACGAGCTCGAACCTGCTTGTTGATTTCATCGGTTCTCATCTCGATGGTTTCGCTGACTACGCCTGCAGGAAAGGCCTTGGGAATGACGTCTTCCCCAGGGAAATTCCCTTGGTCGTAATATTCGCAGTTCGCCCTGATGATGTGCAGCGTCTGCTCGTCCAGGTTCGTATGGGCTTTCGTCAATTTGTCGATCCTGCTCATTGGTGTACGCCAGTCGGCGACAGCACGCAGCAGCGTCGCCCAGTCCGGATCGTCCAGCGCACGCGCCTGGCCTACCGACACATCGAACGCAGTCGCACAGCGGTGATTTCTGCGACCACTCATGACCGCCGAGTGATATGAGCTTTCTCCCTTATGCTGATTCATCAGCCGAACCTTGGCTTCATTGAGCGTCTCCTGCCGATAGACGACGATGTGCCCGGGCGACGGCGGTACCGTCGATACGACCCGGCTTACCTTGCACTGATCGTCGGGACCCTTGCCAGCGTTCAGCGACGCCTCGACCTCGGTAGAGGTCGGCAGCGTCCCATCCTCACTCGTTGGCCAGTCGATGGTTTGTGCAGGCAATGCCTGCAACGCACCTTCGCCACTGTTCGTGCTCAATGCAATTTCCGCTTCAAGCTGGTCAATGGCTTGCTTGCCGGGCGCAAACTCGCCGTCATTATTTTTCGAGAGCGGCGTCGCTGCGGTTCCCGGCAGCACATTGCCTTCCATTTCGGGATCGAATGGTGGCGTCAATGCTTCGCCATTGATATTGCGCTGGGTACCCACGCTTATCTGCGCCGATTTGATCCACGTCGTAAAGCCACCGGGCAAGCCATGGGATGTTTCGCCCTTTTCCCGTATCGTAAAGTTTCCGGGCGGCGTACCAACCTGAACCGGCTTGCCCTGTCGCAGACGCCGGGTAAAGACGCGCTGCCGAAAAGCCGCCGACAGCAAATTGATAGTCTCCGGCTTGCCTCCCTGCTGCGCCGCACGCACGTCGATTGAGTCGGGCAGGCCCGAGCAACCCATGCCATT
This sequence comes from Burkholderia sp. BCC0398, assembly GCF_902833245.1. Lineage (NCBI taxonomy): Bacteria > Pseudomonadati > Pseudomonadota > Betaproteobacteria > Burkholderiales > Burkholderiaceae > Burkholderia > Burkholderia sp. BCC0398. Next base: position 162,916 of record NZ_CADFEM010000016.1, read on the forward strand.
GACGCCGCTCAGCCCGACGGTCGCATCCTCCGGGCTGAAGTACATATACACTTTGCCGCGATTGTCGCGCTCGGCGAACACGACGCATTCATTGCCTTGCGGCCCGCTCAGGCGCCTCGCCTGCGCGGGATCCCACGTCGGCCCGACGACGCCAAAATTGTCCCGGCCCGGCTCGTACTTCAATTGATCGAATGGTGGCGTCGGATATTTGCCGCTCGCCACATGCCCGACCAGGTTTGCCAGGGTCTTTGCACGCGCATAACTCGTCTGCTGCTGATCCCCACGTTGCAGCAGCCGATCCATGAACTCCTCGCTCAAGCTGTAGGGCGAGTCGATCAGAACCAACGTGTCGGCAGGGCGGTCAGCGGGACCACATTGGTTCGGAATCAGTCCCTCGACGAGATAGGCCTGGGCAAGCAGCGATATCAGCGTGCCCTGACTGTGCGCAATGATATTGACCGTCCCGTCCGCGTCGATAAGGCGAATTTGCCGCACCAATGCCGCGAGCCGCCGTGCTGCCAGCACCATGTAATGCCGATTTTCCGCCTCGCGAAGCGGATGCGTCGGGTCACCCTGCATCCTGTCGAGAATTTTCGTCGCCATTCCCCCTTTGAAATTCGAGTCGAACATGTCGGGAATGTTGTTGGTCGCATTGGCGAAGAATCCGCCGTTGCGCGCACGGTGCTCATCGAGGCGATTGCCGAACCGGTCGACGTACTGGCCGTTGACGGTTTCCTTATTGGGGTCCCGGGGCAAATCCTCCTTCCCGACGCGCAATCCCCAATAAAACGGAATCAACGGACTCCTCGTCTCTTCGCTTTCCTGCCGACGATAGATGACGTCGTCCATGTTCTTCATCATGTCGGCAACGCTCACTTGGCTCGGGTCGTTCGCCATGCGGCCGTGCGAGTACTCCGCGCCCTTGAAATCGGTGCGACCGAGGCGGTCGTTCAATCCCTCGCACAGTCCGCCTTCGACCGTGCCGAAATCCGTTCCCAGGTCGTTCACGCCATGGATCAGGATCGTCGTGCACGGGAAACGATTTTGTACGTCGGTATTGACGAACGCATTCTGTGGCCGGTTGCAATTGAGAATCGCCTGATGCTCGCCGACGATCCGGGGCGAAGAGGTTGTGGTATCGGACATGATCGCCTGCCTTAAGCGTCGAAAACCTGAATGTGTGCAATGTGCATCGCGTCGCTCGATGCAAGCTCCGTCAACCCGTGTGCATCCGAGACACCATTAATGACCTGGCCATTGCGCAGCGTGATCTTGTACGGACGATTCGGCACGGGATGCGTACCATCGTCACCGTCGGTGCCCGGGTACCGCAAGCGGAACTTCTGATCGGCTCCTCCGCGATTGAACGCCGGCGGCGCAACGTGGTCCGTCTTCGGACCGACGAAATCATGTCCCGCCGTGTGTGCGGTGAACGCACCGTCGGAACCGACCTCGACGCCGCCACCGACCTTCACGTAGCTTCCGTCTTCCGCGACGAACCGGATCGACTTACCCGAGATCAACACTTCGTCGCCGACCGACATGATCTGTATCCCCTTCTGCGCGGTCGCCGCGAGCGTGTCCTGTTGCGCCTGCAAGACAACGGGGCCTTCGCCGGCAATCGCGCGGACGCCTTCCCCGCGCCCGAACAGGTGGATTCCCTTGCCAGCCGTCGTGATCACGCGCTGCCCCCCGGCGAATTGCAGGTTCTGCTGCGCGATCTGATCGATGTTCTCGCCAGCGTAGGTCACGTAAGTCTTGGGAGTGATATTGAGCGCACCGGCCTTTGCGCCAAATGCCATCAGCGCCTGAGAATCGCCTGCGTCAGCGTTCGGCGCACGATCGCCGCCTGACGCATGACCGCCTGGCGTCCAACCCTTGAAGGCGGTCACGACAGCTTGCTGCCCCGTCGCATCGGTCGCCGTGCCACCGTGCTGTCCGGCGTAATCTCCCAACGCCTTGAACAGCTCCGCGCACTCGCCGAGCAATTCGACGAGTTCATCGCGATCAAGCTGTCCGCCGCTCGCCTGAGTACGCGCGTAGGTGGTCAAAAGCATCCCTTGCGCCGCGCGCAACGCGGCTGCCGCGTCGGTGCGCAATTCGGCACCTTGGCCGCGGTCAGCACCCTGTCCGTTATCACGCGGTTGCGTCAGATAGCCGAGATTCAACTGACTATGCGCGTGCTCCGATGCAAGCTGCGCGCTGATTTGTTGCGGTGTGTCGTCGAGACGAAGTTGGTTGTAGCGCTGCCCCTTGATTTCCTTCGTCTTGATACCGGAAAGAAAGCGATTGCCGGGCAAACTGCCGGTATGAGTGAAACTCGCCGGCATGTTCGCGCCGTTTGCCAGTACGCCGATGATGACCAACCTGTCCGGATCTCCGCCGAGGCTCCCGAGCAGAACTTCGGTGCCCACCCGCGGCAAGAACGTCTCGCCGAAATTCGGCCCGGCCAGACTGGATGCCACGCGAATCGGTGCGCTGTCGCTCTCGTTGCTGTTTGTCCCGGCACCCTGCGCGTGCGCATGATCGCGGGAATCCTGCCCGAGAATCTGCACGAACACGCAGCCATTCTCGTCGCAACTGACTTCCTCGCCATCGGCCCCGACCACGCGCCCGGTAATCAACGGCGTCGGCGGAAGGTCAGTCTTGGGATCGTAAGGCGGCGTGAGAGGCGTGCCACGCGGCACGCACGAGAACGTATTTTCGTAGCGCGTATCCTGACCAGACGGATCTCCATCGCTCAGCGACTGTGGTTGCTGAAGCGTGTGGCTGGTGGCGAACAGTGCCTGCGCGCGCTCGCTCAACCCTTTGGGCAGATTGTTCCAGATCTCGTGGTGCAATGATGTAATCACGAATTGCTGCTTGTCGGACGGGAGCGCGCCCCACTCGTCCTCTCCGGCGATCGTGATCCATGCGCCGACTGCAAGGTCGCGAATTCCGCTCACGCCGTCGTATCGCACCGCCTGCGCTTCATGAGCCAGAATGCGATCTTCCGTCATCCGTTCGTGGTCTGCCCACGAGTCCGCCATATGCGGGACGTCGATCACGATGTCCGTCAGCAATTTCGCGAGATCGTTACCCGATTCGCCTTGATCGATCCTTGTCGATGCACTGGACTGGTCCACGCGGGCATATCGATAGTCCCACGAAGGGCGCCCCGATTCCCCCGAAATCAGTTGCTGACGCATCGTCAGAGCGGTGATGGTATCGCGCTGTTCCGTTCCAGCGTCTCGTGGATGAACCCGCACTATACCCGCGGCGGACTCGCCCAGTTTCCGAGGGTCATCGCAGAACACCAGCGCATGCACGGGAGAATCGCCGTCTTTCGTCTCCCCGCTTACCCGTCCGGCGCGCACGAACAGCGTGATGCCGTCGCGACGCGCAATCCGGGAGATGAAACGGGCATCAGATTCGTTGACCTGACGTACGAAAGAGCGAACCGGATAGCGGGATCTATCGAGTTGCGACAGGTCGAACTCGAACGCCTGCGCAAGGGCCACACTACGCTGTCGCCATTCGCTCAGGACGACGCCAAGTACATCGACCACGCTCACGTTACGAAAGATGCGAGAGTTGGTGCGCTTGTGCAGCAGGTTCAACGCGTCAGTCACGGCGAACTGGTAAACCGTCAACTCCCCGTCGGTCCGTCCGACCTGAACGGCGCTAATAATTGCGTTGATGGCATGCACTTGGCCGCGGTCCGTGACGATACCGATTGAGACCGGCGCTCCAATGAAAAGCTTCGGAGGCAGATCGCCCTGCTGAGAAATGCAGGTCAAATGACCGCTGATGCCTGTCATCATGCTTTCACGAATGCTCGCGTGCTGCAACGCGATCTTCGACCCCAGCGCGTGCTGCGCCTTACCCCAATTCAGCACGACTGGCCGGCGATTCGCATCGATTCCCGATACGAAATTGCGGAATGACTCTCGGATATTCACGACCGTCTCTCAGTTTGATTCATTATGATCCGCCGGATGTTGCTGTTCTAAATAGCGGGCGGCTGCGCGCGAGTTTACCAAAATGTGACACACAGGTAACAAATCGGTATGCCGATTAGCAATTTTTCATGTTATTTGACGAAAAACACTTTCCGTCGCTCTATCTGAAGCGACGGGAATGCTCGAATGCCGGCTATCCCCCAATCTCTCGACGCAGAGCATTTTTCAAAGCCCACCGCACGCGGACCGGAACCGAGATTACGCGCATGTAGGTGCCAATCTGCTACGTTCGAGTTCGCCGCCTCACTCCCCAGCGATCAGGCAGGACCGCTGCCCGCAAGCCCTCCACCACAGCTCGGTCCCCCATCCCGCCCCCAATTAATCGCCTTGACACCCTATCTTTCGATATATATCTTTAGATATGTTTTACGAAATATAGGATACGATCATGCGACACAATCACTTCCGCGGCCATGCCCGATGCGACGGTCATGGTGCGCATGCCGGCCCTGACTGGTTTGCCGGCGTCTTGCACGCGATCGGCCGCCATCGCCGCGGCCACGATCCGTTTGGCGGCGGCAACCCGTTCGGCGGCCGGGGCGGGCGCGGCGGCTTTGGCGATTTCGGCGACGACGCGATGCCGCGCGGCCGCCAGTTCAGCTCCGACGATCTCCAGCTGCTGCTGCTCGCGCTAGTGGCCGAACAACCGAGCCACGGCTACGAACTGATCAAGGCGCTCGACACGCGCTCGAACGGTTTCTACAGCCCGAGCCCCGGCATGGTGTATCCGGCGCTCACGTATCTCGACGAAGTCGGCTTCGTCGCGTCGCAGGCGGAAGGCAACCGCAAGCGCTATGCGCTGACCGACGCCGGCCGCGTGCATCTCGACGCCCAGCGCGAAAGAGTCGACACGCTGTTCGCGCGTCTCACGCACCTCGCCCGCAAGATGGAATTCATGCGCCGCGCGTTCGCCGGGGAATCGGCGGGCGCCGACGCGCAGGACGAATCGCAGGCCGGTTGGCTGCCGGAATTCGTCGAGGCGCGTCTCGCGCTCAAGCGCGCGCTGCTGCACAAGAGCGCCGCCGATGCCGACGAACAGCGCCGCATCGCGGCCATCATGCGCCGCGCGACGGCTGAAATCGAAGGCGGCGCCGGCGCGTGATCCGCGCCGCCCCGTCACCACCCAAGGAGAACGGATCGATGCAGAACACGTCCGAACGCACCGTCACCCGCGTGCGCCACACCCTCAAGTTCCGCCTGCTGCAGGTGCTGCGCGTGCATACCGTGACGCCGCACCTGCTGCGCGTCACGCTCGGCGGCCCCGATCTCGCGGATTTCGAATCCGCGTCGTTCGACGATCACGTGAAGGTCTTTTTCCCGCCGCCCGGCGCGGAACGGCCCGCGCTGCCGACGCTCGGCGCGAACGGCCCCGAATTTCCGGAAGGCGAACCGAAGCCGGTCGCGCGCGACTTCACGCCGCGCCGCTTCGATCGTGCCGCCGGAGAACTCGATCTGGAATTCGTGCTGAACCATCCCGGCCCCGCATCGCAGTGGGCCGCGCAAGCGCGTGTCGGCCAATGGCTCGGCATCGGCGGCCCGCGCGGTTCGTTCGTGGTCCCAACCGATTTCGACTGGCATTTGCTGATCGGCGACGATACGGCGCTGCCGGCCATCGCACGACGCCTCGAGGAACTGCCGGCCGGTGCGCGCGCGGCGGTCGTGCTGGAAGTCGCGGATCGCACCGCGCAGATCTCGTTCGAGACGCGCGCCGACGTGCATGAAATCTGGCGCTTCCGCGCCGAAGCCGACACGGCGAACGGCGACACGCTGCTGAACGCCGTCCGCGATCTGCCGCTGCCGCCGTCCGGCGACGGCTACGTGTGGGCGGCCGGCGAAGCGCTGTCGATGCGCGCGGTGCGCCAGCACCTGACCGGCGAACGCGGCATCGACAAGTCGCGCATCCGCGCGGCGGCCTACTGGAAGCGCGGCGCGGCGGCCGTGCACGAAACGCTGGAAGATTGAGCGGAGGCGCCCGGTTGCCGGGCGGTTGCAACAATCGTGGCGCCCGCGCAGCAGCGGGCTTGGCACCGGCATCGCGGCTGGTATATATCTATGTCTGCGCGCCGCTGTCGGGCGACAGCCGCCGCAGCCCGCCCAGGAGCGCCCGGTCATGACAAAAGAAAGCCACGCTTCGCCCTTCCTTCGCCACCTGAAGATCGCCGGCTATTGCGGCCTCGCCGCGGTCGTCGTCGTGCTGTTCGTCGCGATGTGCGCGATCCTCACGGAAAGCGCCCTCGACCGCGATACCGCGCGGCATCCGGCCGATACACCCGAGCTGCGCGACGCGGGTGGCGGTCCATCCGCCTCGGCCGAATCGGCCCGCACACCGGGCTCGTCCGGCTGACGGCGTCCTGCCGGTTTCCTTCCGCTTACGGCGCCTGCCGGCGCCCCATCACGACCGCATGCACCGAATCGCCGAGCCGTTCGAGCAGCGCGGTCACGCGGTGCCCGTACAGGTGCGCGACCAGCGCGCCGACCGTGCCGACCAGCACGCCGCCCGCCATGTCGAACGGCCAGTGCACGCCCGCATAGACGCGTCCCCATGCGATCGCCACGGCCATCGCGGCCATCACGAAACCGGTGACCCGCGTCGTGCCGCCGAGCAGTAGGCCGACCGCCATGCTCCACGCGAACGTCATGTGATCGCTCGGAAACGAGCTGTCCGGCGCATGCGGAATCAACTGCGTGCCGACGCCGGCCATGAACGGGCGCGGCGAGAACCAGACATGCCCGAGCGCCTGCGCGAGCACGAGCGCCACGCAGACGCCGACGCCGGCTTCGATCGCCTGGCGCCGCGCGGGGCGCGCACCGAAGATCCAGGTCAGCAGCAGCATCGCGGGCAGCGCATAGACGAGCCAGTCGGCGGCGAAGATCGCGAGGCGGGCAACGCCCGGGTGCGGCGCACCCCCGGCGTTGATGGCGGAAAAGAGGGCGAGATTGAGGTTCTGCATGAATCCGGTTGCGTGAGGCATGAATGATCGGCCAGTGGCCCGGCCAGAAACGAACGATGCTAGGACGTGACCGCTTAGGCGGTGCTTAAGGCGGCAGCCGCCCAGACGAGGACCGCGCGGCGAACGCACTTAGAACCTGCACTGCAACACAAGTTCACACAATTGTCATATTCCCGCGCCGGGCTTCCCGCAAAAGCTCACCCTGCTTCCCGTAAAGACTCACCTTTTTCACATGATGGCGTCATCGACGCGTGCGACGCTGACGCGGCCGGGTGCCGACACCGCCGTTTTACACCGTTCATCTCAATATTTACGCCGCAAATAATTCGAAATCGGCAACAATTAATTCCATATGCGGCATCGCACAACGGCAACGCACAGGCATACGATTACGACCACTCATCCACGAAGCGATCAACAACAAGGAGTCCGCATGAAACCCAGCGATGTCCGATCGAAAGCGTTTGCGATGCCGTTGACCAGCCCTGCGTTCCCGATGGGCCCGTACCGTTTCGTCGATCGTGAGTTTCTGATCATCACGTACCGCACCGATCCGGACCGCCTTCGTGAAATCGTCCCCGAGCCGCTGCAAATCACCGAGCCGCTCGTGCATTACGAATTCATTCGCATGGCCGATTCGACCGGCTTCGGCGATTACACCGAAAGCGGCCAGGTGATCCCCGTCGAATACGACGGCCAGCCGGGCGGCTATACGCTCGCGATGTATCTCGACGATCACCCGCCGATCGCCGGCGGCCGCGAGCTGTGGGGTTTCCCGAAGAAGCTCGCGTCGCCCACGCTGCACGTGAACACCGATCACCTCCTCGGCACGCTCGACTACGGCAAGGTGCGCGTCGCGACCGGCACGATGGGCTACAAGCACAAGGAACTCGACATCGACGAGCAGACGAAACGGCTCGCCGGCCCCAATTTCCTGCTGAAGATCATCCCGCACGTCGACGGCACCGCGCGCGTATGCGAACTGGTGCGCTATTACATGCAGGACATCAAGATGAAGGGCGCATGGACGGGCCCGGCATCGCTCGAGCTGGCGCCGCACGCGCTCGCGCCGGTGGCCGACCTGCCCGTGCTCGAGATCGTCGAAGCCCGGCACATCGTCGCAGATTTGACATTGGGCCTCGGCGAAGTCGTCTACGATTATCTGGCCCAGTAACACGTCCGCACTCCTTTCTCCCTGTCAATCCTTTCACCACGGGAATTCGAACATGAGCAACCTGAATGGCAAGACCGCAGTCGTCACGGGCGCCGCGAGCGGCATCGGCAAGGAAATCGCGCTGGAGCTGGCCAAGGCAGGCGCGGCCGTCGCGATCGCCGACCTGAACCAGGACGGCGCGAACGCGGTCGCCGACGAGATCGTCAAGGCAGGCGGCAA
>NZ_CADFEM010000017.1:0-156989 GCF_902833245.1 Burkholderia sp. BCC0398
TGCGTGAACAGGTTGTACGCGATCCGGATCGTCATCTCGCCCGCGTCGTGCAGCTTGCGGATCACTTCGTAATCGTCGGGGTAATTCTGCGAACCGCCGCCCGCGTCGATCACGCCCGTCACGCCGAGCCGGTTCAGCTCTCGCATGAAATGGCGCGTCGAGTTGTATTGATACTCGAACGGCAGCTTCGGCCCCTTCGCGAGCGTCGCGTAGAGGATCGTCGCGTTCGGGTTCGCGAGCAGCAGGCCGGTCGGGTTGCCGGCGGCATCGCGCAGGATCGTGCCGCCCGGCGGCTCCGGCGTGTCCTTCGTGTAGCCGACGACACGCAGCGCGGCCGCGTTCAGCAACGCGCGATCGTACAGGTGCAGGATGAACACCGGCGTGTCCGGCGCGACCGCATTGAGTTCTTCGATCGTCGGCAGCCGCTTCTCCACGAACTGATGTTCGGTGAAGCCGCCGACCACGCGCACCCACTGCGGCGCGGGCGTGATCGCGACCTGCTGCTTGAGCATCTCCATCGCGAGCGCAAGCGACGGCACGCCGTCCCAACGCAGTTCCATGTTGTAGTTCAGTCCGCCGCGAATCACGTGGCAGTGGTTGTCGATCAGACCCGGCAGCACGCCGCGGCCGCCGAGATCGACCACCTTCGTCGCGCGGCCCGCGAGCGGCATCACGTCCGCTTCGCTGCCAACGGCGACGAAGCGGCCGTCCTTGATCGCGACGGCGGTCGCGACCGGGTTCGCGCGGTCGAGCGTCGTGATGTGCCCGTTGTGCAGGATCAGATCGGGTTGAGTATCGGTTGCGCTCATTGACATCTCCTCGATGCGGTCAGAAGCCGAGCCAGTGACGAACCGGCGCGATGGCCTGCACGCCGACCAGCATGCCGGCGAGGCCCACCAACGCGATCAGCGGCGGCGCAGGCGAGCGTACCTTGATCACGCTGTACACGACGCCGATCAGCACGCCGGCGCCCAATGAAACTAGATAAGATTCCATAACGATTTCTCCCGGCCGGATTAGAATGATCCGCATCGCATCGGCCGCATGCTACGCTCCCCTCGCATCCGTTTCGCTTCCCTGCCATCCGTTCCGACCATGCAACACCTTCCTGATCTCGAGGCCTGGGCCATCTTCGCGCGCGTCGCGGAGACCGGTTCGTTCGCAAAAGCCGCCGAGCTGCTCGGCGTCTCGCAACCGACCGTGTCGAAAGCGATCGCGCGCCTCGAAAAGCGCCTCGGCGCGATGCTGCTGTACCGCACGTCGCGCAAGCTGTCGCTCACGCCGACCGGCGAACTGCTGCGCGACCGCGCGATCCGCCTGCTCGCCGACGCGGAACTGATCGAGAACGAGGCCACCGCGCAAGCGCTCGAACCGCACGGCCTCGTGCGCGTGAACGCGCCGATGTCGTTCGGGCTGCACCATCTGTCGCCGGTGCTGCCCGCGTTTCTCGAGCGCTATCCGCACGTCGACATCGATCTCGTGCTCACCGATCACATCGTCGACATCGTATCCGGCGGCTTCGACGTCGCGATCCGCATCGCCGAGTTGAGCGATTCGACGCTGCGCTCGCGTCGCCTCTGCGCGGTGCGCCGGCCGCTCGTCGCGTCGCCCGCGTATCTCGACCGGCGCGGCCGCCCCACGCATCCGCGCGACATCGAACAGCACGTGTGCCTCACGTATACGAACCTGCCGACGCCCGAGCACTGGCGCTTCCGCCATTCGGCATCCGGCGAGGATGTCGGGGTGAACGTGCACGGTCGCATTCGCACGAACAATGCGGACGTGATCCTCCCCGCGCTCGTCGGCGGTCACGGCCTCGCGCTGCAGCCCGAGTTCCTGGTGTGGGACGAACTGCAGCGCGGCGCGCTCGAGGAAGTGATGAGCGACTGGAAGATCGCCGACATCAACGTGAACCTCGTCACGCCGCCCGGCATGCTGCGCGCCGCGCGCGTGACGGTGCTGCTCGATTTCCTCGCCGAACATTTCTCGCGCGCGCCGTGGGCGCTGCCCGCCGCCTGAACGCGTGACGGCCGACGGCACGCGATCGCCGCAGTAACCGTCGCGGCGATCGCGGCGATCGCGGCCGGCGGCCCGTTACTTCGCCGGCACGGCCGGAATCGACTCGTGCGGCGTCGCGGTACGCTGCTGCGCCTTGTGGACCATCGTGTACGCGTAGTCGATGCCCATCCCGTATGCGCCGGAATGCTCCTTGGCGATCGCAACCACGGCATCGTAGGTGTCACGGCGCGCCCAGTCGCGCTGCCATTCGAGCAGAACCTGCTGCCACGTGACCGGCACGACGCCGGCCTGCACCATGCGCTGCATCGCGAAGTCGTGCGCGGCCTGCGACGTGCCGCCCGATGCGTCGGCGACCATGTAGATCTCGTAGTCGCCTTCGAGCATCGCGCACAACGCGAACGTCGTGTTGCAGACTTCGGTCCACAGGCCCGACACGACGACCTTCTTGCGGCCGTTCGCGGCGAGCGCGTCGCGTACCTTCTGGTCGTCCCACGAGTTCATCGACGTGCGTTCGAGCGTCTTCTGGTTCGGGAACACGTCGAGCAGTTCGGGATACGTGTGGCCCGAGAAGCTCTCGCTTTCGACCGTCGTGATCGTGGTGGGGATGTTGAAGACCTTCGCGGCCTTCGCGAGCCCGACGACGTTGTTCTTCAGCGTCTGGCGATCGATCGACTGCACGCCGAACGCCATCTGTGGCTGCTGATCGATGAAGATCAGCTGGCTGTTCTGCGGCGTCAGTACCTCAAGTTTCGGGTTGCTCATGGCGGATGGGTCCTGTGAACGGAAAAAGGGGCCCGCCTCGACCGTGAAAACGGGAGGCGCCCGGAATGCGTCGGCGCCGGATCGTCATCATCCGGGCCGACACATTTAAGCCGCAAACGCTCGGCGCGAACACCCAAGGAATGGAATCGATCCGATTCCCGAATGGATGTCCGTTCGGGGCCGCCCGCCCTTTTTTTCTTCACGCAAACCCGATACGCTTTCAAGACTCTGACGGCGCCGTTCCGGTGCCGCTCGGCCATCACGAGGCGCACCACCATGAAACCGTATGTCCTGTCGCTGCTCGCCGGCATCCTCGCCGGCGTCATCTACGGCGCGATCGGCGTGAACTCGCCCGCGCCGCCGGTCATCGCGCTCGTCGGCCTGCTCGGCATGCTGGCCGGCGAACAGATCCTGCCCGTCGCGCGGCGCATGCTGTCCGGCCATCGGCTGAACACCGCATGGCGCGATGCGAAGTGCAGCCAGCACATGTTCGGCGCGCTGCCGGGCGGCGCCGCGAACGACCGCAAGCCTTCTTGATCCACCCCATCGCCGCCGGCCACGCATGACCAACGTCGAGCTGTTCCATTACCTGTTGCTGTTGATCAGCGGCGCGGGCGCCCTCACCTGGCTCGCCGAGCGAATCTCGATTCCGCCGGCCGTCGTGCTGCTGCTCGGCGGCTGCGTGGTCGCCGTCGCCGGCAAGCGCGTGCCCGACATGGACCCGGCGCTGCTGCTCGCGGCCGTGCTGCCGCCGCTGCTGATGTCGAGCGGGTTCTATACCGCCTGGAAGGAATTCCGGCAGGAGCTCGCCTCGATCGCGTCGCTCGCGCTCGGGGCCGTGGCGTTCACGACCGTCGCGGTCGCGCTCGCCGTGCATGCGGCGAATCCCGCGCTGCCGTGGGCCGCGTGCTTCACGCTCGGCGCGATCGTGTCGCCGCCCGACGCGGTCGCCGCGAAGGCGATCCTGCAGCGCCACCCGCTGCCCGCGCGGCTCGTCGCGGTGCTGGAAGGCGAAAGCCTCGTCAACGACGCATCGGGCCTGCTGCTGTACCAGATGGCCGTGTCGGCCGCGCTCGCCGTATCGATCACGGCGGCGAGCGCGACCGGCCTGTTCTTCTCGCTCACGCTGATCGGCATCGCGGTCGGCCTCGCGTGCGGCCATGCGATGTGCTGGGTGCTGCAACGCCTGCGCGAGCCGATGCTCGGCATCGTCGTGACGTTCGCGATGGCATGGGGCAGCTACGGGATCGCGGAAGCCGTCCACGGCTCCGGCGTGCTGTCGGTCGTCACCTGCGGCCTCGTGCTCGGCGTGCGCCAGCATCGCGTGTTCGGCGCCGACATGCGGATCAAGGCGAAGGCGACGTGGGAGGCGATCGTGTTCGTGCTCGACGCGCTCGTGTTCATCCTGATCGGCCTCGCGCTGCACGCGATCCTCGCGGGCGTGAACCACGAAGGCGCGGTGCTGATGGCCGGCCTGCGGGTCGCGCTGCCGGCGACGGCCGCCGCGATCGGCGCGCGCATCGTGTGGGTGTTCGTCGCGATGTGGCTGCCGGGCCGCCTGCGCGCGCGGCGCGCGGGCCGCGCGGCGTGGTCGTGGCGCGAAGCCGTCGTGCTCGGCTGGTCGGGCATGCGCGGCGTCGTGAGCCTCGCGGCCGCGATCGCGCTGCCGGCCAATTTCCCGGGCCGCGACCTGATCCTGTTCAGCACGTTCCTGCTGATCATCGCGACGCTCGTCGTGCAGGGCGGCACGCTCGCGCCGCTGATCCGCGTGCTGAAACTGCGCCCGGCCGCGCGCCGCACGATGTCCGAACACGCGGTGCGCGCGCACACGTTCGGCGCGGCGCTTGCCGAGCTCGACGCGCGCGAGCAGCGCGGCGCCGGCCTCGAACGCGCATCGCTCGACCGGCTGCTGACCGAATACCGCAGCCGCGTCGCGTTCAACGAACGCGCGCACCGCGACGGCGCGGAGCCCGCGGACGTGCGCGCGCGGATGCTGCGCGTCGAGCTCGAACTCGTCGGCGTGTCGCGCGACGCGCTGCTCGGCCTGCATCGCGACGGCCGGGTCGACGACGCGGTGCTGCACCGCATAGAATCCGAACTGGATTTCGAGGAGCTGCGGCTGCAGCGCCTGCTCGAACCCTGACGTCCGGCCTGCCGGCAGGCCCGCCCCCTTTCCCCACCTGGAATTTCAATGAGCGAACTCACCGTCGAAGCGAGCATCGGCCCGGTCGATTACCTCGTCCACTTCACCGACGGCGTCCACCAGTGGCGCGCCGACGAACCCGCGTCGCTCGGCGGCGGCGATACGGCGCCGACGCCCGTCGCCCTGCTGCTGTCGAGCCTCGGCGCGTGCACGGCGATCACGCTGAAGATGGTTGCGCAACGAAAAGGCTGGCCGCTCGCCGAAGTGCACGTGAAGCTCGCGCACGAATCGGGCAGCGCGGGCAGCACGATCGTGCGCCGCATCACGCTCGACGGCAACCTGACCGACGAGCAGCGTGAACGCCTGCTGCAGATCGCGAACGCGTGCCCGGTGCACAAGATCCTCACGCACCCGATCGCGATCGACACGGCGATCGCCTGAGTACCTCCCGTCACCGCCACCGCCCCCGTCACGAGATTCCCGTCATGTCCGCCTCGATCAAGACCCTGCTCACGCCGCGCGAAAGCGACATCGGCAACCTCGTCGTGCGCCGCGTGCTGCCCGCGCGCGCCGCGCGCCTCGTCGGCCCGTTCATCTTCTTCGACGAGATGGGCCCGGCCATGCTGCCGGCCGGCCGCGGCATCGACGTGCTGCCGCATCCGCACATCGGGCTCGCGACCGTCACCTACCTGTTCGACGGCTCGCTGATGCATCACGACAGCCTCGGCTTCCGGCAGAAGATCGTGCCGGGCGACGTGAACTGGATGACGGCCGGCCGCGGCATCGTGCATTCGGAGCGCTCGCCCGACGAGGATCGGCCGCGCGAGCAGCCGGTGCACGGGATCCAGACCTGGGTCGCGCTGCCGGTCGAGCACGAAGACACCACGCCCGCGTTCGTTCACCATGCGGCCGACACGCTGCCGTCGTTCACGCGCGACGGCGTGACCGTGCGCGTGATCGCGGGCACCGCGTTCGGGCACGCGTCGCCGGTCGCCGTGTTCTCGCCGACGCTCTATGCGTATGCGGAATTCGCACCGGGCGGGCAGCTCGCGCTCGATGCGGAGCACGACGAACGCGGCGTATATCTCGTCGACGGCGACCTCGGCATCGACGGCACACCGCTCGCCCCCGCGACGATGGCCGTGCTCGAACCGGGCGCGACCGTCGCGCTGGCCAGCACGAACGGCGCACGCGTGATGCTGCTCGGCGGCGCGCACCTGCCGGGCGAGCGTTTCATCGAATGGAATTTCGTGTCGAGCGAACGCGCGAAGATCGATGCGGCGCGTGCCGCGTGGGCCGATCAGACGTTCGGCAAGGTGCCGGGCGAAGAAAACGAATGGACGCGGCAGCCGGAACGCAAGGCATGACGCCACGCGCAACGGGCGGCCACGGCCGCCCGGCGATGCGCGCTCAGCATGGCACGAGGCCCACGACCCCGCCACCCGACTGCGTACACCAGCGCTGTTCCTGCCGAGGCTGCGCCTGCGCTTGCGGCGGCGAGTACGGCACGGCCCTCGCCATGGCAAGCGCGTTGGCCAACGCTTTGGACTCTACCTGCCGCTGTTGCTCGATCGACGCGCGCTGCGCGTCGTCCGCCTGCTTCGTCAGCGCAACCAGCCTCGCATACCGGGGATCGCGCGCGTCCTGGAATGGCGGCAGCGGCGGCGGCACCGGCACGGCAGGCGCGGTGCCTCGGTAGCGGGGGATCGACATCTTCGAGGTCTTCCCCCAGATCGCCGCCTCGCCGATATCCCACATCGCCACCCGCATCTCGAGCGCGTGTTCATAGCCGCGATCGACCTCGGCCGTCGTGGGCGTGCCCGTCGGCGCGGGAAGCGGCTGCAGCGACGTCGGCAGCGGCTGCAGCGACGGATGGACGAGCCGCACCCAGCTCACGGCGGCCACCGAGTATTGATACAGGACGCGCTGGTAAGCGTCGAGTATTCTGGCGCGACTGTCGGGCGTGGAGGCCTGGGCGCTCGACACCAGCGCGATGAACGACGTCAGCGTCTGGGTATAGCGTGCGCCGTCTTCCTTCTGCGCCGCCACGCGTTCCGGCTGCGGGCCGGACGATGCGTTCAACATCCCTGCGCACCCCGACAGCGCGGCGACCATGGCCGCGCACAGCCCTGCCGTTCGAAACGCGATCCGAATGTGATACGACATGGCAGCCCCCAACCGATACGAGACAAACACCCAATGAATCTGCGGTGACCGGCACCGGCAGCTGCGACGCGGATCGCCGGACCGCCCTGGCGACGGCGCCGGTCAGAGCCCGACCGTACGACCTTTACGTTCAAGAGAACGGGCCGCCCTGACGCGGCTGCCCCTTGCGATTGCAAACCGGCGGGTTCGTCATGCCGAAAGACAGCAGATTGCCGCCGTTGATCGTGCACGCGAACTCCTTGCCGTCCCTGGCTTTCAGGTTGACGTAGGTATTCGTCCCTTCGGTGCGGCGATTGACGATGACGAGTTCATCGGGCGAGTACCCCAGCGTGCCGGCCGTACTGGACTTGATCTTGTCGTCGGTCAGCATGTTGGTGCTGCCGGCGATACCCGCGCAGCCGGACACCAGCAATACCGTCAGCCCGACGAGAATAGCGCTTGCCGAACGCATAAACCCTCCATTATTTGACTTTTATCGTCCATTTATCGAATAAACATACGCGCTGCTCGCGCGGCTATTCGATGGAATAGCCGAAACAGCCTGGAACGTATGCCCGATGGACTTCGCCAAATGATATAGACCGGTCTAGTTTCGTGTCAACCACGCCTGATTAAAATCGCGGATCTCCCGCCGGGCCGCTGTTCCTTCAGGCCTTCAATCCCATCAGCTTCGCGAGCGTCGGCCAGCGATCGAGCGACGCGTCGAACGCGCGACGCGCCTGTTCGTCGACGTAGCGCTCGGGATCGAGCGCGGGCAGATGCCGCGCGAGGCCGATCACGTCGTTCGGTTGCGACAGGCGATCGTCGTCGCCTTCGCCGGAAATCGTCACTGTTCGTCGATCCATACGCCGTCCGGAGTTTTCACCGCGTAACCCGCGGCCGTCTGCATCGTCACCGTGCCCTCGTTCTCGCCGATCATCCGCGTGCGCGGCAAATCGGCCGCGTATTGCGCGAGCGTCGCGCCCGGCTTGAACGGGCTGTTCGACACGAGATTCGACAGCAACTGCGCGAGCGCGAGGAAACTGGTCGGCTGGTCGATCACGGTCGTCGCGCCGTGGTTGCCCGTGAAGCCGACGAGCCGCACGCCGACCGGCCCGTGCACGATGCGCGGCGTCGGAATCTCGCGCAGCCCCGCGACCTGGTTCTTGTCGCCGCGCAACGCGGCGCCGTGCTCGGGCACGAACACGATCACCGCACGGCGGCCCGATTGCGCGATCAGGTCGGCGAGACGGTCGAAGTCGGTCATCATTTTCGTCGCGCGCTGCGGGTACGAGTCGATGCTCGTCAGCGCGCTGCCGACGACACGGTTGCCGTCGTGCAGGCTGATCGTGTTGTAGTACAGCGCGACCGGCCCCGGCACCGCCGCGCGCTGCGCGTACCAGTTCGCGAGCGTCGAGTAGTCGTCCTTGATCGCCGACCCGTCGAACGCATGCATCGCGACCGGCGCGGCCGCGTTCGAGATCATCGGCGCATCGGTCACGCCGATGTTGTCGTGGATCACCTGCAGGAAATTGTCGAAATGGCCGTCGTGGTTCAGCAGCGACTGCACCGTGTAGCCGGCGCCCGCCAGTTGCGAGAACAGATGGCACTGCTGCGGCGCGCTCTTGTACAGGTCCGCATGCGCTTCCTGCCCGCAGCTCGCGCGCAGCACGCGGATCGCCGCCGGGCCGCTGTAGCTCGCGGCCGTGCTGAAGTTCGTGAACAGGTAGTCGAAGTGGCTCAGCATCGGATGGTTGCGCACCTTCGCCGCATCGAGGTCGTCCCACGATAGCGAGCAGATGTGCAGCACGATCACGTCGAACTGCGCGGCCGGATCGCTGCCGAGATGGCCGAACGCGACCTGCCGCTGCGACTCCTGCGCGCGGAACGTCGCGAGCGCCGCGTTGTGATCCTCAGGCTGGTCGACGCGCGTGGCGCCCGCCGCGTTCGCCTGCGGCTGCGCTGGCGCGGCGACGCGCGCCATCAGCCCGCTGCCGGCCTGCCACAGCGGCATCACGATCAGCACGGCCACCACGAACGTCGCGACGCGCAGCCAGCGATTGACGATGAAATAGACGATCAGCACGCCGACGATCGTCAGCGCCAGCACGGGCGGCAGCAGCCGCGGCAACAGCTCCATCCAGTAGTCGAGACGGAACGTGCTGACCTCGCGCGCGGCCTCCGCGAGACGGGCGAGCGGCGGCGCATGCAGCTCGCGCGCGAGCAGCGGCACCGCGATCGCGATCGCCACGACCTGCCGGACGATGCGCCACGCGCGCGACCGGATCGGCGCGCTCGCCACGAGCGCCACCGCGAACGCGAGGTTCGCGAGCCAGAACGGCTGCAGGCGCCCGGTCGCGAACAGCGCGAACTTCAGGATGAAATACAGATTCCAGAACGTCATCTAACCCACTCCATGATGCGCGCCGCGTCAGTCGCGCGCGCGATCGAGTTTCGGCGCGAGCATGGCCTGCACGCCGCGCGCCGCACCCTTCCACATTCGTACATAACCGTCCAGCCCGATCCGCAGCACTTCCTTGAGCCCGCCGAGCGGCGTGTCGGGCCGCGCGCTTTCGTGCCAGTCGAGCCACGCATCCGCGCGGCCGAACGTGCATTGCACGAGCTGGCGCTCCTGCTCGAGCGTCAGTTCCTCGAAGCTCACGCCGACATGGGTCGGCGTCGCACGGGTCACGCGCACCGGGAACGGAAACGCGCGGTCGCCCCGCGTCACGCACACCGTCAGCGTGTCGCCGACGGCGAGCGGCAGCCCCGGCACCGCTTCGAGCCCGAGGCCGCCGGTCGAGTAGTCGCTCGTGAAGCACGCGGCGGTCGAGCCGTCGGCGAGCAGCAGCATCGCCGGCACGCGCATCGCGATCCGATGCGTGACGCGCACCTGCCTGGTCTCGCGCGCGACGGCCAGCGCCGCGCCGAGCATCGCGAGGTTGTAGACGGTCCAGCCGAGCGTGATCAGGATCGTCGACGCCTCGTCGCCCTGGTCGGCCACGAGCCGCCACAGGCCGGCGACGATCGCGAGCACGTTCAGCGCGAACAGCACGAGATACGGTTTCGACGTCGACCAGTCGACGTAGCCTTCGTCGATCTTGCCGCCCTTGTCGGTCACGTTGAACTTGCCGTGCTTCGGGCTGAAGAACGCGACGGTGGTCGGCAGCGCGATGTACCACGCGAGCACCGATTCGTAGACCTCGGCCCAGAACGAATGACGGTAGCGCCCCTGCATCCGCGAGTTCGCGACGTTCGCGAGCACGAGATACGGGATCACGTAGCTCGCGAGCGCGAACGACGACGCGTTGATGAAGTACAGGTGGAAGAACAGGTACGCGAGCGGGATCGTCAGGAATACCAGCCGCGGAATCCCGTAGAAGAAATGCAGCATCGCGTTGCCGTAGCAGATCCGCTGGATGAAGCCGAGCCCGCGCCCGAGGAACGGGTTGTCGATCCGGAAGATCTGCGCCATCCCGCGCGCCCAGCGCGTGCGCTGCTTCACGTGGCCGGCGAGGCTTTCGGTCGCGAGGCCGGCCGCCTGCACGGTCGGCAGGTACGCCGACGTATAGCCGCGCCGATGCAGCTTGAGCGCGGTGTGCGCGTCCTCGGTCACGGTCTCGACCGCGACGCCGCCCACCTCCTCCAGCGCGCTGCGCTTGAGCACCGCGCACGATCCGCAGAAGAACGTCGCGTTCCACAGGTCGTTGCCCGACTGCACGAGACCGTAGAACAGGTTGCCCTCGTTCGGGACCTCGCGGAACGTGCCGAGATTGCGCTCGAACGGATCGGGCGAGAAGAAATGGTGCGGCGTCTGCACGAGCGCGCATTTCGGGTCGCGCAGGAACACGCCCATCGTCGTCTGCAGGAACGAGCGCGTCGGCACGTGATCGCAGTCGAAGATCGCGATGTAGTCGCCATGCGTCTTCGGCAGCGCGCGGTTGATGTTGCCGGCCTTCGCGTGCAGGTTGTCGTCGCGCGTCAGGTAGTCGATGCCGGCCTCGGCCGCGAATGCCGCGAACTCGGGGCGCCGGCCGTCGTCGAGCAGGTACACGCGCAGCTTCGCGCTCGGCCAGTCGATGCTCTGCGCGGCGAACACGGTCGGCTTCACGACCGACAGCGGCTCGTTGTAGGTCGGGATATAGACGTCGACGGTCGGCCAGGTGTCCGGATCGTCGGGCAGCGGCACGATCGGCCGGTCGAGCGGCCACGCGGTCTGCACGAAGCCGAGCAGCAGGATCATCCACGTATAGGCTTCGGCGCCGTACAGCAGGTAGCCGGCGACGGCCTCGACCGGGCTGCGGAAGTCGAGCGTCTGCGTCGTGCGCCACCACACGTAGCGCAGCGTGGCCAGCAGCGCGAGCGACGCGAGCGCGAGGGTCGGCAGATGGCCCGGCAGGCGGCGCAGCGCGAGCGCGAGCACCGCGACGATCGCGAAGAACGCGAACTGCGCGCCGGGCATCAGCGGCGACATCCCGGCCGCGGCCCACAGCACCGCGCCGGCGACGAGCAGCAGCGGCGCGAGCCACGGGCGCCGGCCGACGCCGTTCGCGCGCGCATCGAGCCAGCCGCCCCAGCGCCCCCACGGCAGGCGCTCGAGCAGCGCATTGAGGCGTCGGCCGACCGCACGGCCGGCCACATAGACGGGCACGACGAACGTATCGAACCACGCGAGCGGATCGCGCGCGGGCCGGCCGTCGGCCGCACGCGGCGCGCGCACGATCGCGCGCCACAGCCATTCGCGCACGCTGAGCGGCTGCAGCACGCCCCAGTCGTACGCGAGCCGCAGGAACGCGACGCGCACCCAGCGGCGCACATGATCGGGGCGGCCGGGCGGCGGTGCGTGGAAGAACAGCCGCACGAACCAGTCCACCCGCGTGCGTTCCGCCGGCAGCCCGATGCCGCGCGCGCACCAGTCGGCCGCGCGACGGCCGAACGCGCGCAGTCGCGACGCGAGCGCGGCCTTCATCGCACGCCTCCCGCGCGGCCGGCGACGGCCGCCGTCAGCCACGTGTCGACCCAGTTCGCGACGCCGTTCAGGTCGTGCGACGCCTGCGAATACGGCGCATCGTCGAAGATCCAGCTGCCGCGCGCGAGCGCTTCGGGCACCGCCGCGTCGACGTGGATGCGCTGCTCGAGCATCGACGCCGGCCCCGCGACCGCGCGCAGCATCGCCAGCGCGTCGCGCTGCATGTCGCGCGCCGGGTTCAGCCGGTTCACGACGATCTGCAGTTCGCCGCGGCCGGCCCGCAGCGCGCCGAGCCGCGCGGCCGTCGTCGCGCACGCGACCGGCTCCGGCGGCACGACGACGAGCGTCAGGTCCGCGCGGCGAATCGCCTGCTCGGCCTGCGGCGACGGATAGCGCGCGGTGTCGACCAGCACGACGCCGTCGGCCGGCAGCGCGATCTCGTCGAGCGCGCGCGACAGCCAGGCCGGATCGGCAGCGAGCCGCGCATCGCACGCGGCGGCGCCGGCCGCATCGACCTGCCCGTACGGCACGAACAGCACGCCGTCGGCGTTGCGCCACGTGTGCGCGTGCCACGGTTCGGCGCCGCCGAGCAGGCCGTGCGCGAGACCGTGTTCGGCCAGCGTATCGAGGCCGAGCGTCGCGCCCATCAGGTTCTGTGCATCGAATTCGACGGCGACGACCGGCCGGCCGCGGCGCGCGAGCAGCACCGCGAGCGCGGCGGCCAGCGTCGTGCGGCCCGCGCCGCCCGTCGTCGACGTGAGGGCGATCGTCTTCATCGTGCCGCCTTGCTGTCGCGTTCGTGGCGTTCGTAGCGTTCGTCGGCTTCTTCGCCGCCGACATCCGGCAGCAGGCGGCCGCGCAGCGCGACCGGCACGAGTTCGCACGGCACCGCGTCGCGCCGGTCGATGCCGCGCGGCGCGTGGAAGCCGCGGCCGATGCCGAGGTGCTGCGCGACGATCCACACCGGCACCGCGATCGCGACACCGACGATGAAGCCGATGACGAGTTCGGCGATCATGCGTCCTCCTGCTTGCGCAGCGGCATCGCGCTGCGGACGGCGCCGCGCGCACGCGCGGCGGGAATGACGGGTTGCGACGGCGACGCGTCGACGGCGTCGATGGCGCCGGACGCGGATGCCTGCGGCACGCCGATCGCGTCGAGCGCGATGACGGTATCGATCGCCTCGATCGCGTCGCTCACCTCGCTCGCGTCGGGCAACGCCGTGCCGGGACCAGCGGGCGCAGGCGCCGCGCGCGCGGCGGCGGCCGGTTGCGGCGCCGCGAACAGGTCGCTGTAGTCGGCGATCGGCGCGCGCCGGTTCTCGGCCTTCAGCGCGTCGAGCTCGGTGTCGATGCTGCCCTGGCCGAGGCACACGACGCGATCGGACAGCGTATCGACCGGCACGTCGAAGATCCGCGCGAGCGCATCGTCGGCGTCCACTGGCTCGCAAGCGAACAGGAACACGAACAGATGCCCTGCATCGGCCGTCACGACGTCGCCCGCGCGGCGCGGCCGGCAGTGCCGCAGCGCGTCGACGTGCGACACGCCCGGCAGCAGCGTGAGCTTCGCGAGCGTGTGCGGCAGCGCGAGCACCGCGCCGCGGTCGAGCACCGCGCGAATCCGCTGGCAGAACGTGCCGACCGGCAGATAGCCGAGCACCGAATCGCCGAGCGCGGCCGCGAGCGCCGCGCGATAGTCGGCCGCGACGGGCCGCGCGTAGAGCTGGCCGCGCAGCGCATGCACGGCGGCCTGCATCCGCGAGACGGGCAAGTCGCGCGCGACGACGCGGTTCGCGCCGACGCTCAGCACGAGCACCTCGAACTGGTGGCGCAGCACCTCGCCACGCTCGACGACCGCGATCTTCAGCGCGCCGCCGCACTGCCGGCGCAGCGCGTGCACGTCCGCGCACAGCGCTTCGAGCTGCGCATGCGAGCGGAACACGAGCACCGCGGTCGCGGCCTGCGCGCTCGCGCACGCGGCGACGACGGCCGCGTTGTCGTCGACGATCTCCCAGCCGTCCGGCACGCGGCTCGCGCCGTCGAGCACCGCGCGGCTGACCACCACGCGATCCTCGTCGCTCGCGAGCTTCATCCGGCGCGCCGGTTCGGTCGCGCCGCCATCGACGCTCGCCGACAGCCGGCCGCCCGGCGCAAAGCGCAGCGGGCGCACCTCGCCGGCCGCGAGCGTGTCGCCCGCGCGCCAGAAATCGACGACCCACAGCAGCTCGCCGTGCGTGCGCTGCAACTGCGCGACGCCCGAGCAGATCCCGTGGAAGCCGCTGCGCGGCGTACGATCCGCGTCGCGCACGAGCGGCGCATCATCGGCGCGCGCGTCGTCGCCCGCCCGGGTCGCTTCGGGATCGAGCAGCAGCACGAGCGCGATCCGGCGCGTGCGGCACCAGTCGGCCAGCGCGTGCGCTTCATCCGCGAGCGCGACCGGATCGTCCCAACTGAACCAGCGCTGCGCACCTTCGACGAAATACAGCGAACGGGCATGCAGCCCGTAGCGCTTCATCGCGCGCAAGCCGCCGGTCAGCCGCGCGAACGGGCCCGGCGCCACGCCGCGCGGCGCAGCGGCGATCACACCGGCGTCGGCCGGCTCGGCCGCCGGCGGCATCGCCAGCACGTTCAGGTTGCGCGGCCAGCCGGCCGGCTGCGCGCCGCCCGCGAAGCCGAGCGATGCCATTTGCGCGGCGACGCGCGCCGGATCGCGCGCGAGCACGATCGTGACGTCGCGCGTGCGCGCCTGGCGCGCGCTTTCCCACACCAGCGCGTCGCATCCCGGCGTGCCGCCGGCCGCGTAGATCGCGTAAAGACCGCCGGCCTCCAGTTGCGTCCAGGTATCGGGCAGGCCGTCGATCGCGAGCCGGCTCAATGCGCCGGCGCGGCCGCGCGCCGACCCCACACGCAGCAGCGCGCGCAGGCGATCGACCAGGCTGACAGCGCCGGACGCGGAGCGGGTGGCATCGAATTCCGTATTCACGGCAGTCCCCTAGTAATCCGAATAAAGCCGCACCGGCGTCGGCGTCACGAGCCAGTTGCGCGGCGCGCGCGCATCGAACGCATAGCGCAGGTACACGAGCGCCGAGCTCGGCGCATAGTCGTGCGACCGGTCGATCTGCAACTGCGCGCCGACGCTCAGGTGCGGGTTCACGCGATACTCGACGATGCCGTTCACGCCGTACGAGAACGACACGCCGCGCGTCGAACTGCCCGCGTACACGAACCCGGCCGCGACCTGCGCGGCGCGCTGGCCGGAGAGCGTCGGGTAATACAGCGAATCCTTCTCGTAGCTGTTGGAGATTCCGCCGGTGACGGTCAGGTCCCACGACAGCGCATCGTGCCGCCCGGCCCATTCGATCGGCACGCCGAGCGACAGATAGCGCTGCGGGCTGTAGTAACCGCCCTGCCCGTACGTGTAGTAGCGCAGGTTCTGCGCGTAGTGCCACGCATTGCCGACGAGCCCGGTGCTGACCTTCATCGTCGCGCGCTCGTAGACGGGCACCGTGAAGCCGGTGCGCAGCGTGACTTCCGCATTGCGTTCGACGTTGCGGCCCGACAGCACGCCCGCGCCGAGTTCCGCGAACAGGTTCGTGCGGCCGACGTCGACCGACGCGCGCAGGTTCACGCCGTCGCGGCGCACGCCGCCCCACACCGCGCCGGTCCACGGGTCGCGCATCCCCGCGTACGACAGCACGCTGCTCGTTTCCGGCCGCCGCGACGCGTTCACCGAGAAGCTCGCGGGGCCCGCGTCGAAGCGGTAGCGCATGCCGCCGACCAGGTAATGCACCGGGAAGCCGAGCGGCGACGTGCCGAGATCGAAGCGCCATGCATCGGACAGGTAACCGGCGCCGAGCGCGACGCCCGTGGTCGACTGGTGCAGCGAGCCCGACGGATTCGCGAGCAGCGCGGCGGCCTGCGGATTCGGCTGGAACGGCGGCGGCAGCCCGTTCGGCGCCCTGAGCCCCGCATACGTGCCGAACGTCTTCAGCGAATACGCGTTCGGGTCGCTCGTATCGAGCGTGCCCGGATCGAGATGCACGGTGTCGATCTGCGCGAACACGTGCCCGTCGTAGCGGATCGGCATCTGCATGTAGATCGGCACCTGCTGCGCACGATACGACGAGATGCCTTCGTCGCCCGACTTGTACGCGGGTATCCAGCCGGTCTCGATCTCGGGATTGCGTCGCTGTGCGAGGTCCGCGAACGCGGCCTGTGCGGGCGTGAGCCCGTCGCGGCCCGGGCTCACGCCCGTCGCGCGTTCCTGCGACTGCGACAGCCGGTACAGCGACGCCGCATCGTCGTAGCGGCCTTGCGCCTCGGCCACGCGCCCGGCCGCGACCGTCACGTCGGCGCGCGCCGGATACGCGGCCTGCAGCCGGTCGGTCACCTGCGCGGCTTCGTCCGGGCGGCGCAGCGCGTTCAGGCGACGCACCGCCGACAATTGCGTGTCGACATCGTCGTCCGGCGTGCGCGCCAGCACGGCCTGCACGCGCTCGCGTGCGGCGGCTCGGTTGCCGCTGTCCTCGTCGATCCGGGCGAGCGCGAGCTGCGTATCGGCATCGTCCGGCGTACGCGCGACGACCGGCGCGAGCGCGTCGCGCGCCGCGTCGTAATGGCCCTGCGCGCGTTCGAGATCGGCGCGTTCGAGCGCGTAACGCTTGTCCGCGCGGCCGGCCGGGCTCGCGCGATCGAGCAGCGTGCGCGCCCGTGCATAGTCCTGTCGTGCGATCGCGTCGTCGGTCTGCCGCAGCACGAGCCGCAGCGACTGGTCCTCCAGTCGCGCCGTCTGCGCGGGCGTCAGCGACGGGTCGCGACGCAGCATGTCGAGCCATGCGGCGAGCGCCTCGTCGCGCCCCGCGCTGCCGAGCAGGTCGCCGTAGCGCAGCCGCACGTCCGCGTCGGCTTCGCGCGGATGCGCGGCGATCCAGTCGCGCAGCGGCGCGAGGCCGCGCTCCGGTTCGCCCGCGTCGATCCACTGGGCGCCGATCGCCGCGAGCATGTCGGGATCGTCCGGCGCGCTCGCCTGCGCGTGCGCGAGCGTGGCGGCAAAGGCCGCGCGGTCGCCGCGTGCATGCGCGCTTCGTGCGTCGGCCAGCGCGCTTTGCGCATCGAGCTTGCGCGCCAGCGCCCGCATCCCGTCCGACCGGTGCGCATCGTCGACCGGCGCCAGCGCGGCCTGCGCGCCCGCGACATCGTCGATCGAGTTGCGGTACAGCGCGCTCGCGTAGCGCATCTCGGGCGTGTCGCTGCGCGCGAGCCCGTCGTCCATCACCGTGCGGCCGAGCTGCGGCAGCCCCATGTCGCGATAGAGGCGCGCGAGCGCGAAGCGCGTCCACGGCGCGTCGGGCGCCGCGCGCACGGCCGCCTCGTAGCGTTGCGCGGCCGGCCCGCGCGCGCCCTTGTCGGCCAGCGCACGCGCTTCGTTCGCGAGCACGTCGCCGCGCAGGCCGTCGAGCGTACGGCGATCGTCGGCGCCCGTCACGCGCCCTTGCAGCGCGTCGAGCAGCGGGCCGATCCGGTCCGCGCGGCCGGTGTTTTCATACAGCGTGGCCGTGTCGCGCACGGCCGACACGCTCGGCGAACGCGCGGCCAGCAAGCCGCGCAGCAACGGCTCCGCCTGCGCCCAGTCGCGCTGCGCGAGCAACGCATCGGCGAGCTGCAGCTTCGCGTCGGGGTTGTCCGGCTGCATCGCGAGCGCCGCACGCGCGGCGCGCTCGGCATCCTGCGCTCGCCCGGCGCTGGCCGCTTCGCGGCCTTGCGCGAGCAGCCCCCAGAACTGCGCGGTCCGGGCGAGGCCCTGCCATTTGCCGCGCTGGTCGGTCGCACGCGCCGCGGCCCGCGCGAACAGCGCGCGCGCTTCGTCGTGCCGCCCTTCGCGCAGACGCAGCAGGCCGAGCCCGCCCAGTGCATCGGCGTCGTCCGAGCGCGCCCGCGCGGCGCGCGCGAGCAGCGGATCGGCGGCGGCCAGGTCGCCGCGCGCGAGCGCCTGCAGCCCGCGCTGCTGCGCGATGTAGTCGGGATCGCGTTCGAGCCGGCGCTGCGCGTCGCGCTGCCGGTCGAGGCCGGCCGCACGATCGCGGAATTCGGTGTCGTCCGGCGCGAGCGCGAGATACGCATGCAGCGCATCGAGATACGCGGGATCGCTGCCGGCCGACTGCAGCACGCGCCGCCACAGCGCCATCGCTTCCGTATGGTCCGCGTCGGCGCGCTTCGCGAGCGACGACGCGATCCGGTTCGCTTCCGCGCGCGTGTCGTCGCGCTGGTTCAACAGCCGCGCGAGCGCGACCGACGCGCTCGTGTCCCGCGGATCGGCGGCGATCGCGCGGCGCAGCGCGGCGATCGCCGGCTCCCGCCCGCCCGGCGCGTTCGACACGATCTGGTAATACTCGGCGCCGAGCGCGCCCGACGGCGCGCCGTTCGGAAACAGCGCGACGATGCGCCGGGCCGCCTCGTCGGCGCGGCCGCTGCGCGCGAGCAGTCGAATCTGCGCCATCTCGCCGCGCCCGCTCGTCGCGACGCGGTATTCGTCGGCCACCCGCCGCGTGGCAAGCGCATTCGGCGATTGCGCCTGCAGCCGCGCGAGCGACGCCTGCGCGCCTTTCGCGTCGCCGAGCCGCAGCAGCACGCGCACCTGTTCGGCCAGCAGTTCGGGGTCGCCCGGCGCGATCAGCAGGCCCTTGCGCAACGCATCGCTGGCGAGATCGTCGCGATGCTTGGTGCCCCACATCCGCGCGGTGTCGAGCTCGCGCCGCGCATCGGCGGCGGCCGAGGTCGCCGGTGTCGCGGGGTTCGCGATCGCCGTGCCCGGCGCCGCCGCGCACACCGACGACGCGAGCCACGCGAATCCCGCGACGTGCGGCGCGGCGCGCTTCAGCGGGCGGCGCACGAACGGCCTCCCCAGCGGGTGTCGAGCGTGCCGTCCGCCCCGAACCGGTAACGGCCGTCGCGCCAGCCGAGGCCGAACAGCGTCAGCACGCTCGTGTAATAGCCGGGCGCCGACTGGCGCGCGAGCGTATCGACGCGGGCCGCCTGTGCCTCCGCGAGCGCATGCTGGCCGCGCGCGTCGAGAAACGGCACGGCCGCCGCGGAGAAACCGCCGTTGCCGTCGTTCGGCCCCGCGACGCCCGTCGTCGTATCGACCTTCTCCGGCGGCGCGCCATGCGCGGCGATATGGTCGGCGAACGGCGCGAACTTCGCGAGCAGCGGCGCGGCAAGCGGATCGGCGCGGTCCAGCGTGCCGGCCCACAGGTACACGCGGATCGCGTTGTACGCACTCTCCGCGTGCGTGTCGGGATCGGGCCCGAAGCCCTTGCCCGCGCGATACAGCGCCCAGTCGGGCGAGAAGCCCTTCGGCGCGGTGTCGAGCAGCACGCGAGCGGTGCTGGAGGCGAGCGCGGCCCAGCGCCGGTCGTCGGGCAGCCGCGCGCCGAGCGCGCGAATCACCTGCGGCGGCGAATAGCTCGGATTCACGCGCCATTGGCCGTTCGCGAGCTTGAACCCGGTCGGCCCCGGCAGCAGCGTGAGGCCGAGGCCCGGCACGGTCGCCGTCTCGTCGTCGAGCACGCGCTTCGCGAGCAGCGCACCGCGCGCCGTATAGCTGCGCTCGCGCCACAGCCGCCCGGCCTCGACGAGCGCATACGCGATCCACAAGTCGGCGTCCGACGCCGCGTTCGCGTCGAGCACGCGCCACGCACCGTCGGGCGCACGGCCCCACAGCCACGCGGGCAGGTGCGCGCTCAGGTCGCCCTGCGCGAGGTTGTTCTCGGTCCATGCGAGGATCGTGTCGAACATGCGCCGGTCGTTCGCGACCAGCGCGAAGAACAGTCCATACGCCTGCCCCTCCGATACCGTGCGCGAATCGGCCGAGCCGACGTCGATCACGCGGCCGTCGGCCGAGATGAAATCGCGCTTGAACGCGTCCCAGCGCGGCCACGCCGCGCCGCATCCCGCGCCCGCCGCATCGGCCACACCGGCCGGCGCGGCGTGCGCGCGCGTGGCCATGCCGGCCGCCGCGCACGTCACCGCAACCGCCAGCGCGAGCATCGCGCCGACACGCCGCGCCGGCTGCGTTGCCCGTCGCTTCGTCATTGCCCGCGCCATCCGTTACATCCCCCGTCGACGCGCGGCGATTCGTTGCAGCACGCTGAACACGCCGAGCGCGAGCAAGAGCCCCGCGACGACGCCGACCGCGCCGAGCACGACCGGATGCCGCGCCGCCTCCGTCCATACGCGCGCATACCACGGCACGAAGCCGACCACGTAAGGCTCGCCGACCCGCAGGCTGTCGACCTGCCCCGGCCGCACCAGCGCGAGGTCGCCCTGCAGTTGCGACACGAGCCCGGCGTTCTCGAACACGTCGAGCAGATCGCCGAGGCGCGGCTGGCCGGTCGCGGTCAGCGCGACGACGCTGCGACCGCGGCTGCCCGGCAGCTCGAAACCGGCGAGCGCCGCGAGCGGACCCGCCTGTTCGATGTGCGCACCGCCGTCGGCGACGCCCACGCCGTTGCGCCAGCGCTCCTTCACCGTGAACGCGACGCGCGTCGTGCCCGCGCCGCCGGCCGCGCCCTGCTCGCCGATCGCGAGCGGCAGCGCCGTGCGCCACTGCGCAAGCAGCGGCGACGCGGGCGAGCCGTCGATCACGAGCAGGTCCTTGTGCCCGGACAGCGCGGCGACGTCGCCGGGCCGCGCGACCTGCACGCGCAGCGCCGGGAAGCCGGTCCATTCGCCCATGTGGCCGAGCATCGTCAGATAGGCCTCGAGCTCCTGCGGCGACGGCCGGTCGGGCATCACGACGGCCGTCTGCGACAGGTCGGCGAAGCGGGTGAACGGGAAGCCGCTGTTCGCGAAGAACGCGAGGTTCGGCAATTGCGCGTAATGGACGAAGTGCGAGAAGTCGATCGTCGAATCGGGATCGATCGCCGCGCGCTGCGGCTCGGTGGCCGTGCTCGAACACAGGCCCGTCTTCTGCGAATCGAGCGTGAAGCGGAACTGCAGCTGGTTGCCGCTTCCGACGCGGAACGCGGGAATGTCGACGTCGCTCGTCACGCGCCCTTCCGGCACCGACAGCAACGGCAGCTGCATGCGGCCGTGCGCGTCCTCCGCCTGGGCCGGCCCGAGCCGGTACGACTTCACGAGCTGATCGTTGATCTCGACCGCAAGCGTCGAATTGTCCTGCACGGTCGGCGCCGTGTAGCGGTAGCGCAGCGTGATCGGCACGCCCGCGCCGTTCCACGAATGCAGATCGGCCGGCACGCGCAGGTTCAGCCGGATCGCGTCGGGCGTCGTGCCGCGCACTTCCAGCTGGCGCGGGTCGTTCACGAGTTCGCGGAACGCGATCGGCCGGTTCACCGGCAGCCAGCGCGGCGCGTCGTACGGCTTGCGCGGCGCGCCGAGATCGACGTGCGCGACCGTCGCCGCCGGCCCCGACAGCGCCGCGCGGCCGAGCACGAGCGTCGCGACCGCGTCGTCGACCTCGGCCGCCGTGCGGCCCGTGACGACCAGCAGCTTGCGGCCCGGCGCGGCCGGGTTGTCGGCGACCGCGAGCAGCGGGCCGTTCACGGGCGGCAGCGCGAGACCGGCCGGCAGCGTCGCGACCGTGCCGACCACGACGGCCTGATCGTCGGCCGGCAGCGCGGTCGACACCGGGAAGCGCGCATGCCGGTAGTCGGCCAGCGCGCCGAACCACGACGCGAGCACGCCCGCGCTGCGCAGCGTCGCCGAATCGGGCGTGGCCGGCAGCACGAACGGCAGCCGCACGCGGCCGTTGTCGCGCCGGTCGAAGAACGGCGCGGGCAGCAGCGCGAGATCGTTCGGCAGGCGCACCGGCGATTCGTCGAGGATCAGCTCGCTCGTCGGGCTCACGTCGGCCCACAGCGCCGAGTTCGTCGGATCCTCGCAATGGTCGAGCGTGTAATGCGCGATCAGGCGCAGGCCGATCTGGTTGAAATCGGAAAAGTAGCGCGGATCGATCGGGATCTCTTGCGTGACCGTGCGGCCCGCGCGCGCGGCGTCGAACGGGACGGTCGCAACCACCTCGCCGTTCACCGACACCTTCAGGTGCGACAGCGCAAAGACCAGCGACGGCGAATACGCGTAGGTCAGGCGCAAGCGTGCGCCGGTGATCACGCGGTCGAGCCGCACGCCGGCGTTGATCGTGCGGGCGTCGTCGGCGCCGCGCAGGCGCAGCGGATCGAACGCGCCGAGCGACGCGAACGGCACACGCACGGTCGTCGCCGGCAGGCCGGCGGCCGGGACGCTGGCCGCCGCCGGCGCGGCCGCGGGCACCGCGATTGGCGCCGCATCGGGCGCCGCCGCGTGAGCGGCCGCGGCCGTCGACGCAGCGGCCGGCACCGCCGGCAGCGGCGCGGCCGACAGCGCGGCCGTATGGAAAGCGCCGGTCATCGCGGCCGCCAGGACGAACAGCGACACGGCCGGCTTCATGCGCGGCCCCGCGTCGTCACGATCGTCCGATCATCCTGCGCGTCGCAACCGACGCGCGCAAAGCAGCTATGCCCGTGAGTGCACATCCCCTCTGCTTCCCCTCATATCTGGCTTGATTGCATTTATCGGGACGACGCGGCGGATGCTTCAATGACCGGTTCGTCGCGCTGAGGGACGCCTGGCACCGGCGCCCATCATTCGTCACACTATCTCAAAAATAGAACAAAACTTACCGTGATTCGCGACTGAGAGGCGAAAAAATCTCAATTCGGTCGGAAATGCCGAGCAGGAAGGGTGAATGGCAAGAATGGCGCCGTTGCCAGCCGGACGGCTGGAACGGCATACTGCCGGCGCGATACGGCTGGCCGGGCATCGCCTGCATTCCGTGCGGACCGCCCGGAATGCGCTGCCGCAAGCGGCGCGTATGCTACCGCAAGTACGCGCCGCGCGACGTACTTTCTTCACGGAAAACTGACTTGGATCAAATCGCCGACGCCGCCACCCCGTCCGCCGGGACGCTGCTGCGCATCATCGCCGCTCAGGCCGAAATCGCGAAACTCGGCCTCGACCTCGGCAGCGTGATGGCCTACGTGGCCGAGCAGGTGCCGCAGCTCACCGGCGCGAGCGCCGCCGCGGTCGAATTCGCCGAAGGCGACGACATGGTGTACCGCGCCGCGTCGGGCACGGCCGCCGGGATGCTCGGGCTACGGTTGCGGCGCTCGGGCAGCCTGTCGGGCCTGTGCGTGCAGCAGGGCAAGCTGCTGCACTGCGTCGATTCGGAAGCCGACCCGCGCGTCGATCGCGATGCGTGCCGCCGGGTCGGCCTGCGCTCGATGCTCGTGATGCCGCTCACGCACGCCGACACGACGGTCGGCGTGCTGAAGGTGATGTCGCCGGACGTCGACGGCTTTTCGCCGGCCGACGCGGCCACGCTGCGGCTGATGGCCGACCTGATCGCCGCCGCGATGTTCCACGCGGCCCGCAACGAAGCGAACGAACTCTATCTGCGCGCGACGCACGACGCGCTGACGGGCTTGCCGAACCGCGCGCTGTTCTACGACCGCCTGCGCCAGTCGATGCACACGACGCTGCGCGCGAGCGGCCGGCTCGGCATTCTCAACATCGACATGGACGGACTGAAACCGATCAACGACGAATTCGGCCACCGCGCGGGCGACGCCGCGCTGCGCGAGGTCGCCATGCGGATGCAGGCCGCGGTGCGTCGCTCGGATACGGTCGCGCGCGTCGGCGGCGACGAATTCGCGGTGATCCTGCCGAACCTCGGCACCCGCGACGATGCCCATACGCAGAGCATGCGGCTCTCGCGGCAGGTCGGCGAGCCGTTCGAATTCGACAGGCATCCGCTGCGGCTCGGCGTCAGCGTCGGCATCGCGATGCTGCCGGACGACGGTACCGACATGAATGCGCTGATCGAGCATGCGGACCAGGCGATGTACGAGGCCAAGCGCACGCGGACGCAACGGACGGCCCGCGCATGACGCATCGCATGCATCGCTAGCCGATCGGCGACACCGCGATCGCGATACCGACGACGAGCCACTGCACGACCGCGACGAGCACGGCGGCCCGGCACAGCCCGACCGCGCCGCGCACGCGCGCGTCGAGCGTGCGCCCGGCCTTCGTCGTATCGATCCAGCCCAGATCGGCGAGCGCGCGGTCGAGCGCCGCCAGCCCGGCATCGACCGACCCGTCGCCGTCCACCGCCCGCGCCAGCGCGGCAAACAGCCGCCGATCGATCTCGACGCGCACCGCGTACCACAGCGCCGCAATCCCCGATCCGGTGCTGACGACGGCCAGCAGCACGCGGGCAAGCGTCGCCGGCGGCCAGCCCGCCGCGAGCCATCCGCCCGCGCCGGCCGCGGCCAGCGCGACCGCAATCGCCCACGCACCCGCATCGAGCGCGCCGCGCGCGGCGGCGATCCTGAACGGGCCGGACGGATCGCGCATCACACGCGCCCCGCATCGCGACGGCGATCGATCCACTGCTGCAGCACGGCCACGCCGTCATCCGACCACACCGCGCGCGGCCGGACCGCGCGCACCGAGGCCAGCGCGTCGCGCGCATCCGTCAGCCCGCGCCGCGCCGCGAGCCACGCGGCCGCGCACAGCACGCTGCGTCCGTAGCCGAGCGCGCAGCAGACCAGCACGTCGCGCCCGTCGCCGTGCAGCCGATCGAGCGCCGCGACGGCCTGCGCGAGCTGCGCCGCCGTCGGCGCGACGAGGTCGAGCTGAGGCACGCACGCATACGCGAGCGACGCATCGGCCGCCGCCCAGCGCGGCATCTCGGCGGTCAGGTCGACCAGCGCGGTGAAGCCGTGGCGCCGGATCTCGCGCGTCGTCGGCGTCCGGCCGATCGACACGCGCTCGTCGATCCGCACCGGCGCCGGCTGCCGGAACGTCCACAGCCGCGAATTGACGAACGCGCCGGCGATCGTCGGCGCGAGCAGCCAGCCCATGAAGACCGGAAACCGCCCGTCCGCATCCTTCTGGAACGCGCCGGGCGCGCCGCGCCGGTACGCCCATGCGACGCAGGCGAGCGCCAGCGCGACCCACCCTGCCGCCAGCGCCCAGCCCGGCGCGCGCGCCACGCACGCCAGCGCCGCGAGCGCGACCAGCGCGGCGCCTAACGCATAGCGGCGCGCGAGCGCGCGACCGGCGGCGGACGGCGACGCATCGGCGCCCGGCAAGCGGCCTGCGGCATCGCGCAGCGGAAACAGGAACAGCGCGAGACAGCCGACGGCCGCCCCGGTCGGCACGTCGATCGCATGATGCTGATAAGTCGTCAGCACCGACACGCCGATCGCCGCGAACCACAGATGCAGCACGACGCGCGCGAACGTGCCACGCAGGTGCTTCGCATAGACGGCCCACAGCACGACGAGCAACCCGATATGCAGCGACGGCGCCTGGTTGAACGGCTTGTCGAAGCCCATCAGCAGCGTGAACAGCGCGCCGGCCACGCCGCCCGCGTCGGGCCGCTCGAAGCCGAAGCGCAGCGGCCACGCGACGAAGCACGCGACCGACACCAGTTGCACGGTCAGCAGCCGCTTCACGTGATCGAGCAGATCGTCGCGGCGCGTCCAGAAGAAGAACGACAGCGCATACAGCAGGTCGATCGACCAGTAAGGCACGATCGTCCACGGCACGAACGGGATCGCATGCTCCCAGCCGAACGCGAACGTCGGCACCGCGGCGCGGCGCGCGGCGAGCCAGTTCGCGAAGCCGTACGTCGAGAAGAACACGGCGCCCATCGCCGCGAGCCAGCACAAGCGCAGCGCGAACGACGCGTCGCGCGCGCCGGCTGCCGGCTCGGCCAGACCGCCGCTCGCGTCCGCATCCACACCCGCGCCGCCGCCGAGCGCGCTCATGACGCGTCGACCCGCTGCGCAAGGCTGACCGTGAAGATGCCCATCTCGTCGATGCGCTGGTCGAGCTTGCGGAAACCCGCCCGCGCAACGAGCTCGTCCATTTCGGCTTGCGAACGACGGCGCATCACCCAGGTCGACTCGCCGCGGTGATTGTTCAGCGCGCGCGCGATGAATTCGAGCTGCGGATGCCACGGCTGCCCCGTATAGACGAGATAGCCGCCCGGCGGCACGGCCTGCGCGAGCCCGCGCAGCGAGCGCTCGATCAGCGCGTTCTCGCCGAACAGCTCGTACAGGCCCGACACGATCGCCAGCGTCGGCCGCGGCTCGAGCGTCGCGAGCGACGCCTCGTCGAACGCATCGCCGCGCTCGAAGCGCGCGATCGGCTCGAGGCCGCGCTGCGCGATCAGCACGCGGCCGGCCTCGACGTTCGGCGGGCTGTAGTCGCGCAGCGTGATGTCGTCGGGCGCCGCGCCGTCGCGCTCGGCGGCCATCGCGATCGCGTCGAGCACGTAGCGCCCGTGGCCGGCCGCGATGTCGACGATCCGCACCGGCGTGCCGTTCCCGCGCAGGCGGCCGATCGCCGTGCCGATCAGTTCCTGCAGATGCACCTTGCGCTGGCGGATGCCGACCCAGCCCGGCGAATCGAGATACGTGCGGTCGATCAGCGCGCCGATGCCGAACCGCCCCTGCGCGCGATTGCGGTACACGTAGTCGAGCGTCGAGCCCGAATCGAAGCCGAGCCGCAACCCGAGCGCGATGCCGTCGGACAGCGCGCCGCCGGCTTTCAGGCCGGCGCGCGTGAGCGCCCAGTACGTCCGCGCGAACACGTTGGCCGGCGGCCGGCCGAGCGCCGCGTATTCGTCGTGGAACGCGCCGCGGCGGTCGGCATCGGCGAGCGACACGCGCGGGCTCGGCGCATCGAACTCGCGCAGCACGAACGCACGCAGCGGCGCGAGCGCCTGCGCGCGGTCGCGCTCGCCGAGCGTGTCGTGGTAGAAGCCCGGCAGCACGATGCGCTCCTTGCGCGCCGAGCCGAGCCGCTCGAAGAAACGGTCCTGCGGGCCGCGATGCACGACCCAGTCGGCGCCCGAGATCA
Organism: Burkholderia sp. BCC0398; assembly: GCF_902833245.1. Lineage (NCBI taxonomy): Bacteria > Pseudomonadati > Pseudomonadota > Betaproteobacteria > Burkholderiales > Burkholderiaceae > Burkholderia > Burkholderia sp. BCC0398. Next base: position 26,966 of record NZ_CADFEM010000017.1, read on the forward strand.
GCAACTGGGTCGGCACGGTGATCGCGGCCGCGTCGGCGACGATCCGCTGCGCGGTATCGTGCAGGTCGAGCAGCATGTTGACCGCGATCGGCCGCGTGATCAGCGGATCGGACGCGTAGCTCGCGATCCGCTCGGGGTCGTGCGTGAGGAATGTCGGCTTCACGTAGCTGTTCACGTAGAACAGCCCGCGCAGCTTGTGCATCAGCCTCAGCCCTGGCCGCGCGAACGGTACGTAGAGCTTGATGTGGAAGGCCGGCGACGCGACGACGAGCGCGCGGATCGGCGGCGCGTAATCGTGCGCCCAGGTCGCCGCGAGCACCGCGCCGACGCTCTGGCCAATCACCGCGATATCCTCGATCGCGATGCCGTGCGTGTCGCGGATATGCTCGACGAAGGTCTGCAGGTCGCGCACCGACGCGGCCGCGCTCGGGCTGTAGCCGCGCGCGCCCGGCGAGCGGCCGTGGCCGCGTGCGTCCCACGCAAAAAACGCGAAATCCGGCAGGTCGAGCTCGTCGACGAGGTGCGCGACGCGCGCCGAGTGTTCGTGGCCGCGATGCAGCAGCACGATCGCGCCGCGGCAGCGCGGGCCCGTCGCGGGCCAGTGGCGATAGAACAGCGTTGCGCCGTCGTGCGTGATGAAGTCGGCCTCACGGGCCGTGCGTGCGTTCATGCGATCTCTCTCGTTTCGTTATTCGAATCATGTGGCGCCGCCCTCCGGCGCGGCCCGTCAGCGGCCCGCTTCGGCGACGCCGGCCTGCACGCGCCGCACCGCCGTCACGATCGACAGCACGATCAACAGCCGCCACAGCCACGCGGCGACACCGCCGACCGGGAAGCCGAGGCCGATCCACAGCGCGAACGCGCCGAGGGCCAGCGCCCGGTCGCTCTTGCCGAACGGGCCGTCGTAGCGGCGCGTCGCGCCGACGAGCGGGCCGATCAGCCCCGCGCATTCGACGATCACCGCCGTCAGCGCGAACAGCCAGACGTCCGCCGGCGCGAACGCGGGAATCGCGAGGAACGGCAGCACGAGCGCGACGTCGGACACGATGTCGCCCAGCTCGTTCAGGTACGCGCCGAGCGTGCTCTTCTGCCCGTGCTCGCGCGCGAGCATCCCGTCGATCGCGTTGAGCGCCATCCGCGCGAACAGCCACAGCGGAATCAGCAGGAACAGCGCGCGGGCGAATACGCCGAGCCCGGCGAGCGCGCCGACGACGATCGAGCCGCCGGCCGCGAACAGCGTGACCTGGTTGGCCGTGACGCCGCGTTCGGCCAGCGAATTCGCGAACGGGCGCAGACGGTTCTGGAATTTGGGTTTGAGTGCGTAGAGGCTCATCGTTTCGTATTCGTATTATTCGCGCGGCACGGTTGGATGCGTTTCCCGCCGCCATGCCCCGGGCGGCGAAACGGCCGTCGTCGGCCTGGATTGAACGGCCCCCATCGTCGCCGAGCCGCCCCGATGCGTCAAGCAGGCGGCCCGGCCGGCCCGCGTGGCGCCAATCTGGCGTTTTTCGGCGAAACTCGCGATAATCCGCTGGCCCGATCGCCGCGAGATCCATTCGAACTGCAGACGGGCACTCGTGCAACAGCCGATTATCACGCCGCCGACCGGCGCATTCGCCGCGACGCGACCGCGTGCGACGGCGAATCGTCCGATTATCGCGGACCTGCGACAGGCAGCCACGAACTTTGAAAAAATTTAAACAAGAGCCGTTCGGCGCGCATCCTGCCGCGCCGGCATTCCGGGGTTCCGTCCGCCGCGCGTGCGCGGCGGGCCGGGCATGCACGCAGGAGGCCGCGCGCCGATGAACATCCTTAACGTCTGGCAGCGCGACTTCCTGCTGTCCATCGTGCGGCTCGTCGCCGGCGCGTATCCGGTCTGGCATCAGGCGCCGCCGTCCCCGACGCAGAAGATCTATTTCTCGAACCACACGAGCCACATCGACACGCTCGCGATCCTCGCCGCGCTGCCGCGCGACGTGCGCGCGGTCGTGCGGCCGGTCGCCGCGCGCGACTACTGGGACAGCAGCGACCTGAAGCGCCACATCGCGCAGAAGCTGCTGAACGTCGTGCTGATCGACCGTCATCGCGAATCGGGCGGCGATCCGCTCGACCCGGTGCGCGATGCGCTGCGGCAGGGTCATTCGATCATCATCTTCCCGGAAGGCACGCGCGGCGCCGACGTGCTGCCGCAGCCGTTCAAGAGCGGGCTGTTCCATCTCGCGACCGAGTTCCCGGACGTCGCGCTCGCGCCCGTCTATCTCGAGAACCTGCAGCGCATCATGCCGAAGGGCGCGATCTGGCCCGTGCCGCTGATCTGCAAGGTGCATTTCGGCGCGAACGAAGCGCTCGGCGCCCAGGAAGACAAGCCGACATTCCTCGCCCGCATGCGCGACGCGGTCATCGCGCTCGCGCCGCCGCAGCGGCCGGCCGGCTGAACGCGGCGCGCCCCTTCCCCCTTTTCAGGATACCAACCATGCGAACCCTCTTCTGGGAACTGGTCGCGGGCGTCACGGGCGTGCTCGTCGTCGCGACCGTGATCGGCGCGATCCTCGGCGCGCGCAGCGGCGGCACGAGCGCGACCATCGTCAACCTGAACCAGCGCATCCGCGCATGGTGGGCGATGATCGCGATCATGGCCGTCGCGATCGGCCTCGGCAACAACGTCACGTACCTGGTATTCGCGCTGCTGTCGTACCTGACGCTGCGCGAGTTCATCACGCTCACGCCGACCACCGCGAGCGACCATACGACGCTCTTCATCGCGTTCTTCGTCGCGATCCCCGTGCAGTACCTGCTGCTCGGCATCAACTGGTACGGGATGTACTCGATCTTCGTGCCCGTGCACCTGTTCTTCGCGATGTCGCTCGTGTCGGCGCTCACGCAGGACACGCGCGAATTCCTGAGCCGCAACGCGAAGATCAACTGGGCGCTGATGGTGTGCGTGTACGGGCTGAGCCATGCGCCGGCCGTGCTGATCCTCGACATTCCGCGCTACGCGGGGCAGAACGCGCTGCTGCTGTTCTTCTTCCTGTTCGTCGTGCAGATCAGCGACGTGCTGCAGTACGTGGTCGGCAAGCTGTTCGGACGCCGCAAGATCGCGCCGCAGCTGTCGCCGTCGAAGACGATCGAGGGGTTCATCGGCGGCGGCCTGCTCGCCACGCTGTGCGGCGCGTCGCTGTATCGCGTGACGCCGTTCAGCTTCGGCGCGGCGTTCGGGATCTCGCTCGCGATCGTGATCGCGGGCTTCGTCGGCGGGCTCGTGCTGTCGGCCGTCAAGCGCTCGCTCGGCACGAAGGACTGGGGCTCGATGATCGCCGGCCACGGCGGGATGCTCGATCGCGTCGATTCGATCTGCTTCGCCGCGCCGGTGTTCTTCCACCTGGTGCGCTACCTGTACGTGTGATGCGCGGGCGGCGCCATGCCGCCCGTTCCCGCGCGGCGGATCAGTATCCGTCGCGCAGCGCCTTCGGCACGACGTAGCGGCCGCGCGCGGCGTCGAACTTCACCGTGTAGCGTGCGTGGATCGCCTTGTCGCCGCGCGTGCCCGTTTCCGTGACCGTCAGCGGGTAGACGTCGCCCGAGCCGGTCGTGTCCGGCGCGATCTCGAAGCGGCGTTCCTCGCAACGCGCGCGAGCATGCGCGCATTCCGTCGACTCGGCATTGTCGAGCGCCTCGTCGATGCGCGCCGCCGCATGCACCAGCGCGTTGCCGTACGGCAGCCAGATCGAACGAAAGCGTTGCGTGTAGCCCTGCCGCGTATCGCTTTCGCCGATCACGAACCCGAACAGGTGCGGCCCGAGCCGCTCGATGCGCACCGTGCCCGGTTCGCCGCGCTCGCCCGATGCGATCTCCGTTTTCTTCGCGACCGGCTCGAGCGTCCTGCCGTCCGGCGAAGGCTTCAGCACGTACAGGTCGATCGCGCCCGGCGTCGCATCCGAATCCATGCCCGGCATCCCGTTCTGCACCGCCGCGTCGGTCTCGCCGCACATCGCGAGCAGCATGCGCGGGCCGTCCGCGGTCGCCACGCGCAGCACGCCGCACGGCGAATGGATGAAATCGCCCTCTTCCGCCTGCCAGCCCTTGCGGTCCGCACGCCAGTCGCCGTACGTGTCGTGGATGAAGGTTTTCAGTTGACGGTCGGGTTGGGCCGGCTCGGCGGCATGAACGGGCGACAGCGCGGCGAGCGCCGTGAGTGCCGTGAACGTGCCAAGGGTGACGAGCGGCTTCAGACGTCGGTTCCGGTTCTGAATGGTCATGACGAAATCGGTTCGGATTTGTGTGTGGCGGATTGTTGCAGACTCGACGGATCAAGGTTGCCGCGGCGCGATGCCGGTGCCGTCCGGCTTCAGCCGCGCGGTGCGCACCCACCCTTCGGCGATGCCGCGTGTACGCGGATTCAGGTAGACGACCGACGTGAAGCGGCCGTACTCGGTCCGCGCATCGACGTGGTCGTGCTCGACGATGAACAGCCCGTCGATCCTGCATGCATCGTCCGGTGCGGAAAAGAACGGCAGCCGCCCGTTGCCGATGACGACGCGCCCTGCATCGCTGCCCATCACGTAATCTCCTTGCGTCTGAGCACGGCGGTTCAGCGCATCGCAATCGACGGCACTGTGTACCGGCGCGACCGATACCGCGCACGTCGACACGAAACGCGACAGCGCGCCCCGGTCGATCTTCAGCACGTCCGGCCGGTCGGGATCGCGTGTGACGTCGAGCACCTGCATCGTCCGCGTATCGAGCATCACCCAGCCGACCGTCGCTTCGCGATTCGGCGTGCCCGGATGGTCGGGCGTCGTGAACAGGCGGATCCGGTAGACGTCGCCGTTGCGCTCGTCCACCGCGGCATGGATGTCGCGCCGGGCGAACGCGGTCTGCTGCAGCGCAGGTACGATCAGTGCCGTCAGTCGTTCGTTGCACGACGCCGTCGGCGCGGCGGCGGCGGTGGCCTGCACGACCAGCGCACCCACACACGCGAGCGCGACGCGCACGGCGAGGGCCGCGCGCCGGCTGCGCCACCCGGTCTCGCCATTCACGCCGGTCGGCGTTACGATCTTGTTGTTCACTTCAGGCTCCGTTCGGTACGCGCGGGAATCGACCCGCGAGGCCGTAGCGTACACGCATGCGCGACGGACCTCATCCACCGACACCGCCCATGAAACTGAAGCTCGACATCGTCCAGCTCGCCGGCCGCGACGCCTGCGTCACGCCGGCTCGGGCACCTCGATCGCCAGCAGCGCCGAACTGACCGACTTGCCGTGCGCGTCGAGCGCGAGCGAGCGCGTCACCCCGCCGCCGAGCGCATCGCGCAGCACGAAGTTGAACGCGCCGAGCGCCGGCAACTCGTAGCGCACGACGTCGCCGTGCACGATGCCCGCGAGCCATCTCTTCACCGCTTGCGCATCCAGATGCGTGCGCAGATGGTCGTAATGACGCGGATCGCGGCAGATGACCGACACGTTCAGCGTATTGCCCTTGTCACCGGTGCGCGCATGCGCGAGTTCACGCAGTTGCATCAGGCCTCCACGAATGAAAACGACGGCGTCACGGCCGCGCGCGGCAGCAGCACCGACTGCACCGCGATCACCTCGCGCGTCGACTTGAACGCGCCGCCGCCGCCGGCCGGCCCGTTCGTATAGAGCGTCTCGACTTCGTTGCCGATCCGCGCGGCTTCGGCGGCGTTCGCCGCGCGGCCGGCCACCCGCACGCGCACCTCGGCCGGCTCGCCGCGCACGGCCGGCGTCGCGTCGCCATACAGCGCGTCGACGCCGATCACGTCGAAGCGCAGCTCGCTCGCCGCGATGCCGGTCAGCGCGAGCCGCTCGCGCACGATGTCGAGCGCGAGACGCGCACGCGCGAGCGCGCCCGGTCCGCCGTACGAGATCTGGCCTTCGCCGATCCAGCCGTCGACATACGCGACCGATACCTTCAGCGTATCGGGCCGCGCGGTGCCGCGCCCGCCCGTCACGCGCACGCGATCGGCCGCTTCCTCGGCGACCGCCACGCGCGTGAAATCCGCCACGACGTCCGGCTGCAGATACCGCGCCGGGTCGTGAATCTCGTAGAGCAGCTGTTCCTTGCAGCTCGCCGCGCTCACGCGGCCGCCCGCGTGCGGCACCTTCGTGATCACGACCGTGCCGTCGGCCGCGACCTCGCCGATCGGGAAGCCGAGCCGCGCCAGATTCGGCACGTCCTTGTAGCCGGGATCGGCGAAATAGCCGCCCGTCACCTGCCCCGCGCATTCGAGCAGATGGCCGACGACGGTCGCCGCCCCCAGCGCGTCCCAGTCGTCCATCCGCCAGCCGAACGCATGGATCAGCGGCGCGGCGAACAGCGACGGATCGGCGACGCGACCGGTCATCACGACGTCCGCGCCGGCCGCGAGCGCGTCGACGATCGGCGCGGCGCCGAGATACGCGTTCGCGGACACGATGCGGTCGCGATACGCGGCGACGTCGTCGCCCGATTCCTCGAAGCGGAACGCGCCGCGCAGCACGACGTCGAGCACGTCGTCGCCTTCGACCGCCGCGACTTTCAGCCCCGCGATGCCGAGCGACTGCGCGATCTGCGCGGTACGCCGCGCGGCCGCGCGCGGGTTCGCCGCGCCCATGTTCGACACGATGCGCACGCGCTTCGCCGCCGCAATCGGCAGCACCGCGTGCATCCGCGCGTCGAGCAGCGGATCGTAGCCGAGCGCCGGATCCTTGCGGCGCGCCTGCTGCGCAATCGCGATCGTGCGCTCGGCCAGGCATTCGAAGACCAGATAGTCGAGCCGCCCGTGTTCGGCCAGCTCGACCGCGGGCTCGATCCGGTCGCCCGAGTAGCCGGCGCCCGCGCCGATGCGCACGCGCCGTTCGTGTGATGGCTTTGCTGTCATGTCCGTACCGTCGTCCGGCGAGCGCATCGCCGGCAAATATCAAAAAACGCCGAGCACGACGCACGCGATCGTCATCACGATCGACGCGCCGAACAGCAGCGGAAACGTGAATTTCTGATGCTCGGCCAGCTCGATTCCGCACAGCCCGACGACGAGAAACGTCGCTGGCGTGAGCGGGCTGACCGGAAAGCCCGTCGTCATCTGGCCGAGCAGCGCCGCCTGTCCGACCTGCACCGCCGGCACGCCGAGCTGGCCGGCCACTTCCGCGATCACGGGCAGCACGCCGAAGTAGAACGAATCGGGATCGAACAGCATGCTGAGCGGCATCGACGCGAGGCCGAGCGCGACCGGGATATGGCCTGCCATCGACGGCGGCACGAAGCCGACCGCCGCCTGCGCCATCGCCTTCAGCATCCCGCTGCCCTGCATGATCCCCGTGAACACGCCGGCCGCGAGCAGGATGCCGGCCATCATCAGCGCGGCGCGCGCATGCGCGTCGATGCGCTTGCGTTGCATGTCGACGTCCGGGTAGTTCACCATCAGCGCGATGCACAGCCCGACCATGAACATGATCGCGGGCGGGATCTTCTCGCCCATCACGACCATCGTGCCGAGCACGACGAGCGTCAGCACGAGGTTGAACCAGAACAGGTGCGGCCGGCGCAGCGCCTGCTCGTCGGGCGTCAGTTCGCGCCGGGGCAGCGGGATCGACGCATCGTCGCGCGACAGGCCGAGCCGCTTCTCCTCGCGCCGCCCGAGCCAGTACGCGACGCCGAACACGAACACGAGCCCGATCGCCTGCACCGGAATCAGCGGATTGAACAGCGCCGACACCGGCAGGTGCAGCGACGCCGACGCGCGGATCATCGGCCCCGTCCACGGCAGGAAGTTGATGCCCGCGGCCATCGACACCGCGGCGGCCAGCACGCGCCGGTCCATCTTCAGCCGGTCGTACAGCGGCAGCACGGCCGGAATCGTCACGAGGAAGCAGACGGCGCCCGAGCCGTCGAGGTGGATCAGCAGCGCGAGCAGCGTCGTACCCATCACGATGCGTGTCGGCCGCGTGCCGACCGCGCGCAGGATCCGGTCGATGATCGGGTCGAGCGTGCCGGCGTCGGTGATCGTCCCGAAATAGAGGATCGCGAACACGAACATCCCGACGACGGGCGCGAGCCCCTTCAGCCCGTCGATGACGAACTTGCTGGTGTGCAGCCCGAAGCCGCCGATCAGCGACGCGGCGATCGGCACGATGATCAGCGCGACGAGCGGCGACATCCGCTTCGACAGAATGGCGGCCAGCAGCACGACGATCGTGCCCAGCCCGAGTAACGGCAGCATCCGTGTCTCCTACCTTGTCTTTTGTTGGAGACGAGCGTAAGGTCGGCGCAGCGATAGCACAATTGAAATGATTTGATCGCAGCAATCACGAACCGTTATGGATCTGAATCTTCGCGACATTCGCGCGTTCGTCACCGTCGCGCACGCCGGCAACTTCACGCGCGCGGCCGCACGGCTGCACCTGTCGCAGCCGGCGCTGACCGTGCAGATCCGCCGGCTCGAGGACATCGTCGGCGCGCGCCTGTTCGACCGCAACAGCCGCAGCGTCGCGCTCACGCAGACCGGGCGCGAACTGCTGCCGCTGTTGCAGCGCTCGCTCGACGACATGGAGCGCGTGCTGCGCGATGCGCGTGCGCTCGGCGAAGGCGCGAGCGGCACGGTGCGGCTCGCGTGCCTGCCGACCTTCGCGTCGAGTGTGCTGCCGGAGCTGATCCAGTCGTTCCGGCGCGACGTGCCGCGCGCGGGCTTCGAGATCCGCGACGGCGTCGCGAGCCTCGTCACCGCGCTGGTGCGCAACGAGGATGCCGATCTCGGGCTGACCGGCGGCGATACGTTCGATGCGTCGCTGGAGGTGCTGTATGCGGGCGCCGACCGGCTCGTCGCCGTGTGCCCGCAGGATCATCCGCTCGCGCGCAAGCGCCGCGTCACCACCGCCGACGTCGCCGGCGTGCCGCTCGTGCTCACCGCGCAGGGCACGAGCGTGCGCAGCGTCGTCGATGCCGCGCTGGACGCGGCCGGCTGCACGCCCGACATCGCGTGCGAGCCGACCTACATGATGACGGCCGTCGCGATGGTGCGCGGCGGCCTCGGCGTGACGATCCTGCCCGCGACCGCCCGCGAGGTGCGCGCCGAGCCCGAACTGGTCGCGAAGCCGATCGACGATCCCGCGTTCGTGCGGCCGATCGCGCTCGTCGCGAAGCGCGGGCGCACGCTGCCGCGCGTCGCGCAGGCGTTCGTCGACCTCATGCTGGCGGAATTGAAAAAGCGCGCATGAAGCGCGCCCGATTCGGGAAAGGGCGTGCGGCGCTTACTGCGCGTCCGGATCGACGTACAGCGATTCGCCGATCGCGTAGAAATTGCCGCCCGCGATGTAGTGCAGGCTGCGCAACGCGGGATCGGCCGATTCGAAATACCAGTGGCCGTCGCGAAACACGCGCGTGTCCGACCATGCGCCGATCACCTCGCCGATGAACAGGTCGTAGGTCTGCTGGTTGTGCGGTTCCGGAATCAGCCGGCACGCGAGCCAGCCCGAGCAGCCGGCGACGAACGGCAAGTCGTGACCGTCGACGTCGAACAGCGTGACGCCCGCTTCGCGCAGCTTGTCGGGCCGCTGCGCGAGGCTGTGGCTGCCGACCGCATGCGTGAGCTGCAATTGCGCGGCCGTCGGCACCTGGATCACGAACGTGCCGCTGCGCTCGACGAGCTCGCGCGTCTTCGCGGATTTGTCGAGCACGACCGTCAGCTTCGGCGGCAGGAAATCGAGCGCGCACGCCCACGCGGCGGCCATCACGTTGTCGACGCCGTCGTGGCGGGCCGACACGAGCACGGTCGGGCCGTGATTGAGCAGACGGTAGGCCTTGTTCAGCGCCACCGGCGCGATGTGACTGTCCATACGGGTTCCTTGGAGAACGGCGCGCACGGACGGATGCCGTGCGGCGCGGCGCCGGCCGTCGCACCTGCGCGCGGCCGGGCTGAAGGCCGCATTCTCGCACCCAACGTCAATCGGCGCTGGCGCCCCGGCCGGTCACTTCGCGAACAGCTGGCCGATGTCGCGGAACGCCTTGAATTCGAGCGCATTGCCGCACGGATCGAACAGGAACATCGTCGCCTGTTCGCCGACCTGCCCCTGGAACCGCACGTACGGCTCGATCACGAAAGTCACGCCGAACCCGCGCAGCCGCTCGGCCAGCGCTTCCCAGCTCGCCCAGTCGAGCACGGTCCCGAAATGCGGCACCGGTACGTCGTGACCGTCGACCGCATTCGTATGCGCGCCTTCCTGCGACGCGGTTTTCGGATGCTCGTGGATCACGAGCTGATGCCCGTAAAAGTTGAAGTCGACCCACTGCGCACTCGAACGCCCCTCTTCCAGCCCGAACACGCGGCCGTAGAAATCGCGCGCGGCCGGCAGGTCGTAGACGGGAATCGCCAGGTGAAACGGGGAAAGACTCATGATGGATGATGGCCTCGTGAAGAAACGCTCGCGTGGCGCGAGGACGGCACCATGGTAGACAACGCCGAGCAAAAATTAAATCAATATAAAATTGGCTGATTCACAAACGGAATTGATGAATGATCCGCGAACTGAAAACCCTCGTCGCCGTCGCCCGCGAAGGCACCTTTGCCGCGGCCGGCAACCGTATCGGGCTCACGCAGGCGGCCGTCAGCGCACAGATGCAGCGCCTCGAAGCCGAGCTCGGCTTCGCGCTGTTCGACCGGCAAGGGCGATCGGCGCGGCTCAACGAGCGGGGCCATCACGTGCTCGACCAGGCGCAGGCGCTGATCGGCCTGTACGAGAACCTGAGCTCGGCCGCGCCCGGCTCGCCCGCCGCCGTGCGCGTGACGATCGGCGCGATCGCATCGGTGCAGAGCGCGCTGCTGCCGGCTGCGCTGGCCGATTTCCATCGCCGCCATCCCGGGTGCCGCACGCGCGTGATACCCGGGCTGTCGATCGAGCTGGTCAACCGCGTCGACGCGGGCGAAATCGACATGGCCGCGATCATCCGGCCGCCTTTTGCGCTGCAGAGCGACCTGCACTGGACCACGCTCGCACAGGAACCGTTCCGGCTGATCGTGCCGCGCGGCGTGAAGGGCAAGGACTGGGCCGCGCTGCTCGCGAACGAACCGTTCGTGCGCTACGACCGCGCGTCGTTCGGCGGCCGCCAGGTCGACCGCTTTCTGCGCAAGATGCACATCGCGGTGCGCGACACCTGTGAACTCGACGAGCTCGACGCGATCGTCAAGCTGGTCGAGAACGGCGTCGGCGTCGCGATCGTGCCGCAGACCGCCGTGTATCGCCGCTGGCCGGCCGGCGTGCGCGCGATCGACCTCGGGCATCACACGTTTCATCGCGACATCGGGCTCGTGCATCGTGCGCGGCGCACGATGTCGGAGCCCGCGCAAGCGCTGGCGCAACTGATCGAGGCGGCGTCGCGGCGGCGCGCGGGCGCGAGCGTTTCGTAGTCCATCGTCACGCCTTTCTCGTACGCGAAGATCGCGGCGTTGTCGGGTTGACCGTACACGGTCGCGATCGTGATCGCGCCGAGCCCCGGCTTGCCACGGCTCATCGGCGCCTGCTTGCCGTACGCGTTCGTCGTGCCGGCCGGCAGCCCGGCCGCGATCGGATGCGGCGCGTTGACGAGCCAAGGCGAGTTCGCGGCCCGAGTTTCAACGTGCGGCGGCTACGACGCACCGACAGGCCGTCACCGCTCACGCGCGACGCACATTTATCACATTCATTTCAGCGCAGCCGATTCAATTCGTTAAATAACGATTTGACGGATCGAAAACAATATCGAGATCGCGGTAGTTCACCCGCAAATCACGCCGAATTATCACGACACGCGCAAAGCCCACTGAAAAACCGGTGGAATGGCAGCCCATTGATACGCGCTTATCAATAATCCTGATCCCTCAACGGTGAATTCCGAGAAACATCCCTGTCTACATCAGGCCACAACGAAGCATTCCATTTTTGCCGTTTCAGTGCGGCTCTGTAGTCTCCTGCCATTCCGGATCACGAACCCACCCATGCGCACAGGAGATAAAATGAAACGCACGGCCCTCTCGATGATTGCCCTCGCGTCGTTCGCGGCGACGTCCGTCGCGCATGCGCAGTCGAGCGTCACGCTGTATGGCGTGATCGACACGTCGATCACCTATGTGAACCACGCCCAAGGCAAGGACAACGCGTGGATGCTCGGCAACAGCAGCGCGGGCAATCTCGCCGGCAGCCGCTGGGGCGTGAAAGGCACCGAGGATCTCGGCGGCGGGCTCAAGGCGCTGTTCCAGTTGGAGAACGGCTTCGACCCGAGCAACGGCCGGCAAGGCCAGGGCGGCCGCCTGTTCGGCCGTCAGGCCTTCGTCGGCCTGACGAGCGACCGCTACGGCACGCTCACGTTCGGCCGCCAGTACGACCCGCTCGTCGACCTCGTGCAGGGCATCACCGCCGACAACTATCTGGGCAGCGCGTTCGCGACGCCGGGCGACGTCGACAACTACGACAACAGCTTCCGCGTCGACAACGCGGTCAAGTACACGTCGGCCGTCTATGCGGGCCTGCAGTTCGCCGCGATGTATTCGTTCGGCGGCATCGCCGGCAGCACCGGCGCCGCGCAGTCTTACTCGGCCGCCGTGTCGTACAACAACGGGCCGTTCAGCGTCGCGGGCGGCTACTTCCACGCGACCAACAGCCCCGCGTCGAACGGCGTGCGCAACGGCTGGACCAGCTCGTCGGACGGCACGTTCGACGGCCCGATCAACAGCGGCTATGCGAGCGCGCACGCGTTCGGCATCGCACGCATCGCGGGCCAGTACGTCGCCGGCCCGTTCACGTTCGGCGTCGGCTACAGCAACGCGCAGTACCGCCGCGACGCAAGCTCCGTGTTCGGTTCGAACGAGCACTACAACACGGGGCAAGGCTTCGTGAACTACCAGGCGACGAACGCGCTGCTCGTCGGCGTCGGCTACAGCTACACGCGCTCGGGCGGCGACACGTCGGCGACCTATCACCAGGTATCGGCCGGCGCCGACTACAACCTGTCCAAGCGCACCGACGTCTACCTGACCGCCGCGTACCAGCACGCGAGCGGCCAGACCGGCGACGGCAACGGCGGCTCGATGGCCGCACAGGCGTCGATCGGTTCGTACGGTTACGCGGGCACGAGTTCGCAGACGATGGTCAACCTCGGGCTGCGCCACCGTTTCTGACGGCGATACCGGCGGATGGCTTGCCGTGCGCCGCGCGGCAGGCCGAATTCGCATTGCGCAGACGGCGGCTTCGCCACCGATTTTTTATCGTTTCCTTTCGCTCCGCCAATCGCTGCCGGGGAATTTTCCCTTTCGCTCCGCTTATCGCCAGCTTCGCCGCTCGAGTGACGTAATACGTCAGCTTTCGGGTCGTCGCCATCGCACCTGCATTCGCACCAATCTCGGCCATTTTTACCGATCCCGCAGCACGTGGGCCCGTGATCCGGCGTGATAAAAATGCGCGGCGCACGCACGGGCAAATGCAAAGGAAAGTTTGACGCGAGCCATTTGCCCGCCTGCTATGGCACACTTCGCGTCTGCGTAATTTCCTTGCACCGGGCGGTCGGATTCCGCCCCATCCTGCCATGTCGCGTCATACCACTCGCCCGCTCAGCCGCCACACGCTGACCCTCGCCTCGATGATCGCGCTCTCGTACGCGCTCTGTGGCGTCGCGCGGGCCGATTGCCTGGACGACGCGGCCGCGTTCCAGCACGTGAGCGTCGCGCTGATGCGCGGCATCGCGCAGGTCGAGTCGGGGATGAATCCGAACGCGGTGAACACGAATACCAACGGCACGGTCGACATCGGGCTGATGCAGATCAACAGCACGTGGCTGCCGACGCTCGCGCGCGAAGGGATCACGCGGGAAAGCCTGTTCGATGCCTGCACGAACGCGTATGTCGGCGCGTGGATCCTGTCGCAGAACATCCGCCAGCTCGGCCCCAACTGGAACGCGATCGGCGCGTACAACTCCGCATCGCCCGACAAGCGCCTCGCGTATGCGCGCAAGGTCTATGATGCAATCCGGACCATGCCGGATTCGCCGGATACTCCCATGCCCATCCTTCCACCGTCCTTTAAGCCGCCGCAACAGGCACAGACGTACAACCCGTTCGCGAGCCTGAGCGTGTCGGCGCCGCCCGTCACGCGCGCCCGCACGATCTCGCCGGGCTCGCCGCCTGCGGCGCCGCAGGGCGGCCCCGCCGGCCCGGCCGGCACGTACAACTTCGGCTGGACGGTCACCGGCGCCGACCAGGCCAAGCCGACCCAGGTGTTCGACGACGGCGCGCGGGTCTACGTGCAGTTCAGCGACATGAAGCACGTGCCGGCGATCTTCACCGAGACGTCGGCCGGGCGCGTGCTGATGTCGTGGGAGCTGCAGTTTCCGTATGCCGTCGTGACGCGTCCCGCGCAAACGTTGATCTTCCAGCTCGGGCCGTTCGAAGCGCGGGCGCAGCGCAGTGCGGCGGCCGCGGGCATGACCGCGCAGGCGGGGACGGCGACGGCCGGGGCATCGGCCTCGGCATCGAAGAAGTCGGCCGGAACCGCAATGAACGCGGCGACGAACACGGCGGCCAATACGCCAGCGAAACGCACCGCGTCGGCCGATGCGTTGTGGTACGTGAATACGCCGTCGACGTCGGGCACGGCGACGGCCTCGCCGTCGACCGCGAATATTCCCGCCACGCTGCCGACGGCCATCACGTCGAACACGCCGCCGCCCGCGCCGGCTCAGGCACCGGCCGCTCAGCCGTCGCGCGCCAGCGCGGACGCGCTGTGGTACATCTCGAAGTGACGCACGTCCGAACGCATGCGCATCGCGGCGATTATTTCCGTGCGGTCGTGGGCAGTTCGCGCGCGGCCGTGCCGCGCTTCGTGAAATACGCGCGCAGATAGCGCGACGTCGACGACGCCGGTGGCGGAATCGTCACACCGCCGTCACCCGCGCCGCACCCAGATCACTTTCCCGTCGCGAATGCCGAGATTGCGGCGCTCCTCCCGGTAATCCATCGTACCCGGCAACGACTTGCCGTCGCGCTCGAGCACGCGCCACAGGCAGCCGTCGAGCAGCGCGCTCGCATCGGCCTCGTTCTTGCCGACCAGCGCTTCGTCCGGCGCGGCGTCCGCCTTGCATGCCTGCGCGGCGCCCGGCTGCAACGGGGCCCTGGCCGCGCCACCGGCGGTGGCGTTGCGGTGCTTCGTGTCCATGTCCGCACATCCTGTAAAGGTTGCGCCCGCAACGAGTGCAACGAGCATCGCGATCGTGTTCTTCATCGGTTTCTCCGTGTCGTGGCCCGGCGGTCGATGTGCGGCATTCGTGCACGACCGGGCATCGCATGCGTGATCGGTTCCGCACGCTGCCGGCCGTTTCCTGCGGGAGCCGGCCCGCGCATGGCGGCCTTTTGCGACCCGGCCGAGCCGCGTCGGCGCCGCCGCGTCGGAGGCCGGCCTGACGCCGAACCCGCCCGCATGTTACCGCACGCGGTTCGCGGCGACGGCGCGACGCCGACGCATCGTGGGCGCGCCGCGCGCGCCGGCCCGCGTCGGCAATCCGCTCAGAACTTGTACGTCACGCCCGCGATGCCGTAGTAGTTGCTGCGCGACTGCACGATCGGGCTGTCGCCCGCGCGGCCGAGCAGCCGCGTCACGCCACCGGTCGCGAGCACCGACCAATGCCGCGACAGCGTCCAGTTCCATGCAACCGCCATCGACGCGCTGTCGATCCCGCCGCTCGCCGAATACGGCCGGAACCGGCTGGTCATCGACTGTGCATCGGTCACGCCGTAGAAGGTCTGCATGTAGCGGCCCGAACCCGCGTGCACGGTGCCCGTCACGATGATCTCGTGCTGCGACGTCTTGAGCACCGGCACCGCGAGATCCACGTGCCCCGACACGCCGCGCGACGTATGCGTCACCGGCGTATCGATCGTGACGCTCAGCTCCGCCGTGTCGAAGAGCGTCACGCCGGCGCGCACGCCGACGAGCACCGAGCCCGGAATCCGGCCCATGCCTTTCAGGTAGTCGGAGCCCGGCAGGTCGAAGCGGTTCTCGTCCGCGCGGCCCGCGTCGTAGTTCACCGCCGCCGACACGAACGCCCCGTGCGGCAGGTCCAGCCGGTAGCCCGCGCCCTGCGTGCTGTCGACGAAGAAGCCATTGCCGAACGTGGCGGAGAACGACGGCGCAACCACGCCGCGATACTGCTTGCTGCCCGGGTAGCGCGGTGCGACGCCGCCGCCGAGCGACAACGAATACTGGTTTTCCGCGTGGGCGGCGGCGGCGAGGGTCAGGCCGGCGAGCGGCATGCAATAGCGGTAGCGGCGAAGGGATGGGCGCACAATATTGAGATATGAGTGACGAAGCCCGCAGTCTAGGTGCCGCCCCGCACCGAGACTGTCCTGAATGTGCGGCAAATGTGTGCCCAATTGTGTTCGATTGTTCGCGATTGTCGCCCCGCTGCCCCGGCGGTCGATCCGCCGGATAGAATTCGCGTGCCGCGCCGCGCATCGGTCTGCCGGGTGCGAGATGGCGCGTGCGTCCGAGGAAACCATGAACGAAGTTCCACTCAAATACCGCGTGCTGCTGATCGAGGACGACGACCGCCTCGCGCAGCTCGTGCGCGAATACCTCGACGGCTATGAATTCGCGGTGACGGTCGTGCGGCGCGGCGACCTTGCCGTCGCGGCAGTGCGCGAGCACCAGCCGGCCCTCGTGATACTCGATCTGATGCTGCCGAATCTCGACGGCATGGAGGTTTGCCGGCGCATCCGCGCGTTCACCAACGTCCCCGTGCTGATCCTGACCGCGCGGGCGGACGTGTACGACCAGGTCGCCGGGCTCGAGACGGGCGCCGACGATTACGTCACCAAGCCGATCGAGCCGCGCGTGCTCGTCGCGCGCGCCCGCGCGCTGTTGCGCCGCGCGCAGCCGGCCGCGGCGGAAGCGCCCGCGGCCGCGCCCGACGCGCTCGTATTCGGCGAGCTCGCCATTTCGCCGCCGAACCGCACCGTCACGTGGCGCGGCGAGCCGGTCGAACTGAAAACCGCCGAATTCAATCTGCTGCTGATCCTCGCGCGCGCGGCCGGCACCGTGCTGAGCCGCGACGACATCCTGAAGCAGTTGCGCGGGATCGAATTCGACGGACTCGACCGCTCGGTCGATTCAGGCATCTCGAAGCTGCGCCGCCGCTTCGAGGATGCGTCATCGGAGCCGCACAAGATCAAGACGATCTGGGGTCGCGGCTACCTCTTCAGCCCTTCTGCGTGGGACGAATAAATGCTGCGCCCGTTGCTTCGGTTGTACCTCGTCGTGATCCTGTTCGTCGGCGCGTCGATCATGTTCATCCAGCTGTCGTTCGACCGGATCTTCTACGAGCGCGGCGCGCAGGCGCAACGCGACTCGCTGACGACCTATTCGTTCGTGCTGAACGACTACCTCGAACGCCATCCTGGCGCGCAGCGCGAGCTCGCACTGCGCGAACTCGCGCTGCATGGCCGCGAAGGGTTCGGCTTCATGTCGATGGCCGACGCACGCGCGCAACTGAGCGGCGCGCCGCTGCGCGATCTCGATGCCGGCCGGATCGCGATCAGCTACAACGGCAAGGATTACTACATGCCGCTCGCGGACGGTTCGGTGCTGCATGCGCGCCCGATCGAAGCGCCGGATCTCGACATCCGCATCTATGCGTACATGCTGCTCGCGCTCGCGACGCTGTTCGCGGTGGTGCTGTGGATTCACTATCACTGGCGCGACATTCGCCGGCTGCAGGACGCCGCGCGCGCGTTCGGCGCCGGGATGCTGTCGACACGCGTGAAGGTGTCGGGCAAGTCGAACATCTACGAGCTGTCGCAGCAGTTCAACGACATGGCCGCACGCATCGAGGCGTCGATCAAGCAGCAGCGCGAAATGATGCACGGCATCTCGCATGAACTGAAAACGCCGCTCGCCCGGCTGGAGTTCGGGCTCGCGCTGCTCGCCGACGCGGACGAAACGGGCCGGATGCGCGAGCGCCGCGACGCGCTGCGGCGCGACGTGCGCGAACTCGACGAGCTCGTCACCGAGCTGCTGACGATCGGCCGGCTCGAACAGGGGGCAAGCGAGCTCGCGCCGATGGAGGTCGTCGTCGACGCGCTGATCGACAGCGTCGCCGGCAACGTCGCGGACGACATCGCCGATCGCGGCATCGCGCTCGACGTGTCGACGCTCGACGCGCCCGCGGCCCACGTCTGCGATCCGAAGCTCGTCGCCCGCGCGCTGCTGAACCTGATCCGCAACGGCGCGCGCTATGCGTCGCGCAAGGTCGTGCTGGCCGCCGCCCGCGACCGCTCCGGCGCGCTCGTGCTGAGCGTCGACGACGATGGCCCCGGCATTCCGCCCGCCGAGCGCGCCCGCGTGTTCGAGCCGTTCCAGCGACTCGACTCGAGCCGCGACCGGCAGACCGGCGGCTTCGGGCTCGGGCTCGCGATCGTGCGGCGCGTCGCGCAGGTGCACGGCGGCGACGTGCGGCTCGAGGATTCGCCGCTCGGCGGCGCGCGCTTCGTGATCACGCTGCCCGTGCGCGCGCTGCCCGACAGCCTCTTCGACGTCGCGCAGCACGTCGCGAACCGGCACGCCGATACGCGCCGCCGCGGCGGCATGACTAGCGTCGTCCCGCTTTGATGAAACGGGCGGCGGGCCCCGCCCGCCGTCGCCGGCCGCGCGTCGTCAGCGCCGGCGCAGCAGCGCGACGAAGAACAGGCTGCCGAACAGCGCGGTCACGATGCCGATCGGCAGATCCTCCGGCGCCGCGAGCGTGCGCGCGGCGACATCGGCCCACACGAGCAGGATCGCGCCCGTCAGCGCGGCGACCGGCAGCAGCCGGCCGTGCTCGGCGCCGACCACGCGACGGCACAGATGCGGCGTCACGAGCCCGACGAACCCGATCGCGCCGCTGACCGCGACCATCGCGCCCGTCGCGAACGACGCGACGACGAACACCTCGCGTCGCATCCGCGCGCTCGGCACGCCGAGCGACGCGGCGGCGACGTCGCCCGACATCAGCGCATTCAGTTCGCGCCGGCGCGCATGGAGCGCGCAGCCGGCAAGCACCGCGCACACGGCCGGCACCGGCAGCAGATCCCAGCGCGCGAGCCCGACGCCGCCGAGCATCCAGAACAGCACCGACGACGCGGCGCGCTGATCGCCGAGATACAGCAGCAGGTTGCCGAACGCGGCCATCATGAACGACACCGACACGCCCGCGAGCAGCAGCCGGTCCGATTCGAGCCGGCCGCTCCGGTAAGCGAGCGCGACCACGCATGCGGTCGCCGCAAGCGCGCCCGCGAACGCGGCGGCCGACAGCGTGAACGGGCCGAACGCGGCGCCGGCCACCACCGTGACCGCGATCGCGCCGAGCATCGCGCCCGCGCTCACGCCGAGCAGGTGCGGATCGGCCAGGCGGTTCGCGGTTGCCGCCTGCAACGCGACGCCGACCGCCGCCAGCGTCGCGCCGACGATCGCGGCCAGCAGCGCACGCGGCATCCGGATCAGCCACACGATGCTGTCGTCGCCCGCGGCCGCCGCGAACGCATCGCCGCCGCCGACCGCCGACGCGACGTGCGCGGCGACGATCCGCACCGCGGCCGGCATCGCGATCGGCGCGGGGCCGAACGCGGCCGATGCGACGATCGACACGATCAGCAGCGCGGCCAGTCCCGGCAGCACCACGCGCATGCCGGGCCGCGCCGCCTGCCCGCGCACGCTCATCGTGCCGCTGCCGCGAATGCGGCCGGATACAGCGCGCGGGCGAGTGTCTCGACGGCCGCGACGTTCTCGGGGCCCGGCGTCGCCGCATCGTACGGAATCACGACGAAGCGCCGGTCGCGGATCGCGGCCACGCGCGCGAGCGCCGGCTGGCTCGACAGGAACTGCCGCTTCTGCGCGGCCGTGACCGCCGAATAGTCGACGATCACGATCACCTGCGGATCGCGCGCGACCACGCTTTCCCAGCTCACCTGCGTCCAGCTGCGCGGCAGGTCGTCCATCACGTTGCGCGCGCCCGCCGCCGCGAGCAGCGCGGTCGGCATCGCGAGGCCGCCCGCCGTCATCGGCTTGTCGGTGCCGCTGTCGTACACGAACACGCGCAGCGGCGCCGGGCGCCCGATCGCGCGCGACACCGCCGCCAGCCGCGCGCGCATCCCGGCGACGACCTGCGCGGCGCGCGCATCGACGCCGAAGATCCGGCCGAGATTGGTCAGGTCGCGGAACACGTCGTCGAACGACGCGGCCGACTGCTTCATCACGTGCGAACACGATTCGGTCAGTTCGTACGTGCGGATGCCGAACGGCGCGAGCGTCGCCGGCGTCACCGGCCCGCCGACGTGCATCCCGTAGTTCCAGCCCGCGAGATAGAAGTCGGCGCGCGCGGCGGCCAGCACTTCCAGCGACGGATACTGGCTCGCCAGTTCGGGCACGCCGCGCAATGCGTCGCGCACGCGCGCGGTGCCCGTCTTCCAGCCGCCGATGCCCGTATAGCCGACGAGCCGGTCTTTCAGGCCGAGCGCGAGCATCATCTCGGTGAGGTTCACGTCGTTGCTGACCGCGCGCGTCGGCGCGCGTTCGAACGTCACGTCGCGATCGCAACTGCGCACGGTGACGGGATAGGCGAGCGCGTGAACGGCCGCGCCGCCGAACACGGCGGCGGCGACCAGGCGGCGGACGACGGAGGACAGATCAGCAAATGGCATGGCGGTCATTCCGGATGAAGCGGCGTGATGCGCGGGCGGCCCGTGACGGGATGGCGATCGACGAGCGCGGCGACGCCGAACACGTCGCGCAGCAGCGCTTCGGTCAGCACGTCGTCCGGCGCGCCGGACGCGACGACGCGGCCGTGCGCGAGCACATGAAGCCGGTCGCAATATGCGGCCGCGAGATTGAGATCGTGAATCGTCGCGAGCGTCGCGATGCCGAGGCGGCGCACGCGCGCGAGCAGTTCGAGCTGGTGACGCAGGTCGAGATGGTTGGTCGGTTCGTCGAGCAGCAACAGTTCGGGCTGTTGCGCGAGCGCACGCGCCAGCAACGCACGCTGTTTCTCGCCGCCCGACAGCGATGCGAAGCGCTGTGCGCGACGCTCGACGAGGCCGACATCGTGCAGCGCGGCTTCGACGATCCGGCGATCGTCGGCCGACTCCGCATCGAACGGCCGCTTGTGCGGCGTGCGGCCCATGCCGACCAGTTCGTCGACGGTCAACCCGAAATCGTCAGGCGTTTCCTGCTGCAGCACCGCGATGCGCTGCGCGACCGCGCGCGGCCGCATCCGCCACACGTCCTGCGCATCGAGCGCGACGCGGCCGGCGTCGGGCCGCGCGTAGCGGAACACGCAGCGCAGCAGGCTCGTCTTGCCGCTGCCGTTCGGGCCGACCAGCCCGACGAATTCGCCTTCGGCCACCGTCAGCGTCACCGAATCGAGCACGTCCACCGCGCCGCCGGGAGACCAGCTCACGCGTTCGATGTCGAGCATGTGGGTGATGGAGCGCACTTCGTCTCGCCCTAGAAGCGCATCGTCGCGACGAGCTCCGCCGAGCGCGACGGGCCGAGCAGCCATTGTTCGCCGCCGTTCGACGTCGTCACCGCGTACGTGCGGTTCGCGAGATTGCGCAGATACAGCGCGAGCTCGGTGCGCGACGTCGGCTGCCAGCGCAGCGACGCATCGAACACCGTGTACGACGGCACCTGCACGCGATTCGCGTCGTCGCCGTACGTCGCGCCGACGTAGCGCACGCCCGCATTCGCGTGCCAGCGCTCGGCGAACGCCCAGCCGAGCCACAGGTTTGCCGTCTGTTGCGGCACGCCGGACGGCACGTTGCCGGCCCGCGACACCGTCGCGCCGCCGACCGTCTGGTTGAAGGCGTCGTAGCGTGCGCGCAGCAGCGCGACGTTCGCATCGATCGTCCAGCCGTGCGGCAGCCGCGCGCCGCCGGTCAGCTCGACGCCGCGCGACGACTGCCGGCCGACCTGCTGGCGCAGCGCCGGATTGAACGGGTCGGCGCTGAGCAGGTTGCGCTTCGTGATGTCGTATACCGCGAACGTCCAGTACGCGCGACCGTCGAGCAGCGTCTGCTTGAGCCCGGCCTCCCACTGTTCGCCGGTCGCGAGCCGGTAGCCCGCCTGCGACGCGGACAGCGTCACGAGCGAGCCGACGCCCTCCGCGCCCGTCGTGTACTGCGCATACGCGCTGAACGTCGGCGCGATGTCGAACACGAAACCGGTGCGCCAGCCGACGTTCGCGAACCGCTTGTCGAAACCCGCGCCGGTCGCCGCCTGCTCGCGGCTGAACGCGATGTGGTCGTAGCGCAGACCGCTCACCCACGCGAGCCGCGGCAGCACGTCGAGCCGGTTCTCCGCGAATACCGCCACCTGCCGCGCGCGCGTGCTGAACTGCGGCACGGTCGGGTCGGGGCTCGTGAACATACCGGGATCGAAGCCGTGCGCCGGTACCGTCGTTTCGCCGCCGTACGGCGAATTGTTGATGCCGCTGAACGTGATCCGGCTGAATTCCGTGCCGACGACGAAACGGTTCGCGCGACCGAACAGCATCCCGTCGATGCGCGCGCTCAGTCGATCGCCGATCTGCCGCTGATGGTGGCCGATGTCGAGATAGTCGCCGCGCGTGACACGCCCCGTCGCCGCGTCGAGCGCATACGATTCCGCGTTGCGCCAGTGGCGGTTCGACGTCAGGTAGTAGAGCTGATTGTCGATCGTCACGCCGGACGCGGGCCGGTAGCGCGCCGACAGGCGCGTCCACTGGTCGTAGTACGAAATCGTCGCGTCGCCGACCGTGTAGTTCAGCTTGCGCAGCGACGAATCGAGCACGCCGTTCGGCGCGGGCACGCCATAGTACGTCGCGGGCATCTGGCGCCCGTAGTCGTAGTCGAGCGTCAGCGTGAGTCGTGGGCTCACGTCGAATGTCAGCGCGCCGCCGATGGCCGTCGTATGCGTATCGGCCCGCTCGGCGAGACCGTTCGCGCGCGCATCGCTCGCATAAAAACGGTACGACAGCCGCGGGCCGAGCGCGCCCGTCGTATCGAACGCGAAGCGCTTCGCGCCGTCGGGGCCGATGCCGGCCTGCAGCGTCGTCTCGCGCGTGCGCTGCGGCCGCTTCGGCACCACGTTTACGACCCCGCCGATCGCCCCTTCGCCGTACAACACCGATGCCGGGCCGCGCAACACCTCGATGCGCTCGACCGACCACGTGTCGAACGGAAACGTGCTCGTGCCGGCCGCCGGCATCAGCCGCACGCCGTCGAGCAGCGTCATCACCGATTCCTGCCCGCTGAAGCCGCGCACGCTCAACGCGGTGCCGCCGGTGCCCGGCGCGATCGCGCTCGCGAAGCCGGCGGTGCGCGTGACCGCATCGAGCACTGTGCGATCGCCGCGTGCGTCTATCGTATCGGCCGTGACGGCTTCGACGCTCGCGGGCGTGTCGAGGCTCGCGAGCCCGAGCCGCGAGCCGGTTTCGAGCGGTTGCGTCAGCGGGTCGGTCGGTGCGGACGAAGCCGTGACGTTGATCGCCGGCAGCGCGTGCCGGTCGTCCGGTGACGATGCAACGGCTTCGGCGGCCAGCGCGCCGGTGGTCGCGATCGCGCAGCCGACCAGGGTCGTGCAACTGCGTGCCGCGCGCGTGCGCCAGGCGCTCGCGTGCCGGCGCGGCGCGGCATGGCGCCGCTCCCCGCGCGCCGGGGTGGGTCCGATTCTCGTCACGTCGTATCGATCTTCGTTGAATGTCGTCGCACGCGAGCGGCCCGGGCAGCCGGCCGACCGGCGACGAAAACGTCAGATGATACAATATATCAACTTGGTCCGTCAGGATTTTGACAGCTGCGTTGCCGCGCGCCTCGTCGACGCTGCGCACCCCCTCGCGCGCGGGGCCCCGCAACGCGGCCGCAAGCCGGTTGCACGCTAGCCGCCACCGCGCTCAACCGCCGGTCTTGAACGCCGGCAACTGCTGCCCGAGCCGCGCGCCCATTTCCGCGCCGAGCGCCTGCAGCGCATTGAACGGCCGGATCATCACCTCGAACTCGACGATCCGCCCGTCGTCATCGAAACGGATCATGTCGATCCCCTTCAGCGCCTTGTCGCCGATGGTCGCGCCGAATTCCAGCACGACGCTCTTGCCGTCGTCGGCCGCGAACTGGCGGTGATACGTGAAATTCTCGAGGATCGTAATCACCGTGCGCAGCGCCATCAGCAGCGCCGGCGCCGGCCCGTACGACTTGAACGCCATCGGCGAGCGGAACACGGCGTCCGGATGGACGATCGATTCCAGCGCGCCGAAATCCTTGCGTTCGACCATCGCATGCCATGCGTCGAGCGATTTCGCGACGGCGGGATGAAGATGCAGCGGGGAATGTGTCATCGAAGCCTCCAGCATCGTGGTGGGACGGAACAGAAACGAATCGGTATCAAAGGGTCGCGGCCAGCGTCGTGCCCTGGTGAATCGCGCGCTTCGCATCGAGTTCGGCGGCCTCGTCCGCGCCGCCGATCAGGTGCACGCGGCATCCGGCGGCCTGCAGTTGCTCCGCCAGCTCGCGCGACGGCTCCTGCCCCGCGCAGATCACCACGTTGTCCACCGGCAACGTCCGGTCGACGCCGTCGATCGTCACGTGGAAGCCGTCGTCGTCGATGCGCCGGTACGTGACCGACGACGACATCCCGACGCCGCGCGCCTTCAGCGCGGTACGGTGTATCCATCCGGTGGTCTTGCCGAGCCCGTCGCCCACCTTCGAGGCCTTGCGCTGCAGCAGATGCACGTGCCGCGCCGCCGGTTCGGGCCGCGCTTGGCCCAGGCCGCCGGCATTCGCATACGACCGGTCGACGCCCCATTCGCTGAAGAACCGGTCCGCATCGACACGCTCGGCGCCGTCGCGATGAACGAGATACTCGGCGACGTCGAAGCCGATGCCGCCCGCGCCGACGATCGCGACGTTGCGACCGACCGCCTTGTCGTCGCGCAGCACGTCGAGATAGCCGAGCGCCTTCGGATGCCCGATGCCGTCGATCGGCGGCGTGCGCGGCACGATGCCCGTCGCGATCACCACTTCATCGAATGCTTCCTGCAACAGCATCTCGGCGGTCGCACGCGTATTGACGTGCAGCGCGATGCCGCGCAATTCGATCTGCCGGCGGAAATAGCGCAGCGTCTCGTTGAACTCTTCCTTGCCGGGCACCTTCTTCGCGATATTGAACTGGCCGCCGATCTCGGCGCCGGCTTCGTATAGCGTGACCGCATGACCGCGCTCGGCCGCCGTGACCGCGAAGCCGAGGCCCGCGGGCCCGGCGCCGACCACCGCGATCCGCTTGCGGCGCGGCGCCGGCTGGATCACGAGCTCGGTTTCATGACACGCACGCGGATTCACGAGGCACGACGTGATCCGGCCGCCGAACGTATGGTCGAGGCATGCCTGGTTGCAGCCGATGCACGTGTTGATTTCGTCCGCGCGCCCTTCCCGCGCCTTGCGGACGAACTCGGCATCGGCGAGGAACGGCCGCGCCATCGACACCATGTCGCAATAGCCGTCGGCGAGCAGTTGCTCGGCGACTTCCGGCGTATTGATCCGGTTGGTCGCGACGAGCGGGATGCCGACCTTGCCCATCAGTTCCCGCGTCACCCACGCGTATGCTGCGCGCGGCACCTTGGTCGCGATGGTCGGAATGCGCGCCTCGTGCCAGCCGATGCCGGTATTGAGGATCGTCGCGCCGGCCGCCTCGATCGCCTGCGCGAGCCGGATCACCTCGTCGAGCGTCGAGCCGCCTTCGACGAGATCGAGCATCGACAGCCGGTAGACGACGATGAAGTTCGCGCCGACACGCTCGCGCACGCGCCGCACGATCTCGACCGCGAAGCGAATGCGGTTGTCGTACGCGCCGCCCCACGCATCGTCGCGATGGTTCGTGCGCGCGGCGATGAATTCGTTGATCAGGTAGCCCTCGGACCCCATGATCTCGACGCCGTCGTAGCCCGCATGCTGCGCGAGCGCCGCGCATCGCACGAAATCGGCGATCGTCTCGTCGACCTCGTCGCTCGTCAACGCATGCGGCGTGAACCGGTTGATCGGCGCCTGCAGCGCGCTGGGCGCCGCGAGCGCCGGGTGATACGCGTAGCGCCCGAAATGCAGGATCTGCAACGCGATCCTGCCGCCTTCCGCGTGCACCGCACGCGTCACGACGCGGTGACGTTCGGCTTCCGCTTCGGTCGTCAGCATCGCGCCGCCCGGCGCCGGACGGCCGCGCTCGTTCGGCGCGAATCCGCCCGTGACGATCAGGCCGGCCTCGCCCCGTGCGCGCTCCGCATAGAACGCGGCCATCCGCTCGAAGCCGTTCGGCGCTTCCTCGAGGCCGACGTGCATCGAGCCCATCAACACGCGGTTCCTGAGCGACGTGAAGCCGAGTTCGAGCGGGGTCGTCAAATGCGGATAACGGAAGGTCATCGGGGCGTCTCCATCTTTTATGCAACAAGTTGCACGGATGGTAGCGCGTCGACTTCGTTTGTGCAACATGTTGCACAAACATACCTGCGCCGTTTGTGCTGCGGCCCCGATATGGCAAGATTCGGTTCATTGCGCAGCCTTCCTCGATCCGACATGTCCCTGCCTCACGCGCTTCTCACCGCCCTCGCCGAACGCCCTGGTTCGGGGTCCGAGCTCGCCGACCGTTTCGATCGCTCGATCGGCTATTTCTGGCAGGCGACGCATCAGCAGATCTATCGCGAACTCGGGCGTCTCGAGGAAATGGGTTGGGTCGAATCGCTGCCCGCCGAGTCCGGCCGCGGCCGCAAGCGCGCGTACCGGATCCTGCCGGCCGGCAAGAAGGAATTGCGCCGCTGGATCGCCGAACCGGAAGATCCGACGCCGCTGCGCGAGGCGTTGATGGTGCGCCTGCGCGCGGAAGCCGTGCTCGGGCCGGCCGGCCTCGAGCACGAGATCCGGCGGCGCATCGCGCTGCATCAGGAAAAGCTGGACTTGTATTTGCAGATCGAGGCGCGTGATTTTTTGGCGGACGGCGATTCGGTGGCTGGCGATTCACGCACGAAACGCCTGCAGCATCTGGTGCTGCAGGCCGGGATCGCAAACGAACGGTTCTGGGTCGAGTTTTCGCAGCACGCGCTCGACACGCTGCGTTTGCCGAAGGATTGAAGCCGCTGGCGAAGGCCGGCCGGCGGTCGTTTCACCGCCGCTCGGCCTCGTGCGCCCGACTACGTAATCGCGACGCCTTTACAGCAGGTCGCACCGCGCCCGCTTTCGTGAAGCACAGGCCGCGCAGCCTGCGTTGAATCGCCGCGCGGCGAACCCGGATCACGCATCCGGCAAAATCACCACCTTGCCCTTCACCTGCCGGTTCGCCATCCGCGCGATCGCATCGGCCGCGCCGTCCAGCGACACGCGTTCGGTGATCGTGGGCCGCACCTTGCCGGCCGCGAACCATTCGGCGAGCAGCCGCATGTTCGCCGCATGCTGCGCCGGATCGCGACGCACCGCATCGCCCCAGAACACGCCGAGAATGTCGCGCTCCTTCAGCAGCGCGAGGTTCAGCGCGAGCTTCGGGATCTCGCCGGCCGCGAAGCCGACCACGAGGAACCGGCCGCGCCATGCGGTCGCACGCAACGCCGCCTCGCTGTATGCGCCGCCCACCGGATCGTAGACGACGTCGGCGCCGCGCCCGCCGGTCAGTTCGTCGACGCGGCGGCGCAGGTCTTCGGTCGCATAGTCGATCGTCTCGTCGGCGCCCGCTTCGCGGCACAGCGCGAGCTTGTCCGCGCTCGACGCCGCCGCGATCACGCGCGCACCGAGCGCTTTCGCGATCTCGATCGCGGCGATGCCGACGCCGCCGGCCGCCCCGAGCACGAGCAGCGTCTCGCCCGCCTGCAGGCGCGCCCGCTGCTGCAACGCATGCAGCGACGTACCGTACGCAAGCACGAGCGCGGCGCCCTGCTCGAACGTCATGCCCGGCGGCAGCGCGGCGAGTTGGTGCGCGTCGGCCACGCACTGCTGCGCGAACCCGCCGTGGCCGGTAAACGCCATCACCGAATCGCCGGGCCGCCACGCGGTGACGCCGTCGCCGACCGCGTCGATCACGCCGGCAAACTCGGCGCCCGGCGAAAACGGCAGCGCCGGTTTCACCTGATACAGCCCCTGGACGATCAGCGCGTCGGGGAAGTTGAGCGACGCCGCCTTCACCTGGATCCGGACTTGCCCGGCAGCCGGTTCTGGAATCGCGACGTCCTCGATGCGCAAGCGGTCGATCGGGCCGAATGCGGTACACAACAGGGCTTTCATGCGCTTCTGTCTCCTTGCGCGGCGTGGCCGGGCATCGGTACGGTGTGCGGGACATCTCCCCGTGGCCGGTTCACGACGCATATGCGATGCCCTACGGCATCGGCGACATCGTCAGAACGCGAGATCGCGTCGCGACATCAACAGGCTGATCGTGCTGCCTCCCGGGGTGCCGGCCGTGTCAGCCGAATGAAGGGTTGGGTGGCGCCAAGTGCTGGCAGGAATTTAGCACGGTCGTTCACAAGCGACAACGATACACACGCCAGCCAGTATGCGTATTCGGGAAGTGGGCCGGGCCGCACGAGGCGGCCCGGCGCGGGACAGCTATCGCGTCAACCCGCCTGCGGCTTCGAAAGCTGATCCGCAATCGGCAGGCTGCGAATGCGCGTGCCGGTCGCCGCGAAGATCGCGTTGGTCAGCGCCGGCGCGACGGGCGGCAGGCCCGGTTCGCCGACGCCGCCGAGCGGCGTCGCGTAGTCGTCCGGCGCGACGAGATGCACGCGGATGTCGCGCGGCGCCTCGTTCATCCGCAGCACCTGGAAGCCGTTGAAGTTGCTCTGCTCGGGGTGGCCGTCCTTGAACGTGATCTCGCCGTGCAGCGCGATGCCGAGCCCCATCACCACCGCGCCCTCGAGCTGCGAGCGCACTCGCTCCGGATTGACCTGCGGCCCGCAGTCGATCGCGATGTCGACGCGCGGCACCGAGATCCTGCCGTCCGCATCGACCTGCACCTCGCACACCGCCGCCGTGTACGACACGAAGCTGCGATGCGCGGCGATCCCGAGCCCATGCCCCTTCGGCAGCTTGCGCCCCCAGCCGGCTTCGCGCGCGACCGTCTCGACCACGCGCCGCAGCCGGCCCGTATCGACCGGATACAGCGCGGGATCCTCGCCGTAGTTCACGTTTTTCACCGTGATGTGCGGCTCGAAACGCCGCGCGGGCCCGATCAGGTCGAGCAGGAAATCCTTCGGATCGCGGCCGGCCGCATGCGCGAGTTCCGACACGAAGCTCTGGATGCCGAACGCATGCGGAATGTTGTACACCGAGCGAAACCAGCCGATCCGCGTATGCGCTTGCGCGGCCGGATTCTCGATCCGCACGTTCGGGATCGCGAACGGCAGATCCGCGATGCCTTGCGCGAGCTCGCCCGGCTGCTCGTGCACGACGCCGGCGCGGAACGTCGACTGGATCGACGGCGCGACCGTGCGATGCTGCCACGCGACCACCTTCCCCGCCGCATCGATCCCGCCGTCGAACGCTTCGAGCGACACCGCGTGGAAGTAGTCGTGCGCGATGTCGTCCTCGCGCGTGAACGTCAGCTTCACGGGCGCGCCGACCGCCTTCGACAGCAGCGCGGCTTCCACCACGTAATCGGGCTTCGACTTGCGGCCGAAGCCGCCGCCGAGCAACGTCACGTTGACCGTCACACGCTCGGCCGGCACGCCGAGCGCCTTCGCGATCTCGTCGCGCGTGGTCTGCGGCGCCTGCGTGCAGGTCCACACGTCGCAGCGGCCGTCGGCCACCCGCGCGACGGCCGCGGGCGGCTCCATCGTCGCGTGCGCGAGATGCGGAACGTAGTACGTCGCGCGCACGCGTTTCGCGGCGCCGGCGAGTGCGGCCGCCGCATCGCCGTCGTTGCGGATCACGTCGCCCGGCTGCGCGGCGGCCGCTTCGAGCGTCTTGCGATACGCGGCCGAGTCGTAGCCCGCATGCGGCCCGCGCTTCCAGTCGATCTTCAACTGCGCGCGTGCCTGGATCGCCGTCCACGTATCGCGCGCAATGACGGCCACGCCGCCGAGCGGCTGGAAGCCGGACGGCAGCGGCGTCGACGCCAGTTGTACGACCTTGACGACACCCGGCAGCTTCTCGGCGGCCGACGCATCGAACGACGCGACCGTGTCGCCGTAGGCCGGCGGTCGCGCAACGACCGCATACAGCATGCCGTCGAGGCGCGTATCGATCCCGTACCGCGCGCGGCCGCCGACGATGTCGCGTCCGTCGATCAGCGCCGTCTTGCCCTTGCCGATATAGCGGAATTCGGCCGGCGCCTTCAACGCCACGCTTTTCGTATCGGGCACCGGCAGCGCGGCCGCCTTCTCGGCCAGTTCGCCGAAGCCGAGCTTGCGTCCGGTTTTCGTGTCGACGACCTCGTGCACCGTCACCTTCACCTGGCGCACGTCGACGCCCCACACGGCAGCGGCCGCCTGCGCGAGCATCGTGCGCGCGGCCGCCCCCGCGCGGCGCAGCGCGGCGAAGCTCTGGCGCAGGCTGCGCGAACCGTCGGTGTTCTGGTTGCCGTAGCGCGGCTCGTCGCCGACCGCTTGCGCGACCTTCACCCGCGCCCAGTCCGCGCCCAGTTCGTCGGCGACCACGAGCGCGACGCTCGTGCGTACGCCCTGGCCCATCTCGGAGCGGATGCAGGTCACCGTGACGGTGCCGTCCGGTGCGATCGCAACGAACAGGTTCGGATCGTCGCGCAAGCCATGCGGCATCCCCGCGCCGCCATACTGCGGATTCGCGCTGACGGGCGGCTGCGCCGGCGTGGCCGCCTGCGCGAGCGACGGCACGCCGAACGCGAGCAGCAGCCCGCCCGATGCGAAGCCGAGCAGCAGCGCGCGACGGCTTTCGTTGTCGACGGAGAGTTCGGGCGCCCTCATGCGTCACCTCCGCGGCGCACGGCCAGCCGGATGGCCGCGCGAATGCGCGTATAGGTGCCGCAGCGGCAGATGTTGCCGGACATCGCATCGTCGATGTCGGCATCGGTCGGATGGGGATTCGTCTTCAGCAGCGACGCGGCCTGCATGATCTGCCCGGACTGGCAGTAGCCGCATTGCGCGACGTTCAGTTCCTGCCACGCCTGCTGCAGCGGGTGCGTGAGATCCGTCGACAGCCCCTCGATCGTCGTCACGCGCCTGGACGCCGCCGCCGCGACCGGCGTGATGCACGCGCGGATCGCGACGCCGTCGAGATGCACGGTGCACGCACCGCACAGCGCCATCCCGCAGCCGAACTTGGTGCCGGTGTGGCCGAGCACATCGCGCAGATACCAGAGCAACGGCATGTCGGGATTGCCGTCGAAGTGCTGCTCGCTACCGTTGACGGTCAGCGTGATCATCGTTCACCTCCTGGTTGCGATGCCCGCCGGGCAGGCATCGAGTGGGGATTCGAACGGCGCGGCGCACATTCCGAACGATCAGGCAGGCGTGGCGCCGTTTCGTCGACCGTGTCGCGTGCACGCACGGTCGGGCGGATGCTGCGAACGATGCCGTCGGCCGGTTGCCTGCGCAACCTTTCGCCTTTGCCCGGCCGGCGCTCGTCCGCATGGATCGCCGCCCGCATTATCGAACCATTTCGGATTTGACGTCGGGTCGCGGCGATTCGGGCGTTTCAGGCAAGCGGGGAGAACGCACGGCCGGAGATGGCGCGTGTCATCGACGGGGCTTTAGCGTGCATCGCGAGCGCGCGTTCCGGGTCGCACATAGGCAAACATCCGGCCGACCTCACGGCCGGACCGGATGCTTGATGGTTGCGCCGAACGCGACGCAACGCACTACCGCACGGTCTTCCTCACGGCGAGCGCAACGCCTGCAACCCGAGCGTGAGCGCGTTGAACGGCATCTCCGCGGCGCCCATCGAGAAACTGGTCGTCTTCGTGGGCACGCCGGGCGTACGCATCAGCGCGTGGACGATCCGCTCGCTCGCATGGCCGTCGCCGTATGGATTGCTCGCGCGCGACATTTCCTCGTACGCGCTCTCGCTGTCGAACAGCCGCGACGCTTCCCACACGATCCGGTCCTGATCGGTGCCGACGAGCCGCGCGGTGCCGGCCTGAATCGCCTCGGGCCGCTCGGTCGTCTCGCGCGTGACGAGCACCGGCTTGCCGAGCGCCGGCCCTTCTTCCTGAATGCCGCCCGAATCCGTGATGATGAAATGCGCGCGCGACATCAGGAATACGAACGACAGGTATTCCTGCGGCTCGATCAGGTAGATGTTGGGCACGCCGCCGAGCCGCGCGCGCGCCGGCTCCTGCACGTTCGGGTTCAGGTGCAGCGGATAGACGAACTGCGCATCGCGATAGCGGTTCGCCAGCGTGCACAGCGCGTCGCAGAAATGCCGGAACGGTTCCCCGAAACTTTCGCGGCGATGGCCGGTGATCAGCACGACGCGCCGCGACGGTTCGAGAAACGGGAAGTACGCGGCGATCTTGTCCGACAGCGCGGCGGTGCGATCCAGCATGCGCTTGACCTCGTGCAACGCATCGATCACGGTATTGCCGGTCAGCGAGACGCCCCCGCCCGGCACGCCCTCGCTCAGCAGGTTGTCGCGGGCCTGCCCGGTCGGCGCGAAATGCCATGACGACACCGCATCGGTCACGCGGCGATTCAGCTCCTCCGGCCACGGCGACCAGATGTCGCCGCTGCGCAGGCCGGCCTCCACGTGACCGACCGGCAGATAGCGATAGAACGCCGCCAGGCTCACCGCGAGCGTGGTCGTCGTATCGCCGTGGACCAGCACGATGTCCGGCCGAAAATCGTCGAAGACGACGCCGATCGCATGAAGAATGCCGGTCGTCACGTCGGTCAGCGTCTGGCCTTGCCGCATCAGGTTGAGATCGTAGTCGGGCTTGATGTCGAACAGCGTCAGCACCTGATCGAGCATTTGCCGATGCTGCGCGGTCACGCACACGCGGGCGTCGACATCCGTCTGCGCCTTCAGCGCACGCACCAGCGGCGCCATCTTGATGGCCTCCGGCCGAGTCCCGAACACAAGCAAGATCTTCTTCATCGTTATCCTCGTTTAGCCGCTTCGCGCCCGGCGATCCTGCACGCGGCGCGAAGCATGTATTCGGGCGGCGCATCCCGTACGCGCACGCGATCGAGCTGCGGCGGTGTGGCGGGGCGAGCGCGCTGCCGCGTCCGCGCGGTCCAGGCCGCGCGAATCGTCGTACTACCGGCGTCCCGTTGCACTGGATCAATCACGTCATGAGTCGTTCCTCGCTGTGTCGAGCGTCGCGTCCTCCCACACCAGCAATATTCAAACCAGCCGGCTCGCGTCGCGGCCCGCTTCGCTCCGCGGCCATTGCCCGCGAACGGTGCGTCATGGAATGTTTCACAACTGCTACGGACACCCGCATCGCCGGATCGACGCGGCAACGATAAACAGCCGGACGCTCGCGCGATCCGTCTGACGACGTCGTCCGACGAATCGCGCATGCATGTCGAGCCCTCGTGACGAAGCGAATCGCACGGACCTTTCGACGCGCGTTGCGTCGCCTCGATTCGCCCCTTTCGTCTGTGCAGTGCGCGGCGCGCACGCGAGCGTCGACCGCCGTGGCGCGCGCAGGATTTCGCCCACATCCGACGCCGCGTTGAATCACACGAATCGGGGCTCGGGAAATGTTGCGAATGTGTAACGCGGATTCGAAACTGGCGAATACATCGGAGTCCGGTCCATTCGTCTCATGTGAAAGCAGCGCGCGTAGCGATCGCGGGCCGACGCGTGCATGCCGAACGACACGCGACGGCCAGCCATGCCAAGCCGCACCCGGCCACGCGGCATCGGCAGCTGGGACGGTCCGGGCGCCGCGCGACGCGCTCGAGCCGCGCGGCCGACCGTGCGGGGTCGGATGCGACGCGCGCACGCTGATTCGTCAGTGAATCAAAACACGCCGGCTGCACGCATGCCGCATCCGCTTCCCGCGCGGGCCTCCTTGCTGCGCGGGGCATCGCGGCAGATGGCTCACCCCTTGCTTGATGTCGGACAGTGCGTCCCGAAGCACGCGCATCGCAGCAGACAGATGGGGGCGCCAAAGCAACGAAGCCGGGAGACGATGCGACGCATCCGTCCGGGGCAGCCGACAACCGCCCCGCGACGAACGCGCCATCGTTTCCCATTGACGTCCGCGCGATCCACGGAGCGCCTTCAGCTCTCATCGGTCGTCGTTGCGGGCACGGGGATGGGGACATGAAGAAAACGCGGGCGGCGTCATTCTGCGAGCAAGGCATCCTGCTGCTGATCGTGCTTGCGTGCTCGCTGATCGTGCGCGACACCGCCTCGCAGGCGATCGCCGAACCGGCCCGGTTGGGCGTGCCCGCCGCAACCGCCGCAACGGCCGCAACCACCGGGATCGCGATGGCGCGCATCGCGCTCGTCGCGCCGGCCTCGCCCGATCCGGACGCGTCGCTCGAGCCGCCGCCCGCCGCCACGCCGGGCGTCGCATTCGATCCCGAGCTGCTGCTGATACCGTGCGTCGCGTACCTGTGGCTGTTCACGCTGTTGACGTGCGCGTATGCCGCCCGGCATTACGTATTCAGCCTCGACCGCCTGTTCAAGCCGCAACACGCGCCCTACCGGACGATGACCCACGGCGACTGGCCGCGGCTCACCGTCTTCGTCGCCGCCCACAACGAGGAAACCGTCATCGTCGATTGCCTGATGGCGCTGCTGGCGACGACCTACCCGCGCGACCGGCTGACGATCATTCCGGTCAACGACCGCTCGACCGACAACACGCGCGCATTGATCGACGAAGTCCGCGCACTCGCGCCCGAGCTGATTCAGCCGTTTCACCGCGAGACCGGCAAGCCGGGCAAGGCAGCCGCGCTGAAGGATGCGCTGCGCTTCATCCGCGGCGACATCATGGTCGTATTCGATGCCGACTACCTGCCGCGCCCGGGGCTGCTGAAGGAACTGGTCGCGCCGTTCTTCGACCCGGAAGTCGGCGCGGTGATGGGCCGTGTCGTGCCGCAGAACGCCGACAGCAACCTGCTCGCACGGCTACTCGATCTCGAGCGCGCGGGCGGCTATCAGGTCAACCAGCAAGCCCGCAACAATCTGAACCTGGTGCCGCAGTACGGCGGCACGGTCGGCGGCATCCGCAAGGGCGCGCTCGACGCCGTGGGCGGCTGGTGCGACGACACGCTCGCCGAAGATACCGACATGACCTACCGCCTGCTGCTGAGCGACTGGCGCACGGTCTATCTGAACCACGCCGAATGTTACGAGGAAGTACCGGAGCGCTGGGCCGTCCGCGCGCGGCAACTGACGCGCTGGGCGAAGGGCCACAACCAGACGATGCTGCGCTATCTGGTTCCGGTGCTGCGCAACCCGCTGATCTCGCGCCGCTGCCGGCTCGACGGCGCGCTGCTGCTCGGCGTGTTCACGATGCCCGCGCTGCTCGCGATCGCGTGGAGCGCCGCGCTCGCGCTCTACCTGTTCAACGGCGTCAACTCGACCGCGCTCGGCCTGCTGCTGTCGCTGTTCGCGCTGTTCTCGTTCAGCACCTTCGGCAACTTCGGCGTGTTCTTCGAGATCGTCGTCGCCGCGCGGCTCGACGGCCGCGCGACGCGGCTGCGGCTCGTGCCGGTCAACGTCGTCGGCTTTTGCGTGACGATCGCGGCGGTCGTCTCCGCGCTGTGGGGACTCGCGCTCGACGCGGCGTTCCGCCGCGAACTGAAGTGGGACAAGACCGAGCGTTTTCGCCGGCAGTTGAAACCGGAGCGATGAGCGATGACGACCTTCAACGTGATGGTGCCGGTGGCCGGCGTGCTCACGCTGCCGTTCCTGCCGATGCTGCATGAACTGATCCGGCGCAGCGACGTCGCGGCGCTGCCGATCGGCGACGGGCCGTTCGTCGACCAGGCGCTGCTCGCCGCGCGCTGGCACGACGCGCTGCGCGCGCACGTGGCCGGCACGCCGCCGCCGGATGCATCCGGCGCGCCGCCGTGGCAGACGCTCGGACTGGCCGTCGAGCATGCGGATGCGATCCAGGTCGCACGCGACGCGCATCGCGACGACGTGCTCTACGCCGACCGTTCGATCACGCTCGACGACGGCGCGCGGGCCGCGTACGCGTTCGCCGACCAGCGCATCGACATCCGTGCCGGCGCGACGATCGGCACGCTCGCGCATGCGCCGCTGATCGACGTCGACGATGCGGTGCTGCGCGGCGTCGTGGTCGGCGACACGGTGCGCCTGCGCGGCGCCGGCGGCTTCGCGTGCCTGTATGGCGAGCCGCTCGTCTTCGGCGCGGCGCCCGGCCCGCGGCCCGCGGACATACCGGCCGCTCCGCGCCGCGCGATCACGCTCACCCGCCACTTCGCGTCGCTGCCGCATCGCTTCCTGCACGGTCGTTACCTGCTGCCGTGCGACGTTCGCCTGCCCGCGCACACGGTCGTGCAAGGCAACCTGATCGTCGAAGGAACGCTCGTCCTCGGCGAAGGCTGCGTGCTGCGCGGCAGCGTCAAGGCGCATCGCGTCGAACTCGAACGTCACGCGTTGCTGCACGGCGCGGTATTCGCGCGCGACGACGTGTTGCTCGCCCACGCGAGCTGCATCGACGGCGTCGTGTCGGCCGGCGGCCTGTTGCGACTGACGGGTGCGCGCATCGGCGTCGCCGGTCATCCGGTCAGCGCGTGTGCGCGCGACGTATCGATCGTCGATCATGCCTGCCTGCATGGCGATCTCGTCGCGTGGCGCAGCGGCTGGTTCCACACATCCCGTTAAGGAGCGCCTCATGTCCGATCGCCCCAGCCATCGCGGCCCGCGCGTGCCGGTTGCCACCCTCGCGATGCTGTGCGGCGTCGCCTTCGGCGCGCCCGCGGCGCTGGCGGAGCAGCCGGACGATGCCGCCGCCGCGCCCGCCGTGCAGCCGCCGCCCACGACCGTCATCACGCCACGGATGCGCGACGAATCGATGTTCGTGCGCGTCGACGCCGAAGGCCTGCCGGACGGCGTGCCGCTCGCCGAGTTCACGCCCGAGGATACGAACCGGCCGCCGCTGCCCGATGCAGTCGTCACCCATGTGCAGGCGCCGCAGGAATCGCACACCGAACTGTCGCTCGGCTATTCGAGCGCACATCTGACGCACGGCTACGGCGACTGGTACGGCGTGCACCTGCGCGGCGTCTATCAGGACGGCAGTCGCACCGTGCTCGGCGAACTGGCGCAACTGCACCGCTTCGGCGAGAACACGCAGCTCGGCGCGCTGACCTACGTGCAGAACCTCGGCCCCGACTGGTTCGGCGGGATCGGCTTTTCCGGCACCACGTCAGGCACGATCCTGCCGAGTGCGCGCGTCGACGTATCGATCAACCGCAAGCTGTTGTCCGATCGTTCGCTGGTCGTGTCGCTCGGCGCCGGCTACGCGTGGAACCGCAGCGGCCACCGCGACCAGCTCTATCACGCCGGCGTGATCTGGTACGCATTGCCGAAGTGGATTTTCGAGGCGGGCGCGAACTATACGGTCGATTCGCCCGGATCGGTGAAGGCGCCCGCCTACTACGGCGCCGTCACCTACGGCGAAGTCGGCAAGAGCGTGATCGTGCTGCGCGGCGGCGTCGGCCGCGAGGCGTATCAGGTCACCGGCTCGGGCTCGCAGATCGCGGATTTCCGCAGCCACGAGATCACCGCGAAATGGCGCTACTGGGTCACGCGCAAGTGGGGGACGCAACTCGAATTCGCGTACTACCACAACCCGTATTACTCACGAATCGGCGGCGAGCTCAGCGTCTTCTATCGCTGGTAAGCGGGCGGGCGCCATGCAGACGCATCCCGTCCGTCCTCCCGTCGACCGTTCGCTGCGCACCCACGCGCACCCGCAGCGCTGGCTGTCGTCGATCGCGCTGCTGACGCCCGCGCTGTACGCGTCGCTGTGGTTCGGATTGCCGATGGCGTGGCGCTACTGGCGCGCGGTCATGGCGTGGGGCGCGCGCCAGATCGATCCGGCGCTTCACGTGATCGTGATCGGCTATCCCCCCGACGCACCGCGCGTGCCGCTGCTGTCGATCGACGTCGCGGCCCGCATGCCGGGCGGCACGCTGCTGGTCGCCACCGCCGCGCTCTGCATGATCGGCTTCGCCGCATCGTTCATCCGGCGCGCGCGCTGGCTGCCCGTTGCATATCTGTTACGTATCGCGAGCTTCACCCAGCTGCTGATTTGCGCGTACTTCTGGCTCGCGCCCGGCACGTTCCCGTACGTCCCGCAACTGCATCTGCGCGACATGTTCGTGCTGCACGGCGCGGCGATCGCGCTGATTCCGCTGGTCATGGCCGCGCTGTACTACCCGCTCGATTTCTCGCTGCTGCAAAAAGCCTTCGCGTCGCTGCTGGTGCTGGGCTACTTCGTGTTCGCGCTGCCGTTCGTGATGCTGCTGCACGCGACGATCGTCCATCACGGCTCGCTGCTGTTTTTGCCGTTCTGCTATTTCCTGCTCGGCGGGCCGCTGCTGATCGCCCTGCTGGTCACGCTCTATACCTACTGCGCGAGCTGGCCCGGCGCGCTGACGCGCGATCGCGATTCCGTCTGCTGATAGCGCGTCCCAACGCGCCGTATCAGCGATGAAACGAATCCGTCGGGTTTGCGACCGTGCCGCGCGACCGGCAGTGCAGGAAGCCAGCAGGACCGGGCCTCCTGCGCCAATGGCACGTTGTTCGCTTCTTTCCATGCGTCGCATCGAGTCCTCTCACCGGCGAAGGCAGCGCGGCGCACCGGCGCACCGGCGCATTGGCGCGGTCGGACCGCCGTGACACGCACCGCTCGATACCCGACGAACCGGACAGCCGCAACACACCTACGGGGCTGGAATGCTCGACCTGGCGGCACGCGTATCCCGGCTGCCGCACGCCCCCATTCCTTGAGCGAGGAGCACACCATGTTGGCAAAGTCAGGCAAGTTCTTGCGGATCCTGTTCGCGCTGTTCGCGCTCGCGTTCGCATTCAGTCCGGGCGGCGTTCAGGCGGCCACCAACCAGCTTCTGCTGTTGGTGCCCGATACGCTGACGCTGCCCGATTCGCGCGTATCCGCATGGCTCGACAGTGCCCAGGAAGAAGGGCTGCAGATCAAGGTGATGACCGACAGCCAGTTCATGGCGGCCGGCGCGACGCTGTCGCAGTATCCGGGCCTGATCCTGCCCGATCAGGTGCATACGACGGCCGCCGACGCGCTCGTGACCGCGATCCAGAACTACGCGCTGAACGGCGGCAAGGTGATGCTCGTCTACGATTTCGGCGTACTGAATTCGGCCGGCTTCTACGTCAGCCCGAAATCGCGCTTCAGCAGCATGGCCGGTGTGGACTATGTGCTGTATGACCAATACGGCGGCAACATGATCGGTCTCGGCAATGTAACCGGCATGAGCAGCTGGCTGCGCACGCTCCAGGTGCCCCCCGGCAAGTCGATGGCATGGACCACGACTTCGTCGACCACCACGACCGCCAGCGCCCTCGCCTCGACGAGCACGTCGGGCACCTCGGGCACGTCGACCAATTCGGCGTCGGGCAGCGCACAGTTTCTCGCCGCCAGCCCGTCGAACCCCGGCGGCCTCGCCAACTACAACCACGGCGCATGGTTTCAGTACACGACGCCGTCCACCGGCAGCGGCGTGCTGAACCAGACGGCCCCGAAGCTGACCGGCACCGTGACCGGCAAGCTGAAGAAAACCACGACGTATACCGCCAATTCGCTGCTGAGCACGTCGACCGGCAAGACGGCCACCGCGCTCGCGTCGACGCTGGCCACCACCACCGACACGCTCGAAGGCATCTCCGGCTACGTGTACGGCTTCCTCACCTATCCGAGCTTCGTCACGCAGGGGACGTACACCGGCACGACGATCCTGACCTCGCCGACCTTCGGGCTGGTGTCCGGCTACAACACGTACGGCAACGGCGGCGTGCTGTTCGTCAACCTCCCGCTCGCCTACCTCGACGGCCAGACCGACGGCATGCTGATTCACGGCTACCTGCATTATTTCGGCACGCAGATGCTTAACCTGCCGTCGCTGTCGCCGCTGCCGAAGGCGATGGCCGGGCTCGTGTTCAACTGGCACTTCTGCGCGGGCGACCAGATCCAGCCGGCGCTCTACCTGAAGAGCCTCGGCGTGTGGAACAACGGGCCGTTCTCGCTCGTGGTCACGGCCGGCCCCGATGAAGCGGCGTTCGGCGACGGTGGCGGCATCAATCTCGCCAACAACCCGTCCGCGCAGAATCTCCTCAAGTATTTCGTGAGCAAGGGCCATCGCGTCGGCAGCCACGGCGGCTGGATCCACGACTACTGGGGGGCGAATGCGAGCGAAACCAACGCGAGCACGTTTACGCAGTACCTGGTGATGAACCATCAGGCCGTCCAGGCGACGACGGCCTTGCCCGACGTCGAGTACGCGGCGCCGGAAGGCAACACGCCGACGTGGTCGGTCAACTGGCTCGAAAGCAACGGCTTCAACGGCTACTACTTCACCGGCCACACCGGCTCGGCACCGACCCGCGCCTACCGCAACGGCGCGTTGCTGAACCCCGGCCTGTGGGCGTACCCCGTGATGCCGTTCGGCAAGTACGCGACGTTCGAGGAGTTCCAGCAATACGCGGTGCCGACGGCCGACGTGAACAACTGGTACGCATCCCTGATGAACTTCGTCGTCGCGAACCGCACGAGCCGGCTGATCTATGCGCACCCGCTCGGCGCGTCGTCCTACACGTCGACGCTGTCCGCGATCTTCAATCAAGCCAACACGCTGAAGCTGCTCGGTCAGTTCAAGTGGTACACGATGACCGACATCACGGTGTTCGACCGCGCACGCCTGAACGTCACGTGGTCGGCCACCGATACGGGCACCGGCTGGTCGTTCGCCGCCAGCCACCCGACCAGCCTCGCGAACATGACGTGGCTGCTGCCGAAGAAGGCCTTCGCGCTGCCGTTGATCACGCAAGGCCTCGGTAGCGTCGTCATCACCGACTCGACGTACTGGCTCGTGACCGCGAACAGCGGGACCAGTCTCAAGTTCACCAGCGCCAAGGTGCACTGAGCCGCGACATCGACCCACCCGCCGGCGCGCGACGCGGCCAACGCCGCGCCCGGCGGAATTTGCGCAGGACCACCGCGCAGGAGCCCCCATCATGAACCGGCCCGCGCTTTTCCCGACCGCACGCGCACGCGTGGCGGCCACCGCCCGGCTATGCCGCCTGTGGTGCGTCGCCTGCTGTATCGCCGCATGCGGCGTCGCACCGCATGCGGGCGCCGCCGAACTCCAGCTCAACGGGCTCTACCAACGCCCCGACGGCGCGATCACCGTGCGTCTGAACGGCGCCGGCATCGATCCGTATTTCGCCGCGAAAGCCCTGCTCGGCGCCGCCGATGCCGGCCTCGACGCCCATCAGGCCGCGCTCGCCTGGATCGCGTGGCTGTTGCCGCGCCAGCGTCCGGACGGCGGCTTCGATCGCTATTGCGTGAAGAGCGGCCAGTACAGTTCATGCGCCGAAGCCGACGCCGACGACGCGATGATGGCGACCTGGATCGAACTGCTCGCCCGCTTCGCGCCGCCCGACGGCATGCCCGCCGCATGGGAACTCAGCCTGAATCGCGCCGGTGCGCATCTGGATACGCTGCTCAGCAAGCCCACGGGCGTCTATCAGATCTCGTCGACGCTGCACGTCGCGCTGCTGATGGACAACGTCGAGGTACACAGCGCGTTCCAGGCGCTCGCCGCGTATTACGTGCGGCGTGGCGACTCCACGCGCGCCGGCCCGTGGAGCCAGCGCGCCGACCGGCTCGCGTCCGCGATCCTGAAGGTGTTCTGGCGCGGCACGCAGTCGGGCTTTCGCCCAAGCACGCAGCGCATCAGCGACACGACCTTCTATCCGGCGAAAGTGGCGCAGATCTTTCCGCTCCTGTCGGGCATTCAGGTTCCGCAGCAATCGAACGATGTGTTCTACGCGCAGTGGATGCAGAAGTACGGCAAGACCTGGCTGCAACTGGCCAGCTCCGATTATCCGTGGGGCTTGATCGCCCTGGTCGCATTCAAGATGAACGACCGGAACACGGTCGCGTGCTGGCATGCGC
Source organism: Burkholderia sp. BCC0398 (assembly GCF_902833245.1). Taxonomy (NCBI): domain Bacteria; kingdom Pseudomonadati; phylum Pseudomonadota; class Betaproteobacteria; order Burkholderiales; family Burkholderiaceae; genus Burkholderia; species Burkholderia sp. BCC0398. The sequence continues at coordinate 69,064 of NZ_CADFEM010000017.1, forward strand.
TATCGGGCCCGTACCGGCACGGCGCACACTGGAACGTCCTGGAGGAAGCGCTTTATCTGGCATTCGAAAGCCGGATGGCCGACCCGGTCGCGCCCGCGCAATGCGGCTTCACGACGGCGGCGACAACGGAGACCGCGTCACGCTGATCCACGCGTGCGCACGGTCCGGGGGAATCTACAGGGAAGGAGACGTGTCATGTGTGGCATCGTCGGCGCGGTCGCGCAACGGGACATCGTCCCGATTCTGATCGAAGGTTTGCGCCGCCTTGAATATCGCGGCTACGATTCATGCGGCGTGGCAACGGTCGTCAACGGCCAGGCACGCCGCGAGCGCAGCGTGTCGCGCGTCGCCGATCTCGACGCCCACGTGCGCAGCGCCGGCCTGGCCGGCAGCACCGGCATCGCGCACACGCGCTGGGCTACCCACGGCGCGCCGGCGACCTGCAACGCGCATCCGATCTTCTCGCGCGACGAAATCGCGCTCGTGCACAACGGCATCATCGAGAACCACGAAACGTTGCGCAAGCAACTATCCGACGAACACTACGAGTTCGACGGCCAGACCGACACCGAGGTGGTCGCGCACCTGATCCACAGCAAGTATCGCGGAGACCTGCTCGCCGCCGTCCGCGACGCGACCTCGCAGTTGCACGGCGCCTATGCGATCGCGGTGTTCAGCAAGCGCGAGCCGCAGCGGCTGATCGGCGCGCGGGCCGGCTCGCCGCTCGTCGTCGGCGTGAAGGACGGCGAATGCTTTCTCGCGTCCGACGCGCTCGCGCTCGCCGGCATCACCGACCGCTTCATCTTTCTCGAGGAAGGCGACATCGTCGAACTGACGCCGGGCGGCGTGCGGGTGCTCGATCGCACCGGCACGCCGATCGAACGCGCGATACAAACCATTCCGTCCGTGCAGGGCGTGGTCGAGCTCGGGCCGTACCGGCATTTCATGCAGAAGGAAATTTTCGAGCAACCGCAGGCCGTGGCCGCGACGATCCCCGATGCCGGACTGTTCGATCCGGCCGTATTCGGCCCCGACGCCCCGCGCGCGTTCGAGCAGATCGACAACGTGCTGATCCTCGCATGCGGCACGAGCCACTACGCGGGCCTGACTGCCCGCCGCTGGCTCGAGACGATCGCGCGCCTCCCTGCGCAGGTCGAGATCGCGAGCGAATACCGCTACAGCGACGCGCTCGCGATGCCGAATACGCTGGTGGTCAGCGTGTCGCAATCCGGCGAGACCGCCGACACGCTCGCCGCGCTCAAGTACGCGCAGGCGCTCGGCCACATCGACACGCTGGCGATCTGCAACGTGCCGACCAGCGCGATGATGCGCCAGACCGGCCTGCGCTTCCTGACGCGGGCCGGCCCGGAAATCGGCGTCGCGTCGACCAAGGCGTTCACGACGCAGCTCGCCGCGCTGTTCATTCTCGCCGTCACGCTCGGGCGGCTGCGCGGCTACGTCGACGATGCGCAACTCGCGCGCTATACGACACAGTTGCGGCGGCTGCCTGGCGCGCTCGAAGACGTGCTGGGGCTGGAGCCGCAGATCGAGCGCTGGGCGGCGGAATTCTCGCAGCATGAAAACGCGCTGTTTCTCGGGCGCGGGCTGCACTACCCGATCGCGCTCGAGGGCGCGTTGAAGCTGAAGGAGATTTCGTATATCCACGCGGAAGCGTATCCGGCCGGCGAGCTGAAACACGGGCCACTGGCGCTCGTCACGCACACGATGCCCGTCGCGACGATCGCGCCGAACGATGCGCTGCTCGAAAAGCTCAAGTCGAACATGCAGGAAGTGCGCGCGCGCGGCGGCCAGCTTTACGTGTTCGCGGACGCCGATACGCGGATCGACAACGGCGAAGGCGTGTCGGTGCTGCGCATGCCGGATTACTACGGGTTGTTGTCGCCGATCCTGCACGTCGTGCCGTTGCAGTTGCTCGCGTATCACGCGGCGTGCTTGCGGGGTGCGGATATCGACAAGCCGAGGAACCTGGCGAAATCGGTGACGGTCGAGTGAGGGGGTTGCGTGACGAGGGGCTGGCCCGCGGAGGTCGCCTGGCGATCAAACGGGCCCGCCGTACACGATTCGAGCAGGGACGATTGACGCTTTCAACGGGAACGGCCCTCGGTTGCCCGGACATCCCGCTGACCGGCCCGCCCTTCTGCCCCGAACCATCCGCTTCCGGGTACGTTAATCGGCGACTCTGTCGAATGTATCCGCATTGGTCTGAACGGCATGTGCCCAGCCGAACGCCGATGATCGTGAGCCTTGCCGTGGCGCCTTGCTGGTCACGACATGCCATACGGTCTGCAGCTTGCCGTCACGCAGCATGCCGGTGAAAGAACAGATCGCCGACACCAGGTCGTTCGACATGCCGAAAGCGAAGTTGATGCAATCGCCATACCCGACGCCGGAGACGGGCAGATCATGACCAAAGAACGCGCTGTCCCGCAACGCCGTGCTGAATACGCCACGGATGACGCCATTCTTGTCATCCGCGATGGTCAGTGTAGAACCATATTGATTACGCCACGTGCCAATCCAGTTCATCACGCACCTCCTGAGCCCCGGACACTTGATCGCCTGCCAGGCGGCCGCGCGTGCTTGTCGTTCTTCTTCCGGCGGCAAAATGGGCGCTCGAGCCAGCGCCGTGCATCGGCGAGCGTCGTTGTGACGAGTGAAGCCTGATACGAATCGAGCAATAGCAAAAAATTGCTGGCGCCCGCGATCCGGCATGACCACGGAAAGTATAGATGGTCGTCAGACGATATGAAGGGCTGCATGTCGCGATCCGGGCAGCTCGTACACTCTTGTTCCCTACTTTATTCGCCGTAACATCGCGCACGGCGCGAAGTCTCGCCTCTGTCGCCGCGGCGACTTCGCGAGCGGTCGCGGACCTTCTTCCGCGCTGAGCGTCATGGGTCATTCTGAAGAAATTCGATACCAGGTTGATCGCAAAAGCACGATGTCGCATGCACCGTCAAAAATCGTGCTTGAATCTTCGAGTTCTTCGTACGATATTTGAACCGCACGGCGTGCTCGTGGGCAAACGAGCAGCCCGGAACCGAATTCGCGCCGACCCAGGCCCGACCCGTGCGGCAAACGACAACGGGAACCATACGGTGCAGCGCAGGCCAGATCTCTCGGGAGACCGCAGGATGTCCACGCAAGCCAGGAAGCCGTTGATATCGCTCGTCGTGCCGTTTCACGACGAAGAAGAAACGATCGACGCGTTCTTTGCCGAAACGCTGCCCGTTCTCGAGTCGGTCGCGTCGGTACGCTTCGAGATCGTCTGCGTCAACGACGGCAGCCGCGATCGCACGCTGGACCGGCTGCGCTCGGTCGCCGCCGGCGACCCGCGCGTGCACGTCCTGGACCTCACACGCCGCTTCGGCAAGGAAGCGGCGCTCACCGCGGGCCTCGACGAAGCGGCCGGCGCGGCCGTGATCCTGATCGACGCCGACCTGCAGGACCCGCCCGCGCTGATTCCCGCGATGCTCGAACGCTGGCGCGCGGGCGCCGAGGTCGTCGCCGCGAAGCGCACCGACCGCCGGTGCGACCCGCTGATGCAGCGGGTGGCCGCCGCGCTCTACTACCGCGTGCACAACCGGCTCTCCGAAGTCGAGATGCCGGAGAACGTCGGCGATTTCCGGCTGATGGACCGCGAGGTCGTCGACGCGCTGCGTGCGTTGCCGGAACGGCGGCGCTTCATGAAAGGGCTGTTCGCGTGGGTCGGCTACCGGACCGAGATCGTCGAATACACGCGTGCGGCGCGTAGCGGCGGCCGCTCGAAATTCTCCGGATGGCGGCGCTGGAATTTCGCGCTCGAGGGCATCACGAGCTTCAGCACGGTGCCGCTGCGCGTGTGGACCTATGTCGGCCTCACGTTCGCGATGCTGTCGCTCGCGTATGGCGCGTTCATCGTCGCGCGCACGCTGCTGTACGGCAATCCGGTGCACGGCTACCCGTCGCTGATTTCCGTCGTGCTGTTCGTCGGCGGCATCCAGTTGATCGGCATCGGCGTGATCGGCGAATACCTCGGCCGGATCTATCACGAATCGAAGCAACGCCCCGTCTATCTCGTGAGGCGGCACTACCGTGCCGAGCGCGATGCGGCCGCGCGACCGGCATCGAAGCTGCTGCAGTTTCCGCTCAAGCGTGCGCACTCGGCGCGCCGCCGGGCCGCGACGCCGGCCGCCGCGAGCATCACCGCCCGCAAGACGTCGTTCAAGTAGCACCGGGCCGCGTCAATTGGACATCCTCCGGCAATCGACCCGCCCGGCCGAGCGGCCGGTCGTCGCATGGCTCACGTCGCGACGCGTCGTCCTGTACAGCGCGCTGATGCTGGTGTCGTACGCGGTGTTCATGGCGATCTGGACGGCGGTCGCGCGTCACGCGTCCGTCACCGGCGGCGTGATGCCGCGGCCCGGCGCCGACTTCTCGGTGTTCTGGTCCGCGTCGTACGTCATGCTGCACGGCGCGCCGTCGCACGCGTACGATTTTTCCGCCTTCTCGCGGCTGACGGCCGCGCTGTTCCCGCACCTTCCGCGCGACGTCTTCGCGCCGTGGCTGTACCCGCCCACCTATCTGCTGCTCGTGACGCCGCTGGCGCTGCTGCCGTTCGCGCTCGGGTATCCGCTGTTCGTCGCGTTCGGCGTGTCGATGCTCGGCCTCGCCGCGTGGCGCGTATCCGGCCTCCGCGCGATTCCCGGCGCATCGCGCGCCGGCGCCTTCGCGCTGATCGCCGCGCCGTGCGTGTTCGTCACCGCGACGCTCGGGCAGAACGCGTGCCTGACCGCATCGTGTGCGGCGCTCGCCGTTCATTGGGCCGACCGGCGACCGCTGTGGGCCGGCCTCTGCATCGCGCTGCTGTCGGTCAAGCCGCAGATGGCGCTGCTGTTCCCGTTCGTGCTGGTCGCCGTGCGCGCATGGCGCACGATCATGTGGGCCGCGCTCGCGACCGGCGCATTCGTCGCATCGAGCGTGCTCGTCTGCGGCGTCGCGTCGCTGCGCCTGTTCGTCGCGAGCGCCGGCCTCGTCCGCTCGATCATCCTCGAGCATGGCGTCGGGTTCTGGCTCGCGTCGCCGACGCCGTTCGCGGCGCTCCGCCTCGCGGGCGTGCCGCTCGGCGCCGCGTATGTCGCCCATGCCGGCATCGCGGCGATCGCGATCGCCGCGGCCTGCGTCGTCTGGACGCAATCGCGCGACACCCGCGTGCGCGCGGCCGTACTGGCGGTCGCGACGCTCGTGGCGAACCCGTACGTGTGGCACTACGAGCTCTCGTGGCTCGCGATCGCGATCGCCTGCATGCTGTCGATCGGCTGGCGCGACGGCTGGCTGCGCGGCGAACAGGCGGCGATCGCGCTGATGTGGGCACTGCCGATCGCCGAATACCTGAACCCGTGGCTGCAGTTGCCGCAGATCGGCCCGGCCGTGACGCTCTTCGCGCTATTGATGCTGCTGCGCCGCGCGCGGCACGACGCGCGCAACACTCACAGCGCAAGCCGCGGCGGCACGTACACGCCGTAATACGGCCCGACGCCGGTCGCGACGCCGGTCATCTTGACGCCGGCGACGAAGTGCCCCTGGATGTACTTGTAGCTGCCGCCCAGCGCCACGTCGATGCGGAACGCGGCGAACGCGACGATCGGCACGGTGGTGCTGCTCGACGTCTGCGTGACGACCGGCAGCACGACCGTCGTGCCGACCGGCACCGCCGTGTAGAGCGTCGCTTTCACGCCGGTCGCGAGATTGATGCTGTCGCCGATATTGAGCGTGGTCGGGTTGCCGGTCACCATCAGGCCGCCCATCGTCGTCGTGTCGGTCGCGGTCGACTGGAACGACGTCCACTGGCCGCCCATGCACAGCGCGCCATACGTCTGGCCGTTCGTGATCGAAAACTCGTACGGCAAGCCCGTCAGCGGATTGATCAGCGGCTGGTTGGTCTGCGCGTTCCAGTACTGGTTGTACACGCACTGGTCGATCGCGATCGGAAAGAGCCCGCCCGCCGCGACGCCACCCGGCGCGGCGAGCACCGCGATCGCGGTCGCGCCGCCGGATGCGCCGCGGATGCCCAGCAGCCCGCCGAGCAGCAGCGGGATCGATCCGCCATTGATGCCCGGCGCGCGCGACACGGTCACCTGCACGGCCGGCACGTCGTAGGGGCCCGGCGTGATCGTGGTCGGCTGCATCGACGCCGGCGTGCGCGTCACGTTCCAGTAGCCGGTCGTCACCGTGCCGGTCGCCAGCGGTGCGCCCGCCGCCGAGTTCAGCGCGATCACGCCGTTCGCCGCCGGCGCGGCCTGCGACCAGTTCAGCGGCCCGCCGGTCGGCGACATCATCGCATCGGCCGCCGCGAGCGCGGCCGCATCCGCGGCATTCTGCAGCTGGTTGCGCACCGTGGCGATCCATGCGATGTCGATCGCCAGCGCGCCGAACGACAGCAGCGGAATCAGGAACATCAGGAAGAACAGCGCGACGGAGCCGCGTTCGCGCGCCGTGCCGCCGGATGGCTTGCCGGCCGCGTCATTCATAGAGCATCACCGAGCTGGCCGTGAGCGTCACCGGGCCGGTCAGCGCGCTGAATGCCGAACCGAGCACCATCCCGGAATACGTGTAGGTCACCGTGACCGTCAGCGCGGTGCCCGCCGTCGTGCCATTCGCCTGCGTCACGGTCACGGTCGGCGTCGTCGGCGTGCCGCCGGTGATCAGGCTGTTCTGCGTATAGCTGAGCGCGACGTTGGCGATCTGCGTCGGGGTCAGCATCGGCACGCGCAGCACGACACCGGCGCGCGCGGCTTCGCGGCTCGCGTTCGTGATCACGGCCTTGTCGCACAGCAGCAGGCTCACGTCGATGATGCCGATCAGCACCATCAGCAGGAACGGCAGCATCAAGACGAACTCGAGGGATACGACGCCGCGCGCGTGGCGGCCGCGCATCGCCGCGCGTGTCATTTTGCGGCCCCCGCGGCGGGTGGCACCGTACGCGGCTCGAGCGCGGCGCCCTTCAACGGCCGCGCCGCATCGGCGACCGGGCGCGCCGCGAGCTGCGCACGCACCGCCTGGTACACGCGCAGATTGTCGGCCACCGCCGACGCCGGCAGATCCGCGGACAGCAGCTTCTTCGCCGAATCGGTGTTGCCGAGCACGCCATACGCGAACGCGAGATTCTGGCGCGCCTGCCACGGCGCATCGGGCAGCCCGGCCACGTCGAGCAGCACGTTCACGCCCTCGCGCGGACGATTGCTCAGCACGAGCGACAGCCCGAGGTCGACGCGCAGCCCCTGCGCGTCGGGATGGGCGCGGAGCGCGTCCCGGTACACGGCCTGCGCGTCCTCGTGGCGGCCCTGCAGGTCGAGCACCGTGCCGAGCCCTTCCGCCGCAAGCGGAAGGTTCGGCTGGGCGGCGAGCAAGTCGCGATAGCGGCTGGCGGCCTCGTCGAGCCGCCGCTGCCGCAACGCGACGCGCGCGAGCCCGACCTGCGGCCCGAGTTCCGCGGGCGCCTGCTGCCGCGCCTGCTCGTAGAGCACGCGTGCGCGCTCCAGATCGCCGGCGCGGTAGTTGACGTCGGCGAGCCCCAGTTGCGCCGCGAGCGAGTCGGGATGCCGGGCGAGCACCTTGCCGTACAGCGTCGACGCGAGATCGACGTTGCCGCCGACCAGCGCGCTGTCGGCAATGCGCAATTCGGCCTGCGGGTCGTCGCTCTTGTGCGACAGCGCCGGCCGCGTCTGGATGCCCGGCGCGCAGCCGCCGGCCAGCAGCGGCAGCACGGCCGCGAATGCGAACGCGAACGCGCGTCGCGCGGAGCCTTTCATTTGAACACCTCGAGCAGACGAATGGCCGCCGGGCCTGCCGCGATCAGCCCGACCGTCGGCAGGATGAACAGCATCATCGGCAGCGTGATCTTCGGCGCGAGCTTCGCGGCCTGTTCCTCGAGCGCGACGATCTGCTCGGTGCGCTCGCTGCGCGACAGCGTTCGCAGCGCCTGCGTGATCGGCGTGCCGAACCGCTGCGATTGCGTGAGCGTCGTGGCGAGCGAGCGCGCCGACGGGAAATCGACGCGGAGCGCGAAATGCGCGAGCGCTTCGGACACGTTGCCGCTCAGCGTCAGCTCGTCCGCGCAGACCGTCAGCTCGTCGGCGAGCGGCGGGCAGATGCGCTCGAGTTCGCGTGCGACGCGCCGCACGCCCGACACGAGGCTGTTGCCGGCCATCGTGCAGATCACGAGCAGGTCGAGCGCATCCGGAAAGCATGCGGCGATGATGCGCCGGCGCCGCCGGATCATCGCGCCGAGCACGTATTCCGGCACGATCACGCCGATCACGAACGCGGCGATCATCGCGACCGCCCGGATCACGAAGTATTCGCCGAAGCGCGGAATATACGGGCTGAACACGATCGCGACGCCGGCGAACAGCACGCCGCAGCTGAGCTTGATGCCGATCATCGACGACACCGCGCGCCGTTCGCGAAAGCCCGCGCGCGTCAGTTGCAGCCCGAGCTTCACGCGCTGCATCGGATCGAGCACGGGCAGCCGCTCGCCGAGCTGCGCGAGCCGTCGCGTCAGATCCTGACGTACGTCGCCCGGCTGCAGACGCCCGCCTCCCAGCGACGGCGGCCGCTGCCCGGCGGCCTGCTGCACGCGCACGGCGATCCGCTTGCGCGTGCCGCCGCCCGGCGTCGCGAGCGCCGCCGCGACGCACGCGATCAGCAGCAACAGTTCGAGGCCGCGGGCGGCCAGCATCGACATCGTCATCGCGCGGTATCCAGTTTCGAAATCTTGTGAATCGCCAGCAGGCCGATCGTCAGCAGCCCCGCCGCGATCGTCAGCATCACGCGGCCGGCATGCGTGTCGAACAACAGCATCACGTACGCGCGGTTCACGAGGAACAGCGCGCCGATCATCACGAACGGCACCGCCGAGATGATCTTCGTCGTGATCCGCCCTTCGGCCGTCAGCGCGCGTGTCTTCAGGCGGATGTCGCGACGCGTGCGGATGATGCTCGACAGCTCGTCGAGCGTCTCGCCGAGGCTGCCGCCGGTCTCGCGCTGCAGCAGCAGGTAGACGGTGAAGAACGAGAAGTCCGCGATCATCAGCCGGTCCGCCGCGTGCGTCAGCACGTCCTTCAGATCCGCGCCGACGCGCAGGCTGTCGCCCATCGTGCGGAAGGTCGAGCGCACCGGCTCGGCCGCGCTGTCGCCGACCGTGCTGATCGCCTGCGTGACCGGAATGCCCGCGCGCACCGCCCGCACGATCAGGTCGATCGCGTCGGGGAACGCCTCCAGAAAGCGCAGCCGGAAACGCTCGACCAGCATGCGGTAGCTCGCGCGCATCGCAATCAGCGGCAGTCCGACGTAAATCGCCGGATGCACGACGCTCGGCAGCGCGACGAGCTTCACCGCGACGATCCCGGCGATCGCGCCGGCGATCGTGCTCGCGACGACGATCCGCAGCCCTCGCTCGCCGCCGACCGCGCGCACGCGCGTCACGTAGCGCTGCATCCACGCACGTACGCGGGTTTGCCGGCGCGGCAGGTTGAACAGCGCGACACCGGATCCGGCGGCCTCGCCGGCGTCCCGGCCCGCGAGCGCGGGTGCAAGGCGCTGCAGCCGCGCGCGAATGCGCTGCTCCGGCGTATGGCGCGCACGCTCGAGCAACGCGGACAGCCCGAGGCCCGCCGCGAGGATCGCGACGAACGCGCCGAGCGTGAAGAGATCGGCAGCCCTCATTGCCGGAATACCTCGGAGAGCACATCCTCGACGCCGTAGTACGCGGCGCGCGGCGCGAACGCGGGCCGCAGCGACGACGCCTCGAACACGCCCTTCACCGCGTCGCGCGTCGTGTCGCCTTCCTGGCGGAACGCGAACAGGTCCTGCGTGATCACCACCTCGCCTTCCATCCCGACGATCTCGGTGATCCGCGTCACGCGGCGCACGCCGTCGCGCATCCGCTCGACCTGCACGAACAGGTGCACGGCGCTCGCGATCTGACGCCGGATCGACAGCAGCTGCAGGTTCGCGTTCGCCATCATGACCATGCTTTCGAGCCGGCTGATCGCGTCGCGCGGCGAGTTCGCGTGGATCGTCGTCATCGAGCCGTCGTGGCCCGTGTTCATGGCCTGCAGCACGTCGAACGCCTCCGCACCGCGGATTTCGCCGAGGATGATGCGGTCCGGCCGCATCCGCAGCGCGTTGCGCACGAGATCGCGCTGCGAGATGCCGCCGAGCCCTTCCGTATTCTCCGGGCGGGTCTCGAGGCTCACCACGTGCGGCTGCAGCAGTTGCAGCTCGGCCGCGTCCTCGATCGTCACGATCCGTTCGTGCTCCTCGATGTGCTGCGACAGCGCGTTGAGCAGCGTCGTCTTGCCCGACCCGGTGCCGCCCGAGATCACGATGTTCAGCCGGCATGCGCACGCGATCTTCAGGACCTGAAGCATCCCGTGCGAGATGTTGCCCTGATGCGCCATCCGCGCGAGCGTGATGTCGCGCTTCGCGAACTTGCGGATCGAGATCGACGCGCCGCGCATCGCGATCGGCGGCAGCACCACGTTCACGCGGCTGCCGTCGGCAAGCCGCGCATCGACCATCGGGCTGCTCTCGTCGACGCGGCGTCCGACCGCCGCCGCGATCCGCTGCGCGACGCTCGTTACGTGCGCGTTGTCGCGAAACTTCAGCGACGTGAGCTCGAGCCGGCCCGCGCGCTCGACGTACACCTGGTCGGGACCGTTGACGAGAATGTCGGACACGGTGTCGTCGGCGAGCAGCGGCTCGATCGGCCCGACGCCGAACATGTCGTTCAGGATCGCGTCGACGATCAGCACCTGCTCGCCCGCGGTGATCTTCAGGCGCTCGCGCTCGACCGTGTGCGCGGCCACCTGCTCGATGCCCGCGCGCACTTCGTCGCGCGTCTTCATCAATGCGGCCGACATGTTCATCGACGCGAACACCGCGGTGCGGATCGCATCGAACTTGCCGGAACGGATGAGGGCCTCCTGCGTATCGGCCGTCGCCGCCGCGCGCGCGGCTGCGGATGCGGCGGATGCGGACGTGGACAGCGACGCCGGCACCGGGCTCGCGGCCGGCGCGGGCGCGTCGTCGCGCGGCGCGGTACGGGAGCCCGCCGGCGCGGGGTCCGGCGTCCGCCGCTTGCGGGTACCGAACGTCACGATCCCTTCCTCCATTTGACGAAGCGCGCATACCACGGCTCGGCGACGACCATCGATTCGCCGGTGATGCCGTTCGCGAGCAGCCGGATCTCGTCGAGGAAGCCGCTCCGTTTCGCGCCTTCGATCGGCTCGCCGAGGTTCTCGGCGATCGCGAGCGACTGCGCGTCGTGCGGCAGCTCGCTCAGCCGCACACCGCCGAACGCGTCCTCGAAATCGGACTGCGCGACGCGCCCCTTGACCGGCTCGAGCGGATTGTTCAGCACCATCGACAGCATCCGTTCGCCCGGCATTTCCTTCACGAAGCGCGCGAGCCGCGCGGCTTCGTACGCGGCGTGCACCGACCGATCGGCGACGATATAGACGAGATCGGACGCCGTCAGCGCATCCTCGAACAACTTGCCGGCACGCACGCCCACGTCGAACAGCACGTAATGGAAGCGGTCCTTCAGCATGTCGACGAGCTGCGCGATCGCATCGTCGCGCAGCAACGCGTCCTCGCCATAGGCGAGTTCGGCGGACAGCACGTGCAGGCGGTCGCCCTTCGTGACGAACATGCGGTCGAACAGCGCGTCGTCGGGCCGCAGTTCCATGTTCAGCAATTCGATCAGCCCGTTGTTGCTCGACAGCCCAAGCATCGAGTTCGCGCCGCCGCCGTGCAGGTTCAGGTCGACGTAGGCGACGCGCCGCCGCTTCTCGCCCGCCAGGCAGCGCGCGAGGCTGACCGCGATCGTCGTCGTACCGACGCCGCCGCGCGCGCCGACGAAGCTGACGATCTTGCCGGTGCGCACCTGCACGACCGCCTCGGTCGTCGTCAGCGCGCGCCGCATCAGCTCGACGGTCAGCGGCTTCACGATGTAGTCCTGCACGCCGATGCCGAGCAGGTTGCGGAACAGCCCGACGTCGTTCTGCGTACCGATCGCGACGACCCGCACCGACGGATCGCACACGTCCGCGAGCCGCATCAGGTCCGACACCGGCAGCACCGAATCCGACACGTCGACGATCAACTGGCGCGGCGAGCGCTCGTGCTGCTGCAGCAGCCGGATCGCGTCGTCGCAGTTGCCCGGCTGCACGTGGGCGCGCGTGATCGACAGGTCCTGCGCGACGCGGCGGATCACATCCTCGCTGCCGGCGTCGGACACGACCGCGATGAGGTCCGCCGCACCGGCTGCGGCGGCGTGCTTGGCGTTCTGGCGGTCGAGGACGTTCATGGGCGGCATCGCGATCGCATCGGAAGGGGGTCAATGGCCGGGCGAGCCGGTCGTCGTCAGCGTCTTGCCCGGCGCGGGCTGCTTCACGCGATCCTCGACGTAGCGGCGCACCGCGTCGGCCGCGACCTGCGCATCGGCGCCGCCGTACGGCACGGGCGCGACGAGGTCTTCCGGCCGCGCGAGCATCGTCGCGAGATTCGTGTAGGTCGCGCAGCCGAACGGCACGCCGGGCCGCCCGAAGCCGGCGTCGACGAGCTGCGACGGCTGCATCAGCTTCGCGCAGTCGGGCGGCACCGCACGGACGCCGTCGAAGCCGATCGCGCGCGCATCGGGCAGGTTGATCGGCGGAGGCGTCGACAGGCAGGCCGCGAGCGCCAACGGCAACGGCGCGGTGAACAGGGTTCGAAGTCGCATGCGTGCTCCTCCGGTCAGTACACGAAGCCCGCGGCGCCGACGAGACGCGGCGTGTCGCCGGTCAGCAGGTCGAGCCCGAGGTTGCGCTGGATCGCGAACTCGAGGTCGCTGCTCGGCCGCGCGACGGTGTCGAGCGCCTGCTCGAGCTGGCCGGGCCCGGTCGGCTGCACGATGTACGGCGTCACGATCACGACGACCTCGGTCTTGTTGTCCTGGAAGTTCTTCGACGAAAACAGCCGGCCGATGATCGGCAGCCGGCCGAGCCCCGGGATCTGCGACACGGTATTGGCCGTCTGGCTCTGCAGCAGCCCGCCGATCGCGAAGCTCTGCCCGCTCGACAGCTCGACCGTCGTCTCCACGCGCCGCACGGAGAGCCCCGGCACCGTGACGCCGCCGGTCGTCACGCTGTTGTTCGGATCGACCTCGCTCACCTCCGGGCGCACCTTCAGGCTGATCCGGTTGTCGGCGAGCACGGTCGGCGTGAAGTCGAGCGATACGCCGAACGGCTTGAATTCGACCGTGATCGCGCCGGTCGTGTTGCCGGCCTGCGCGACCGGAATCGGGATCTCGCCGCCCGCGAGGAAGCTCGCGGTCTGACCGGACATCGCGGTGAGGTTCGGCTCCGCGAGCATCGTGATCAGCCCTTCCTGATCGAGCGCGTCGAGCACGACGTCGATCGACCAGCGCCCCGTATGGAAGCCGCCCACCACCGAATACGCGCCCGTCGGCGACAGGTTGAACAACCGGTTCGTCGAATCGAACAACGTGCGCCCGTTGAACAGCCCGCCGATGAAGTTGCCGGCCGCGCCGAGCGAACTCCAGTTGATGCCGAGCTGCTGCGTGATGTTGCGGCTCACTTCCGTCACGCGCACGCGCAGGTTCACCTGGATCGGGCGCGACAGCGTGAGCCGGTTGACGATCTTTTCCTTGTCGTTCACATACGGCGCGAGCGACTGCATCACGGCGTCCGCGTCCGCCGCGCTCGGCACCTTGCCCGACACCATCAGCGAGCCCGGCGCGCCGGACACCGCCAGCTTCAATTGCGGAAAGCGGCCGTCGAGCACCGTCTGCAGCGACGCGGTGTCGACCTGCACGATCACGGTCCGGCGCAGGATCGGCCGATGATTCGCGCCGAGCGCGATCAGCGTGGTCGTGCCGGCCTTCTTGCCGAACACGAACACGGTGCGCGGCGACGGCACCTGGATGTCGGCGATGCCCGGGTCCGCGACGAACATCGCGGTCGCCGGTTCCGGCAGCGACAGCATCTCGCCCTTGCCGGTCGCGATCGACAACGCCGCGCCGGCGTCCGCCGCGTGCGCGCGCTGCGCGAACGCGACGTCCGGCGCGACGAGCGCGGCCAGGCACCAGAAAGCGATCCAACGAACCATGCGCACCATGCGTGTTCCCGTCAAATGCCGGCCGCCGGGCGGCCGGTTCCGAATCGACACCTCGACACCTCGTCCTCGCGTCACTGCGCGACCGCCGCCCGCGGCACTTGCGCCGTCGTGTCGGCGGCCGCATTGCCCATCGCGGGCGCCGCCGGCGCAACCGGCGTGCCCGGCCAGCCGGACGGCAGCGGCGGGATGCCCGGCATGCCGACGCCACCGACGCCGGTGCCACGCGAGCCGTCGTCCACCGACGAGCCGCGATAGATCACGACCGTGTTGCCCTGCGGTGCCGCCCGCATGCCCGTGTCGGGCTTCGCGGACGACGAACGCGTCGCGTCCCGGAACGCGCGCGATACGTCGCCGGCCCACACCGGCGGCGTATCGGGCTCCTGTTCGTCGCCGCCCGCGGCCTGGCGGCGATCGCTCGTCGCGAAGCTGCGCAGCGCGAGCGACAGCGAACCGAGGCGCGTCGCGACCAGCACGACCTGCGCGGTGCGCGGCGCGACCTCGAGCGTGACCGTGCGCGCGCGCACCGGGGCGTCGGGCGCGCTCGCGGCCGTCTTCGCACGCTGGAATTCCGAGCCGACCGCGAGCACGCGCGCGCGGCGCACGACCGTCTCGGCTTCGAACGTGCCGGGCGTCGTCGCGGAACCGCCGATCTGCTGCGTGAGCACGACGTCGACGAAGTCGCCCGGCTGGATCAGCCCCGCGTTGCCCGACACGTCGTCGACCGGCACCGAGATCGCGCGCATGCCGGGTTGCAGCGCGGCCGCGAGAAAATCCGGCGCGCCGGCCGGGATCACGTTGTCCGCGCGAATCGGCGCACCGGCGTCCACGCGGTTGCGCAGCAGCGCGCCCTTGAGGTCCGCGCCCGGCTGCGACTCGACGAATGCGCCGGCCGGCACCTGCGCGCGCGGCATGCGCTTCCACGCGAGATCGTTGTCGCGCAGCAGCAGCCCTTCGGGCAGGTCGGCCGCCGCGACGCGCACGTCGACGTCGCTCGCCGCGCCGGGCGCCGACGGCGTCGACGCGGCGACATAGAGCTGGCGCAAGAGGAACGCACCGATGGCGGCAGCGATGATCAGCACGGCCATTCTCAGGGGTTTGGGCATGGCGGCGTGCGTCCCCGCTAGGTGAGCGAAACCGCGTGAGGAAACGGCGCCCAGACGGCCAGTGCGCCGCCGAGCGAGAGCGCGATGCCGTACGGCACGCCACGCGTGTCGATCGCGCGCGCCGGCGCGATGCGGCGACGCCGCCACGCAACGGCCGCGAGCATCGCGAGGCCGCATGCGACGCCGCTCGCCCCGACGATCGTCAACACCGGGAACGCGAGCGTCGGGCCGGCCCACAGGAAGACGGCCGCCGCCAGCTTCACGTCGCCGCCGCCGATCCAGCCGGCGTGACGCAGTCCGGCGAACAGCAGCAGCATCGCCGCGGCGGTCGCGACGTGAGCGGCGAGCTGCGCGAGCCCTTCGCGTGCGAGCGCGGCCGCGACGAAATACAGCATCGCGAACGCGAGTACCGGGCGGTTCGACAGGCGCCGCGTGCGCACGTCCTGCAGCACGAGCGACATCAGCACGAGCGTCGCCGCCGACTGTACGAGATAGAGCATCGGAGAGCCGTCCGTCGGCGCGCCCCGGCTGGATACGTCGTACCGCTGCGGATCCGTGTATTCGTCGGCGGCGCGCGGGTTCAGGGGGATCAGATCAGCGCCGTGACCTTGTTGATCAGCGACGTGAACACGGCCGGCAGGCCGCCGGTGTTGCTGCTCAGGATCACCCCGACCGCAGCCAGCGCGACGACGACGATGCCGGCGAGGACCGCGTATTCGAGCGAGCTGACGCCGCGTTCATCGCGCAGCAGGGATTTGACGTAGTGCAGCATGACAACCTCCGTGTGACGGGGTCGTTGATCGACCGTTGAATGTAAAGACGCGGCGTTGCTTCGGTGGCGTTCACTGCGTTTCGCCCATTCATGACTCATGCGGCAGGCCTGGCAACGGGCCGTTCGCATCCCCCGGAATCCCTTCGATCGCTGCAACGCGAGTTCAGCGGCAATGGAATCCGCCATTACCCGCGCTCGCTTGTTGCCTGACCGCATCGACACGATACGGATCAAGCCGGTTCGTCTAGGGTATAGACAATTTTTTTGGCGTTTTCAAATAATTTAGCGTCGAAATGTATTTATGGAAAAGCCCGTTCACAAGTGAATCGAGATCCCGGCAGTCGGCGTATTATCGTGCCTCCGCATTATGTGGTCGCTATCCACTTTAATAGTCTTACGGTGTCGGGCGGAATGATTTTCCGAATCGCACACAATTTACGCATTTGTTCAATTTTCGATTGCCGGGCAGTCCTCTTTATTGCCCGGGTATCGAATTCCGACAGCCGCCCGGCGTCGCGCGAAACGCGTTCCGCGAGCGTGCCGGTCGACGCCATGCGCGCCTCCGCACCGTCCATGCTTCGAGCGCGTCGGCGGCTTCCGGTCAACGGCGATCGCGCGGCTCCGCCCCGCCGAGCGAGCGCAGCGGAGACGGGCGGATGCCGAGGCGGGCCACGCCGAGATCGGCCCCGCTCATCGACGTGTGCTCGAACCGCTGGAACGACTCGGTGATGTGCTTGCGCAGCAGCGCGACGTCCCATGGCTTGATCAGCACCTTCTGAACGGACCCGTTGCCGGACGCGTCCGCGATCGACGCGCCGTCGCCGTAGCTGGACAGCAGGATGCGCACGATGTCCGGGTACAGCGCCTTGACACGCTGCAGCAGGTCGAGCCCGGACACGCTCGGCATCCGGAAGTCCGACACGATCACGCCGACGCGATGCTGCGCGAGCAGGTCGAGCGCCTCGTCGGGATCGGTGGTGGCGAGGATCTCGTAGCCGTCGCGGCCGAGCGCCTGCCTGAGCATCTGCAGGACCGCGCGGTCGTCGTCCACCAGCAGCAGCGTACGGTGCAGCAGTTCGCGCTGCCGGCAGTGCTCGGGCAACTCCGAGCCGGCGGACAACATGTCGGCGATCTCGTCACCGGTGACCGGATGGCTGAAGTAGTAGCCCTGCATCGCATGGCAGCGATGCCGGTTCAGGAACGACAGCTGGGCCTCCGTCTCCACGCCCTCGGCCACCGTCTCCATGTGCAGCGACTCGGCCATCGCGATGATCGAGCGCGTCAACGACGCACCTTCCGCGCTGGTGGTGACGTCGCTGAGGAACGAACGATCGATCTTGACGACGTCGATCGGCAAGTCCTTCAGGTACGACAAGCTCGAATAGCCGGTGCCGAAATCGTCCAGCGACAGCACGACGCCGAGCGCCTTCAGTTCGCGCAGCGTATGCGCGATCGCATTGGAGTCCTCCATCAGCACGCTTTCGGTCAGCTCGAGTTCGAGAGAGTCGGGCTCGAGACCGGTTTCCGCGAGCGCTGTGCGCACCAGGTGGGCCACGTCCTGCTGCCGGAACTGGCGCGCGGACAGGTTGACGGCGATCCGGATCGGCGGATGCCCTTCCCGGCGCCACGCGACGGCCTGTGCGCACGCGGTGCGCAACACCCACTCTCCGATCGGCAGAATCAGCCCGGTTTCTTCGGCGATCGGGATGAAGCGGTCGGGTGGAATCACGCCGATGCCCGGACGTCGCCAGCGAATCAGCGCCTCGACGCCGCTGATCTGGCCGGTCTTGAGATCGACCTTCGGCTGGTAGTACAGCTCGAGTTCACCGTTCGCGACGGCCTGATGCAGCGCGTTTTCGAGGATGGTCTGCTCTTCGACGCGCGCGCCCAGTTCACGCGTATAGAAGCTGTAGCAATTGCGCCCGTGTTCCTTCGCGCAATACAGCGCGGCATCGGCCGTCTTCAGCAGCGTCTCCGCGTCGGTCCCGTCGGTCGGGTAAAGGCTGACGCCGACGCTGGTCGTCACGTGCAGGTCGTGGCCGTCGAGCACGAACGGCGCAATGAAGGTGTCCAGGATCTTGCGGGCGATCGTGTCCGCGTCCGACGCCGTCGCGAGATTGACCAACATCACGACGAACTCGTCTCCGCCGAGCCGCGCGACCGTGTCGCCGTCGCGCACCGAACTCTTCAGGCGCGCGGCGACGACCCGCAGCAGCCCGTCGCCGGCCGAGTGACCGAAGCTGTCGTTGATGTGCTTGAAGCGGTCCAGGTCGAGCACCATCACCGCGATCAGCTGCCCGGTGCGCCGCGCCTGCGACATCGCCTGCTCCATCCGGTCGCCGAGCAGGTTGCGGTTCGGCAGGCCTGTCAGCGCGTCGTGATTGGCGAGGTATTCGATACGCCCCTGCTGCATCTTGCGTTCGGTGATGTCCTGCACGATGCCGCGCAGGATGATCGCGTGGTTCGGATCGCGGCCGGACTCCGCCTGGTGCAGCACGCAGCGCTCGGTGCCGTCCGCATGGATCAGCCGATGCTCGATCGAGAACGCGACGCCTTCGGTGCGCAGGCTCGTGTAGGACTGCACAAGGAGCGGCTGCTCGTCTGGCGGCACGGCCTGCACGAGGCGCTCGAACGTCGGCGGCGTGTGGGCGGCGTCGAGCCCGAGAATCCGGTACAGCTCCGGCGACCAGTAGCCGTCCGTCCGCCCGGCCTGGTATTCCCAGTTGCCGAGGTGCGCGAGCGCCTGCGCATGCGTGAGGCTGACCTCGGTCGTCGCCAGCTTTTCGACCGCCGCGGCCGCGCGCAACAGATAGCGGACCCGATACCCGAGCAGTTTCCACCGCATCGGCTTGGACACGAAGTCGGTCGCGCCGGCGTCGAACGCGCTGGCGATCGATGCGTCGTCGTCGTTGCCCGTGAGCATGACGATCGGCACGCGGCGGCCCTCGGGCAACGCGCGCAATGCGCGGCAACAGTCGAATCCGTCGCCGCCGGGCATTTCGACGTCGAGCAGCACGACGACCGGACGATGACGCAGGAACGCGTCGATGCCTTCCTGCGGCCCCGTCGCTTCCTCGACGCGAAAGCCTTCCGGTTCGAGCGTCTCCACGACCAGCAGGCGCGTCATGGCGTCGTCGTCGATGATCAGAATCGCCGGCACATCGGCATGTTCCTGGTT
Source organism: Burkholderia sp. BCC0398 (assembly GCF_902833245.1). Lineage (NCBI taxonomy): Bacteria > Pseudomonadati > Pseudomonadota > Betaproteobacteria > Burkholderiales > Burkholderiaceae > Burkholderia > Burkholderia sp. BCC0398. The sequence continues at coordinate 88,301 of NZ_CADFEM010000017.1, forward strand.
CACGAGCATCCTCCTGTTTTGCCGCCGCGCAATCGCCATGGCGATCGGCCGGCCCGGCGTCCGTTCAACCTTCGACGCGCTCCGCGATCAGCGCCGCGTGCGCGTGCCCGAATTCCGCGTCCGTGCCGGCGACCAGCTCCACCGCCGCGCCGACGTCGGCTGCGCGCGCCAGCTGCTCGATCGCGCGACAACGCGCCGACAGCAGGTGCGCGCCGACGTTCGCGCTGCTCGATTTCAGCGTATGGGCGGCCAGCTTCAGCGCATCGGCGTCGCCCGCTTCGACCGCCGCATGCATGTCGCGGATCAGCCGCGGCGCGTCCGCCGCGAATTGATCGATGATCCGCGTCAGGACATCCGGGCGGCCCGGCCGCTGAAGCGCGCGCAATGCATCGAGCGCCTTCTGGTCGATCACGCTGGCGTCGTCGTCCGGATCGGGGGCCGCGCCACCGCCCGCTTCCGGACGCGTATCGATGTCGGCGCCCGTCGTCGCCGCATCGCTTCCGGTTACCGGCGCGCACGCCGCGCCGCCGACATGGCGCGCGAGCATCTGCAGCAGCACATCGCGGCGAAACGGCTTGCCGAGATAGTCGTCCATCCCGGCGGCCAGGCAGCGCTCGCGGTCGCCGCTGAGCGCATTGGCCGTCAGTGCGATCACCGGCATGCGCGGCGCGCCGGCTTCGGCTTCGCGACGGCGCAGTTGCCGCGTCGCCTCGAAGCCGTCGAGCTTCGGCATCTGGCAGTCCATCAGGACGACGTCGAAACCGTCGTCCGCCAGCCGCTGCAGCGCCTGCTCGCCGTCGTCGGCCACGTCGACCTGATAAGCGGTGTCCTCCAGCATCGCGAGCGCGATCTGCTGATTCACGACGTTGTCCTCCACCAGCAGCACGCGCGCCGCGATCTCGTCGAGCGGCCGGCGCGGACCCGCGGCGGCGTCGTCGGACACCGGCTCAGCAGACGTCAGCCGCGGCGGCATCACGTGCATCGCCGAGGCGATGGCCGCATGGAGATCGGCGCCATGGAGCGGCTTCGTCAGCCGGGCGGCGATGTCGAGTTCGTGCGCGACCAGCACGCTGTCCATCATCTCGAACGCGGTCAGCGTGATGATCCTGAGCGCACGCAGCGACGGATCGCGGCGGATGTACTGCACGAGCGAGATGCCGTCCATGCCCGGCATCCGCACGTCGACGATCGCGAGATCGAACGGCGCGCCGTCGGCGACCGCCGCGCGCAACTGCGCCAGCGCGTCGTCGCCGCCGATCGCCGTGGCGACGCACAGCTGCCATTCGATCGCATGTTCGAGCAGCACGCTGCGATCGGTTTCGCTGTCGTCCACGATCAGCACCTTCAGGCCGGCGAGCGACGGCCGTGCCTCCGATGCGACGCCGACCTCCCCGGACGCCGGCTCGAACGGGGTCGTCACGGTGAACACCGAGCCCTGGCCGGGCGTCGATTCGAGCGTGAGCGCGCCGCCCATCATCTCGGCCAGCTGCCGGGAAATCACGAGGCCGAGCCCGGTTCCGCCGTATTTGCGCGCGGTCGAGTTGTCGGCCTGCTGGAACGGCCGGAACAACTGCGCGGCCACCTCGGGCGCGATGCCGATGCCGGTGTCGGCGATCGTGAACACGATGCGGCCGTCGTCCGCATACGACACGCTGAGCGCGACGTGCCCGTGCTCGGTGAACTTGATCGCATTGCCCAGCAGGTTCGTGAGCACCTGGCGCAACCGCACCGGGTCGCCGCGCATCCATTCGGGAACGGTGTCGCCGCGCCGGTACACGAGCGCAAGCGCCTTGCGTTGCGCGTTCGGCTCCAGCAGCGCGACGACATCGTCGAGCAATTGATGCAGATTGAAATCGATGCGCTCCAGCGTCAGCTTGCCCGCCTCGATCTTCGAGAAATCCAGAATGTCGTCGATCAGCACGAGCAGCGTCTGCCCGGATCGATACACGGTGTCGACGAACTTGCGCTGCTTCGACGTCAGCCGCGTGCGCTGCAGCAGCTCGGTCATGCCGAGCACGCCGTTCATCGGCGTGCGGATCTCATGGCTCATCCGCGCGAGAAACTCCGATTTCGCCGAATTCGCGGCTTCGGCCGTGGCGATCGCCGCCTGCAAATCGACGTCGCGGCGTTCGATTTCGTCGAGCATCATGTTGAAGCCGGCGACCAGCGCCGCGACTTCGTCGCGGCCTTTGTGCGTCATGCGCAACGACAGGTCGCTGCCGCTGCGAATGCGCGCCATCGTGCGCGTCAGGCGCGACAGCGGCCCGGAGATCGACGCGCCGAGCCGATGACTGATCAGCAGCCCGCCGATCGCGAGCAGGAACGATACGCCCACGATCATCAGGATCGCGGTCGCCACGGCCCGGTAGACGTCCGATACGATGCCGCGCTGCTGAAGGTCGACGCGCACGGCCTCCTGCTCCGTGTAGGCCGCGAGGCGATTGGCCGTCGTATCGACGTCCGCGACGATGCCCTGCATGGCCACGTCGTTGGCCAGCATGTCGGACTTCACCGCGAGGATGCGGCGCGCGGATCCGGCCAGCTCCGTGGTCAGTCCGACGACCTCCTGGGCGCGCTTCACGTTGCCCGGGCCGTCCGCGGCGAGCGCATCGCGCAGTGCGCCGGCGGATGCGGCGAGCGCACCGATGTTCTTGTGCAGCTCGTCGTCGCCGCGCGCCAGACGGTCGTTGCCGTCGCTTTGCGCGATCATCCGCAGGTCGAACGCCAAAGCGCTGATGCCGCCGTTCACGATCGCCGACAGCGACGCGACGCGCGCGGCTCGCCGCCGGAATTCGATCGCCTCGTCGAGACGCTGTCGCGCCTTGACGATCTGCAATGCGAACGGATCCGCGATCTCCGCGAGCTTCGCGTCCAGCGCCTCGAGCGACTGCAGCACACTGCCCTCTTTCGCGCGGTAGCGGGCCGCGACGGACGGCTCGGCGAACATGACGCCGCGCAGCGCGACGAGGCCCTCGTGGCCGTCGAGGATGTCGGCCGCCACGCGCCCGAGTGCGGTCGTCACGCCCTGCGCGGTGGCGGCATCGAGGTTCGGCACCGCGAGCGCGAGCGCATTGCGCGCGCCGTCGATCGACGCCTGCATGCGCTCGCGCAGCGGCGCGAGCCGGTATCGGTTCGGCGCGACGTCGACGCGGCCGGCGACGGTGATGATGTCCTTGACGTTGGTGCGAACCTGGTCGAGCGCATGAATCGTCCGGTTGTATGCGGTGTTGGCCGCGAGCGCGCCGCTCACCGCCGCATCGGCGTCGTTGTCCAGCCGCTCGGTTTCCTTGCCGATCTCGGTCAGCAGCGCGGCGCCCCGCGCCTGCACGCGTTCGATCAGCCGGCGCTCGGCGACCAGTTGCGCCTCGCCGCGCAGGCGCTTGTCGACGCCTTCGTTCATCGACCGGAGCATCGTCCGCAGATCGGTGGACGGTTCGTCGATACCGTGCCGGTCGATCGCGCGCACGGCGGCCGTGATGCCGGCGATCCGCTGCAATTGCGTTTCGATCTGCGACGACGACTGCTGCCGCTCCGATGCGTCCTGTGCGTGCTCGAGCCGGCCGAACTCCACCGCGAGTTCCGCATACGCGCGCTGGAGTTCGTTGCTGCGCACCTGCAGCGGCAGCGATTCCGTCGTCAGCGTGCGCACGCCGGACGCAATGCCGTGCACCGCGATCAGGCTGGTCACCGAAATCGCCACCGCGCCCAGCAGCATCAGGCTGGTACTGGTGACGAGCTTCGCCTTGATGTCCATGCAGCCCTCCAGGATCGGAATGGCCTGACGGCCATCCGCCGCTCATTGCGCCGGCACGACCAGCGGCGTGACGTGCCCGTGCGCGATTTCGGTGAGGAACACGTCGTTCAGCGCCTGATGATCGTCGCTGCTCAGGTTGACCACCAGGCCGCCGAGGTCGAGATGGCGGATCGATTCGAGCGCCTGCTTCAGCGTTGCCCGCGTGGGCGATGGCCCCGCGCGCTCCAGCCCGATCAGCGCGACCTTCGCGTCGAGGCAGCCCTCGATGTGCACCACGCCGATGTGCTCGTCCGGAAAGCGCCGGGCGATGAGCCGCGCGCAGTCCCGGATCACCGGGCGATCGCTCTGCGGCAGCGGCACGACCTGCGAAATCAGCATGCCATTCCCTTCGTCGCCGATGAGGCGCAACAGGTCGTCGGTGCCGACGAACGACACCGCCGCGAGATGGGCCGTGAGGCCTTCGCGGTGCGCGGCGCGAACGAATGCGGCGACCGGCGTATACGGGCCGACCATGATGACGACGTCGGGCCGCCCTTCGAGTACGGCCGCCAGACCCGTGTCGACCGCCGTCGTGCCGCGGCGGAACGTGCCGGTGGCGACGACGTCGAGGCCATGGCGGCGCAGCGCGAGCCGCGTGCCCGCCAGCACCGCGAGCCCGAAGCCGTCGTCCTGGTAGAACACCGCGAAACGCGTCGCGTGGTCGTGCGCGATCAAATGATCGACCAGCGCGCGCGTTTCGTCGTCATAGCTCGCCCGGATGTTGAAGACCTCCGGCGTGACCGGCTTGCGCAGCGCCATCGCGCCGCTGAACGTACCGACGAGCGGAATGCCAGCGTCCCGGATCATCGGCAGCACCGCGGTGGTCGTCGGCGTGCCGACGTAGCCGAACAGCGCCAGCACGTTGCCCCGCTCGATCATGTCCAGCGTGTTGTCCACCGTCCGGTCGGGTTCGTAGCGATCGTCGGCGACGACGAGGTCGATTTTTCGCCCGTGCACGCCGCCGCGAGCGTTCGCGTCGTCGAATACGGCTTGCGCGCCGATCAGCAGCCCATGTCCGAGGCCTGCGGAATTGCCCGATTGCGCGTTGACCATGCCCAGGCGGATCGTGTCGCCGGTCACGCCGGGCTCCGCCGCGAATCCGGCGCTCTGGCCGCTCAGTGCGGCGCAGCATGCGATCAGCGCCAGCGACTGCCTGCCGCCGGGACGCGCGAGTGCGCGCAGTAGGTTCGAAGACCAGGTGCGGGAACACATTGGTGCGACTGACACACTCTCGTCCATGTAGGGCTCCCGTTCGGCACCCGGTTGTTCTGATCTGACGATGCGCCCCGCCGCGTGCCGCACCGCTACCGTGGTACGAGTCGATTAGTCATATATATAGGTGGCATCCGTTGGGACTGCAAGGCGGGAGGCGCGGGGCCACGCCGTTGTCGCGCGTTGTGGCGGATTGTTGCGCTGCGGCGATCGAATGCGGGAGGGCGCGACTGTGTGGGATCGCGTGTGCGGCATTTCGATACGGTCGTCAGTGCGTCGGTTTGTTGCGTGAATTGGTGCGCAAGAACCGGACGCCCGTGCGATGTCGCGCGGCCGATTCCGGCGTTCGGAAGAGGGAGTGCGCAGCGCGCGGACTTGCGGCGGCGCCGATGCGGCGATACGCCGACGCGTCGCGTAGCCAGGCCGCGCGTTGCCGATCTTGTCGATCGGCAACTTGGCCGCGCCCGTTGTTGGTGTGTCGGTTGAATGCCGCAAGCCGGTTCGACGAGGGATAAGCAACGGACTGCCAAACAAATTGATAGCGCGGCTACGGCCGACATACTGCTCGGACAAGCAACGCCTTTCTGCTTGCCGTGCAAATTGGACACGCTATGCGCGCATCGCCGTTCTCACATGGACTGGGTACGATCCGGGTTGACTATAAAAGCCACACGCTGCGTGAACACGCAACGCGATAAAGGAAACAGGCAAATTGAAAATATCGGCCAATGCATTGATTTCACTGGCCCGCCCTACACGATTCGAACGTGTGACCTACGGCTTAGAAGGCCGCCGTCCATCACCCGGATCGAGATTGATCGACATCCCGATAAACATCTATCAATTTGAAATTAAAGGATTTTTTAGTCAACCACAACGCTTCGATGTTGACTCGAATTGACTGACATCCCTAGAATTCCCCTACATGGCGCCTACACGGCACTACAAGCGGGGACTACAGGTGATCAAGGAAAATTTCACGATCGAACGTGTGACGGGTTACGAGTGCGTACCTGGACGACAACAGACGATCTACTGGGACAAGAAGCAGCAGGGACTCGGCCTTCGCGTGACGGCTTCGGGCGTGAAGTCCTACGTATTCGAGGGTCGTTTGTTTGGCAAGACCGTTCGCATCACCATCGGCTCGCCGAACGCGTGGCTGCTGGAGCGACACGCCACGACCGACGCCGCAACCGGAAAAACGATCGAGCGCCTCGGTGCGAGACAGGAAGCAGCCCGACTCAAAGCGCTGATGGATCGCGGCATCGATCCCCGCGAAGAAAGAGCGGAACAGCGCGCTGAGCATGAAGCCCGCAAACTCGAATCCCTCAGGCAAAACGCGACCGTATCGGAAGCATGGTCCGCCTACCTGGACGCGCACCGCAGCAAATGGAGTGATCGACACTACTACGATCACGAGAAGCTCGCACAAGCGGGCGGCCTACCTTGGAAGCGTGGACGTGGGACGACGATTCCCGGACCGCTGGCGACGCTAATGCCGCTGAAGCTGACAGATCTCAACGCCGAGCGAGTGGCGACCTGGCTTGAAGCCGAAGCAGAAAAACGACCAACGAACGCTGAGCAGAGTTACCGCAAACTGCGTGCATTCATTCGGTGGTGCGATGACAAGCCGGAATATTCGGGATCTATTGCTCCAAATGCGTATGCCGCTCGGGCCGTGCGCGCAGCCGTACCACGCACCAAGGCAAAAAGTGATTGCCTACAGCGAGAGCAGCTGCTTGCCTGGTTTACAGCCGTACGTGAGATAGGCAACCCGGTTATCAGCGCATACTTGCAGGGGCTCCTGCTTACTGGTGCTCGCCGTGAAGAGCTCGCCGCCTTGCGCTGGAAGGACGTGGACTTCCGGTGGCGCAGCCTCACCATAAACGACAAGGTTGAGGGCACCGGCGGCCGCACCATACCACTTACACCATATCTGGCGAGTCTTCTCTCGAAGCTGAAGCAGATGAATGAGACACCGCCGAACAGCCGGCAGTTGGCCAGCCTCGCCGAAAAAGGACAGTCATGGTCACCATCTGAATGGGTGTTCACGAGCAACAGGTCGGAAGACGGAAAGATCACCGAACCCAGAAAAGCCCATAATGGTGCGCTGAAGACCGTCGACCTACCGCACCTCACGTTGCACGGACTTCGACGGTCGTTCGGGACGCTTTCAGAATGGGTTGAAGTTCCTGTCGGTGTTGTCGCGCAAATCCAGGGGCACAAACCTTCTGCGATCGCCGAGAAGCACTATCGGCGGCGGCCCCTAGACCTTCTTCGCATGTGGCATGACAAAATTGAGTCCTGGATGTTGGAGCAGGCTCAGGTCGAACTGGAGCCTCCAACGTGCGAGTGAGGGTGACGGAAGAAAACTGATTTGGGATCAGAGAGTCGTAGGTTCGAATCCTATCGCTCCGACCAAAGAAATCAAGGGGTTAGCTGATACTAATCCCTTTTTGCTTTTTCGGCTCATGTAACCATCATGCAACCTGATCCAGCCTGGGTTAACCTGCATCGCTCCATCTCGGCTCCACCAAATTCGCCTCCCCCGCTTCCATTGATTCCTATCCAGTCAAGCTTTCGATATAACACCAATGTTTATGGGACGGATATCGCTGTCGGAAGGTTTGACTGCGGGCTCAACAAGCCATGAGATACATTTAATGTGCGATGGCGTGATGCGCGAGAAACTCTTTCAAAATCGATTTCAACCCGATAATATATTTGTTTTCCTCCCGAACGGGCGTTAGCTGGTACTGAGCGTAGCGATTAATGGAATCGGCGTCCGAGTCAAGCTCCATTAACTTCAACTCAGCGACCAGAGCAGCTTTCGCATCCTCATTCGTCCCGGCCCTTCTAGCTGCTTCCTCTTCCCCGACCAGCGCAGATAGCACCACGAATTCTGGGCAGATAGCGTCAAGGTATCGCATCCGGCTTCGGACCCACCTTACGTAAGAGGCCGCAGGCTCCGCCTTGCCAAGCGAACACCCGTGCGGCAAGACACCAAATTCATCTTGCAGTTTCTGACTGAGCAGCAGTTGCTCGGCCAACGGTAACGTGCCAGGATCTGGAAATGGTGCATTGGGCTTTTGGTCGCCGTCCAGAATGACATAGACGTCTTGATGATCGCTCATCCACGTCGGAATGTTGTATTTCAGTATAGAGTTTGCGCCGCTCGTTGGAACGTGCAAACGGATAATCTCAGCCTCACCAGGATCAAGCAATTTTATTGCAATCCTAACCAAGACGGCAAGTAGTTGGTCCTCGACGGTGATCAGTAGCACGTTATCCGGGATGTGCCCCAATCGATTAAATGCCACTTGTGGGTGAGTATTTTCAACGATTCGCATCCGTCCATTGGGTCCTTCTTCTAAGACCTTGATAGCGTTGCCTGGTAGCATTCGCACAATCGACGGAGAATGAGTTGAAAGCACAACTTGAATATGCTTCACTCGGATGCGATCCAGCAGAAAAGCAACGAACCTCCGTTGCGCGAGGGGATGTAGGGACGTTTCGGGTTCGTCGAGCAGCACCAAGGAGTATTGCTCGACGGCAAGCAACTCAATCACAGCGCGAACAACCGCAAGTTCCCCACTACCAGCAAACGCCTCGGAATATGTCATATTCTTTCGCGTGAATATCACGCTAGGCGCTTCCATCCTCCCATAAAGACGATGTAGTATGTACCGCGCGCTAACGTACTCATGTCCGAGAATGTAACTCACCCAACTTAACTCCTCAGCGGTCAGGTCCCGATGCTCGAACACCGCCTGGTGACCTCCCGGCGCATAGCTCTCCAGCCTGCGCTTCAATACATTCTGCAACCGGTGTGCGCCTTTTCGAATCTCTTCCTGCCGTTCCTCGAGAGTGACGCCTCGGGGGGCAAAGTAGAAATAGCGATCAAACGCGCTGAACTCGCATTTGAAGTTTAGATAGCTAACTTTTCTATCGACGGGATTCCAACGCTCCTTCGAGCGAAACGGTGCGGTATTCGCATCCTCAGGCGGCATCGGGTCCATACCATCGGCAGTAGACGCTCTCGCTGGCTCCCAATACCCGCTCCGCTTTTTACCACGCACCTTTTTGGTTTGCACCACGCGCTTCAGTTCCGATACCCAATGTGAATAGTAGTATCGATTGATGCCATGCGTGCCGCCTTCCGCAATTGGATCGACTGCGGTAGAGAACCAGAACCTGCTTGTGCTATGTCGTATGGGCATACCCCACATGGCGTGCAGAATCGAGCTCTTCCCGCTTCCATTCGCACCGACGAGTGCAGTCAATGGATAGTCAAAAGTAATTTTTGTTGAAGGCTCGATGTTCTTGAAGTTTGGAAAGACCACGTCGACTATGTATTTGTCGAGTGGTTTTCCTGGCTGAAACTTCGCTACCGTTGCCACTAGTGCGTCGATGTCCTCGATCATTCGCCCCCCGCTCCCGCATGTTCTTTTTTGACTACACTAACATCGAAAATACGAACAGCCCCTACTCCTCTCGAGAAGCGCTTTTCGTCAAAATGCTGCGGGCTCAGGTACCAAGCCTGCGCCACCCTCCGTCTCGCGCTCAATATCGCAGAAGCGACTGCCTGCATCTTTGAGCCGGTAAGACCGATCTCCAGATTTGCTCCCCCGTTTCCATATACATCAAGGAACTGTTCGTCGAGATACTTCAAAAGTGCAAACAGATCGCTTGTGTCAATGCGGTTGACAGTTGCATTCTGATAGTTTTGACAAAGGAATTCTGCAGCATACTGTGCGACCTTGGATCGAGGTTCGTCGCCCGTAGGCGCGATAACCTCAATGTAGTCAAATTCCCGTTTGTCAAGAAGCGAGAAGAGCCGCTCGTGCTTAGCCGACGCAAATGCCAGCAGCGCACGATTTCTCGAAGGATCGACATGTTCGTCCAGGAGGCGAACGTCCTTGTATGGACCCGTTTCTCCCTTCAGGACGTGCGACAGATTTTCGAGAAAACGCAAAGGATCGTCAGATTTCTCGGCCGCAAACAGCTTCTTCAGATCGGCCTGAAGCGGATAGTGATGTTCCGCAGACACATGACAGATCAGCACCCGTCCCTTCTCGATCAGTTCCCGGCGTACCGACTGGAAGATCAAAGGCTTTGACAATCCTGAGACATCAACAAGCGCCAAACCCTCTATCGCGGGGAGAGAGTTCAATGCCTGATCGTAATCCACTTCGTGAACAATACGTTTGGCAGCCTTCCAATGGCGAAGGATTTTCTTTGAATGTCCAGGCAAGTTGTAGCGCACCGCAAACACGTTCCCCGGACGGGCATGTTCAGCCAGAATCCGATTTGATTCTAGCGTTCTATCCTCGAAACCCAGCGCCGTCAACACGCCCCCCAGTTGAATCGCCTCCAGGTCAGATGTCGTGATCTGTCTGATCTCGACATCGATTGCCTTTGCCCACATACGCGGCTGGGAAGTTTTCTCTGCGTCCAGTTCTACCGTTGGCTCGTCTTCGAACAGGTTCTGCTGTCCCGGTTGTAACTGGACTGCGTGCACATCGTACTGGTCCGGCGTACTGTTGTTCTGACTCTCTTCGCGACTCTCCTCTTCGGGTGCCGTGCCAAGCTCCGCTTTTATCTGATTGCGAAGCAGGATTTCCTTGGCTGGACTGTCAAGCCATTCGCGGAGGTCCGGGCCGGATAACTCGAACCGATCCCGGTCGGCCAGCCCGATAAACGCCGCAAGGCCATATATCTTGCGATAGCTTAGCTTGAACTGTTGGATCGGATTAGAATCCTTGGTCTTCGTACGAGGCGAGCCTCCGGTGTACACAAACACACCAGCGTCGATAAGATCCCTCAGACCATCAATCTGCTGTCGCAAGCTGGCTTCATCGTCGGCTGTTACGCGTACATAAATCGAGGAGTACTGTCTCAAACGAGGACTGCTACTCTTGAGCTTTACAGCTTGCCTGTAGGAACGTGCAAGCAGTTCGTGAGCCGCACCGGCAAAGGCAAGCGCGTGATTCTTGAACCGCCCCGTCCTACGATCCAGGTCATAGAGCCGTCTGGAGCTCAATGCAAGAAAACAGTCAGATTGAATGCTCTCGGGAATCGGAATCGATGCCTGTCCTTTCGCGCCAGCGGCGCGTCGCAGGATTTCTTCATAGAGCTTGATCACGTCTCCAATGTCTCCGACGCATACGCTCGTCAAGCACGACAACCCGCGATACGCTTGCTTGCGTTCCTTGGATGTGGCGTTCGACGCCGCGATCTCCCTGGCCACCTGCTCCAAAGGTACGTCACCCAACATCTCTCGAGGCCCGTGCTTGTTCGGGTGAGAAACATGGAACTTGGCACGTTGCTGAAGGATGTCTGCGACGAACGCGTTTCCCTTTTCCTTGTCAGAATTGATTGTCTGAAAAACGTCTGCCCCAAGATCGAACACCGCCAGATCACGATCAACCCGAATTGGGTGATTCCTGCCTGGTGACTGCAAACCCAGTTCGATTGTCTGCCACTCCGATGTAAATTTGAATGCGCAGATGGGACTTTGAAACAGCAGTGCAGAAAGCAGCTCCGCGATCCGGTCAAGTTCCAGATAGCGCGTTGATACGTCATCCAGAAGAAACAGGATCGTAGACGACGCAAAATATGGAGAACATGATCGCAACTGTTCCGCCAGGTGTGAAAAGACCTGCACCGGCGCCTGTTTCACCGAATACGTCTCGTCCCCTTGAGTAGTCAGCACGGCAATCCGCTGAAGCCGTACCTCAAGATCTTCAACTGATACCACCTGTCGAAGTTCGTCCGCTCCGTCGAGATAATCGGCGACGGCACTGGCCAATTTGGCATGGGCACCAGGCGCCAGGGAAGCCGAATCAATGTCTTTCAGGTGCAACAGGGCGCGCGCCGCCTGCATTGCATAATTGACAAACAGTCGGGTCAGGCGATGTTCAAGTTTGTAAACAGAATGACGAAGGTCGAGTAACCGTTGCGCCGATACAAAGAGCCCAACGAACTGATCCTCATGGACACGCTTCAAAACGGCCTCACCACTCTCTCCCTCATGCTGCGCAGCGCGCGCGTGAATGTCGAGAGCACGCAAGAGCATCGTCTTTCCGCAGCCGCGCATGCCCGTAATGATCTGCGGCCCCGGCTTGCTAACCTCCGCCAGCCAGCGACCATCCGGGTCAACCAGTAGACGCGGCACATTCCACGACTCCAGCGTCTGCGCGTTATAGTGATCGCCGAAGCTCTTGAGGCTCAACGGCGTGCTCCATGGGCGCCAGTGATACGACGCACGATAGTACGCCTCTTCGATCTGCGCGATCAAATCGTCTGGGTTTGGGGAGCGCAAGTTCTGCGCGTTCGCCAACAATCCGTGCACAAGACGCTGAAGTGCCAGCGCGGTGCGGAAGTCCCTGTCCTCAAGATTGTTTGGCGAAGACAAAAGTCGGTCCAATAACTGGTCGACGTGCTTCGCAATGAAATGAAGGTCACCGATCCGGTCGGGCGAACTCTTGCTAGCGTCTGAAATACTCCCTAAGTCGATCGCCTTTACACGTATCGTGTCGCATATCGCATTCGGCCTTCGCGCCTCAGTGCGAATTTTTTCGACAATCAGATTCTCTGCGTGCAGGTCGTTGTGGTTGAGCTGGTTTGCTGCGAATTCACCCCGAATGCGCAACAGGTCAATGGCAATCTGGCAGATTGCTGCGGACCCGGCGGCGATCTCGCCGTCGATATATTTCCGAAGCAGATCCCCGTTCACGAATTCCAGAACCGTCACATGACAGCGGATCTTCGACCCATCGGCAAATTCGACTTCCTCGTCAAATCGGTCGTCAATGCCGACGACATGCATGGCGTCCTGGGCGAGACGGGCATGCAGAGAGGTTTCTTCCTCAAATGAAGGCTTCTCAAAAAACTTGTAGAACTCGATGGGCGAGATTTTCAACACATGTTTTTTTGCAAATGTCCCTCTCTCGGCAACATAAGCCGCGCCATAAAACCCCCGCCCCAAGTCGCGCGTTATCCTGTAGTCCCGGATAGATGCCGGTGCAGCAGATAGGACGAACCCGTAGGGACGTTGGCATTTTGGACACAGGTCATCGAGCGATTTTTCCGCGTGATCTTTTTCTGGGCAAAAGAAACAACAGTATTTACTCATCGGTCTTTATTCCTTCAATGCTCAGCCCAAGAGGAAGCAATGCAGTCTTCGCGATCGGCTCCTCCAGATCATTTACCGCCCCTTGAAATGCTTCGTCGTCTATGCGGACCGTCGCGAGAGGCTCCCCTCTGCTCACCCACTCACCGGGGCGTCGCATCAGAATTATGCCGACCGGGTCAGGAAACAACGCGCCATCAACGACTGCTCTTTTCTGCCACGCAACCAACACCTTGCGAATTCCGTCCAGATCGAATCGCACGAAACCATCATCGCGTGCTCGTAGCATATGGTCATGACGCGAGTTAGTGGATTCGACGAGCTGCTCGAAGCCATCACGACTACCGCCTTGTGCGACCACATTCATATAGAACTGATCTTGCAAATCCGAAACCGTCGCTCTGAATATCCTTTCACGCTGCTCGGGTGGCGTGGATGCGAGCGCAAGATTCCGGCACAGAATTCGATGCTCTTCAAGCCACGGCGATTCCGTTCCACGGAATATATGGCGCAAGGCCAATAGCGCCTCCTTTCGACCGATAAACGGCTGGTACGGAAAGCGCGCGTCCGTTAAAACCGGATAGGCGTTGATCGAAAGCAGTCGAGCAGCCTCAATGAACAGGCGCGCGTTGCTCGATGCTTCCGACCACGTTTTTCCGAAATTTCCGTGCGGCGCAACCCGCACGTCCAAACCAGCGTTCCGCACGCCCACTGCGAGCTTCTTTGAAAGAAGACTTGCAGCTACGAGGGTCGGGACTTCCTGAGCACCATGTTGTTGGCGCAATTGGAACATTCGGCTATCCAAAGGCGCGAGCCGGCCGCCAGCCATAAAGTGAGCGTAGCCAGACGCGTCCAATAGTCGTTCGACTTCGTCCACGCCGAAGGTGCTTCGATAGCCGGCAATTTGGATCAGACAATCAATGCCGCCAGCTGGGCGTCCTGGTACGCCAAGTTTCGGCACAACTGCCCCCGCAGCCCGAAGGTACAGCGGGCACAATAAGGTGCTCAGTGAAGACGGTCCCCCGGTCGATGCAACATCTGCGGAGAACGGACTTCTTGGTTGGATCCGGTCACCCGAGGCAGCAAGTACCCTGGCCAGCTGTGCGGCGACGCGCGGGTCCGCTGGGCATCGCGACTTGATCTCCAAAATGTAGGCGACAATATCGTCATCGCCGGATTCGCTGTGAATTTCGGGCAATCGATCCGTCATGGTGATTCGCCGGGTTAGTCGTTATTGATGGCGCTTTTATTGAAAGTTCACGCAATTGGAGAGCATGTCGACAGATGCTTGCGTATCGCAGACGCCTGCGCGCGAGAAAACGCAGGAGGAAGCGCATTGCCAATCATTTCAGCCACGGCATACTTTCCCCTTGTCAAAGCGAACTTGTACCTTGCCGGAAATGTTTGCAGCAACGCAGCCTCGCGCAAAGTGATGGCGCGGTCCGCCTCGGGGTGAAGAAACCGCCCTTTCGACGGATTGATGCACCCGCCAGTAATAGTCGGCGAAACATCGTCCCAGTTCATCCGGCCGTAGACATCATAAAACCCGTCACTGCTCTCGTGACACTTAAGGGCGAATGTGGGTGGTAGCGAACTCCGGCTACCGCCATTCTTCGGGATGGCCTGAATCATCGCACGAACGCGGGCACTCCGACTTTCCACGATGTCGTGAAGTGGATCACCGCTTTCTCCTGCTGCTGGCAAGTCTCCGATCGCATCTCGCACGGTGCGACGAGTGTCTGGAGACTGCAGGTGATCTATCTTGCCTACTCGGGAAGCCAGCACTACGAGTCGACGACGACGTTGCGGCACGCCGAAATCGGCAACATTTAGGACCTGGTCAGATACGTTGTAACCCAGCCGTCGTAGCTCGCGCTTGAACTCGAGATAGCGGGTGTATTGTGTAAGCGCCGGTACGTTTTCCAGCATGACAACCTTGGGCAGCAAGGCCCGGACGAGGCGACCCACGTCATCAATCAACCGATTGCGAGGATCATCGAGACGCTGACGCTTGTTATTGTGGGTCAGCCTGGAAAATCCCTGGCAAGGAGGACAACCAGCCAACAGGTCCAGCTGGCCGACCTCTAACCCGCAGGCGGACTCTATTTCAGCGGCGGTCACCGTCCGAATGTCCCTGTTGTACAGAACCACATCCCTGTGGTTGAGTGCATAAGTCGCCGCTGCAAGAGGATCGAGTTCTACCGCCGCCAGAACATTGAATCCCGCTTCACGTAAGCCTTGCGTTAACCCCCCACAACCAGAAAATAAGTCAATCGCGGTCGGCTTTTCCGTTGCGACCTTAGTTTTTTTCATGGCTTGTTCTGTGCCCTTTACTTATTCGTTGCTTGTGTGGCTACCTTCAGCCGTCGCGCTGGGGTTCGATGCCACCCGCACATCAATCCCGTTTCTCTCACAATAGTCGAGTACGATGCATTCAATCATGTTTGCTTGTGTCCGATGCTCTCGCGCTGCCATGAAGCGAAGCAGCTCCTTCATACTTGGCGTGAAGCGGAGGTTGACAGTCTCTGTCTTACGCTCGGTCATAGCGGAAAATCTAGCATTTATGTAGGGAATTATAATTCTAGCCAAATGTAACGCGGATGTACATACATTTCGGATCATGAAAGGTCGCTCAAAAGGCCCCCTGTCCAAGTCGGAGCAGATGGCCCGCGTCCGAACGAAGGATACGGCGCCAGAACTCCTGCTTCGCCGAGCGCTCTGGCATGCCGGGATTCGATACCGGCTACGGGCACGCTTACCTGGGAGCCCGGACCTGGTTGTGCCAGGTGCCATGGTCGCGATCTTCGTCGACGGCTGCTTCTGGCATGGGTGCCCCGACCACTACAAGCCACCAGCAACAAACTGCTCATTCTGGCAAAACAAGCTGGAGAAGAACCGCGCTCGTGACGATCTCGCAAACCAAACACTCGCGGATCAAGGTTGGACGGTTCTCCGCTTCTGGGAACATGAAGTCATCACACACGTGGACATAGTACTGGCGCGCGTTCAATCAACTCTTGCGGAAAAGAGGCGGTGAAACGCGCGGAATCCAAGAATCCGCCGTCGGTCGTTGACGGCACGTACGCCTCTTTGGTATGCGCCGTGCGTTAATACGTTTCGCGCAGCCCCTCCCAAACTGATCGAGAGATCACCTCAATCATTTGAGCTTCGTGGCTACGCGCCCACTCGCCCTGCTCAGCAACGCCTTCTATGCAGTTCTTGTTCATCGGCTCGCGATTTACGCTACACGCTTCCTCCCGGCATTCGGTCGCCCTCATGCAGTTGCGCTTCGCTTCGTTAGCCGTGGTCAGCCTATGGTGGGACTTACACCCGCAGGAGTGCACCCATGCTGGGCACACATGCAAAAAAGCCCGCTCCCAGCGGGCTTTTTATGCGCAATTTGTCAAACAATCCAAATGCCGGCACATAACGCACAATGCTAGAACATCGGAAACACGGCTCCTCTACATCGAAGCTCGGTACAAATCGAAAACGTCTACGTCCGCTTGCTCAAGCAAATCCTCAAACTCACTCTCCCCTCGCGCACGAAGAATTTCCAGCTCAGCCTCCGAAATAGGCATTCCTTGTAACCAATTAACCTTTACTCCACCGTTCAATTCAAGTTGCTTAAAATGCCCTTCGCTCCACAAGAACGGTGCAGTCAAGTACAAGTGCGGAACTAATGTGTCACTGTAGTATTCTGCAACATACCCCTCCAGCACACTCCCTGGCATAACTGCCCGCCGCGATCGCATCAGCGCAAAAACAGCAGAGGCGAGCACATTAGGCCACTGCTCAATATCAGCGGGCATCGCGCCACACAACTCAACTCGAGTACCCAACTCCGCCTCATTTCCCAAAACAGTCTCAAATAGACCTATGGTGCTGTACGACACGAGATCCGGTTCGGGGGAGTCCACGACCGAAAGTACATCAACAGCCATGGGCAAATCATCATGCAGATATTCCTGCACCTTGGGCTTACCGCCGAACACCGATAAGGCATGCCGCCCCACGGCCTTTCGATCAGCAGAAATTGGGCCTTTTGTCATGTCACGGTCCGAAATAGTCATCCGTCAAGTCTTCGCCTACGTGACTGCGATTGGACGAAGGAAGTTCAGGTCGATAATGGCTGGGATCATTATACTCATCAAGGAACTGTTTGCGCGTGAGATCACGTTCCGCAGCGCTGATCACGTGCTTTCTGTGCTCAAGTCCCGGCTTGTGCCCCATGTCCCAAGGATCATCAGGATTCATTTCCTTCTCGGTCACCGGATCTCGAACCTTTCCATCAGGGCTTTTCTTCTTAGCATCTTCCCACGCCTTTTCACGCACACCTTTGCGGAACTTTCCTCGCTTGTAGCGTGGATCTTTGGACGGTTCGACCTTAAGCCCATTTCCCGCTGGTTTTGCGTCCGCACTCCCGGCCTTTGCTGCATTGGCCGCTCCCTCGGTTGCCTCTCCCCCCTTCGACGCAGCCCCACCGATGTCAGAGGCCTTGCCTGCTTGGCCAGCCGCCTCGGCAACCTCGCCAGTCTTCCCAGCCGCGTTCGCAACCTCCCCCGTTTTTCCCGCGACATTTGCGACGTCAGCAACCTCGCCTGCCTTTCCGGCAACATTCACCACCTCGCCGACCTTGCCTGCCACATTCCCCACTTCCCCGACCTTGCCGGCTGCACCGACTCCACCAACAAACAATCCGCCGATGTCGACTGCGCCGCGCCCAAGCGCCTCGCCATAGTTGCCGTGGCTCCACGCCTCCATGTACGGCTTGGTGATACCGTCGACGATCGCCCCCGGATGGTCGTAGATCGCCTGCGCCGTCTTTCCGGCAGAGTCCAGCGTCTGCGAGTAGCCGTGATAGTCGTACAAGCCCGTCAGGTCGGACAAGCCCTCAGCAGCCTGCGACAAAGGCGATAACTTGGCTGCCCCAACTCCTAACCCGACCAAGCCTTTACCCATGTCCCACACCGCACCGCCGGCCCCCTTGAAGAATCCGCCGACCTGATGCATGACGCCCTTCTCGGGTGGCGGATTAGCATCCCCCACGACGTTTCCGCTCGCATCCACCGAGCTTCCCGGCGCGGGAGCGGTCACGTAGGTACCAGTACAGTTGCCGGAATTCATCGTGCACGGATCGCCGTCACGGATCACGGGATGGCCGCCCGCGCGAACCGTCGTGCTTCCTTTCGTCGGCTTGGTCTCGCCTCCCACGGTGCCGGAACGTACCCCATCGGCTGAGCCCGCTTCGTCGCCCGTACATGTCGGAACCACACTCTGATCGAGCACGTACGCCGGCTTTCCGTTGAATCGCACGCTTGGCACGATGCCTGATGACCCGCTCAGATCCGATACAACCTGATAGGGCACGGGCGGCGTCGAACTGCCCATCGGCGTCTTGCAGACATCAGGTGTGCTACTGACCGCCTTGAAGCTACCGTCCTGTCTCGAGGCAATTCGATTGCCCTTGGAGAAATGATCGGACGGTTGCGCCTTATCCTGCGGCTTATAGACGCCGGATTCAAAGCGCCTTTGAACTGACTTCCCCGCCGCGTCAAATATATCCCGCAAGTCGGAACGGTGGCTCCACGGATTCGGTGTGTTCCATAGCGCATCCAGATTCTTCACCGCGTCGCGGGCCTGCTCGACGCTCTGGATGTTGAAATGCTCACGGAAAACATCGCCCGCGTCACCGGTAACGGTAATCCCCACCGGTTCAGCCATGTTGCGCCCCCGTCGATCCGATCGGAGTTACCGGCGAACCCGCAGCAAGTCGCTCCAGGTCGGTATGATTCGCAAACCTCGCCTCGAAACGCTGTGCACGCGCGGACTTCATCAGCGTCGCACGCCACGCCAACGTCACCACGGGCTTCGCCGCCGCCGATACGTCGACAGACAGCGTATCGAGGAGCAGCGGCGCGAACTTGAGCGTCTGGTCGGTATAGACCCATCCCATCGGCAAATGGCCCGGCAAGGCGATGCGCTGGACCGTATTGCCCCGCTCGTCGACGGTCGATCCGGGCGTGCCGGCGGGAACAAGATTCGTCAGCACGATCGTCTCGTTACCCTTCAGGTGCGGCACCTGCATCAGCGGATGTGCGCCGTTCCAATATCTGAATTCGAAATCGTCGGGCAGGCCCGGATGACGCTCAGCGAGCCACTGATCGTCGTAGGTGCCAGCAAGCGCACGCCTCGATCGCCACGCTTTCCCGACAATGCCAAAGCCAGCCGGACGCAGCGACGGTTGTGCCTGCCCGTTCGAAGCCGCGAGCCACGCCTGTACCGAGATGGGTTCACTGCTGGCTTCGATCTGCGGAGCAGCGATCCTCTGCTGCTTCGTCGCGGCAAGAAACCAGCGTTCAGCAAAGCCCAATCCGATCGGATTGTCTTCACACGCCGTATGCCCGACTGGAACGTTGTCCGGATCAGGATGCGCAGCTTGCTGTTTGTCATCAAGCCGGGATGCCTTCGGCACACGTTTCGCAGCCGGATCCTGCGCGTCGACCCGACACTGCCCGCCCCATGCGTATTCGTAACGCATAGGCAGCGCTGCGATTGGCTCGGGCGGCGTCAGCCACCAGTCGACGGGACGCACGATGCCGAGCGAGGCGATCTTCACGAGCCGATTCATGCTTCGACCAAGCATCGATCGTCGAGCAAAGTACCTTGGGCCAGTCACGGACAGTCTGCGATCCAGCAAGACTTTCGTTGTCGGCACACCCGCGTCATCGCCGGATCGCATGGGCGCCGACACAATTCGAATGCCCGCCACGAAGCGCGGCAACGGCCGCCCCTGCGGCGCATAGGCCGTCCCGTCGATCAGTACATCGCAAAACGGTTTATATGGCGCGAGATCGCTTTCCTCTGCCACGCTGGATTGATTCGGCTCGCCGTGGAAGCGATCTGATGTCGCGAGCGGCCTTTGTTCCTGCGCCAGCACCAACGAGCCATTGCGCAGCTCAAAAGTCTGCCGCAATACAACGGTATGGAACGATGCGCCGTCCGGAGCAAACGACTCGAATGCCAATGCCGGAAAAGGCGTGTGATTGGAGAACTCCATCGCCGCTCCCGTCAGTTGACGTCAACATCCTTGCCGTTGATCTGCACCGGCCCCGAGCCCTCGATTAGCAGTTGCGTGCCGCGCAGCGTGATGTGTCCGTTGCTCTCCATAATGAGCACCGAGCTACCGGTCTTGAGCTCGATACGGTCGCCAGCCGTGATCGTGTACGTCTTGCCGACCATCGTGGTCTTCGACAGGCCGACTTCTTCAGCGCTAGCCAGCCCCGCCGACGTGTTCACCGCACCGGCAACGGTTACCTGATACCCGCCGCCGACTGTCAACGCCTTCGCAAGCCCCACCGTCTCCGTCGACGTCAGTGCAATCAGGAGATTCTCCATCCCCTGGATCGTCTCGTTCCGGTTGCCGCCCACTGTCAGTGTCTCGTTGTTGCCAACGGTCTCGGTGCGATCCACGCCAACGTGAATCGTCTCGTTGTTGTCGACCGTTTCCGTACGATCGTGGCCGACGTGCACCGTCTCATCGTGATCGATGTTCTTGGTGCGGTCGTTACCTACCCAATGCGACTCGTCGTGCTCGACCTCGATGCGCTGATCCTTCTCTGCGTGAAGCCAGACCTCTTCCTCGCCCTTCTTGTCCTCGAAGCGGATCGCATTGGCCGTGTTGACGTTACCGGTCCTGGTCGAACGCGTCAGAATCCCGCTCTGTGTCGCGTTGGCCGGCAACGTCCACGGCGGCATGTTCTGCGAGTTGTAAACGCGCGATGTCACCAGGGGACGGTCCGGATTTCCGTCCAGGAAGCTCACGACCACCTCATCCCCGATTCGCGGGATCTGAATCATCCCGAAACCGCTGCCCGCCCACGGCTGGCTCACCCGCACCCAGCAGGAGCTCCCTTGGTCGCGTTTGCCGAGACGATCCCAGTGAAACTGCACCTTCACACGACCGAGGCTATCCGTATAAATCTCCTCGCCTTTCGGACCCACGACGATCGCCGTCTGCGGCCCGACGATCGTCGGACGCTCGCCCTCGAATGCCGGGCGGTACGGAATCTTCTTGCGAATGCAGGTGAAGCTGCACGAGTACGCCGAACTCCCCTCACCGGGCTCATAGTTGTTCGTGCCGGTGTGTGACACAGTCAGCAACAGGAATTGCCGGTCTTCCTGTTTGGTGCTGGCGTGATCGTAGTGATCGTCCAGCTCGAAGTATCGGCACGGCATCATCCGCCGCCCCGTCGTCACCCCGACGAACGTCTTGCTGTGTGCAGCCAGCGCTTCCGTCCGGAAACGCGTGAGCTCTTCACCTCGATCGCTGTCGGCAAAACCATGCTCGCCGAGGTAGTCGTATATCTCGTAGGACGGTACGTCGCCTTGATTGACTTCCGTTCCACCCGACACGAATCGCCGGGCATGGGGAATTTTGTAGTCGAAAGTTTTCAGTCCGACCGTGTCCGGTGCAAGCTGACGCTGCGCTTGAAATGACGTGATGACGGCCAGATTGTCCATCGCCTCGCCCTGGTTGTATTGCAGCGATGGACTGCGCCCGTCGATCGGCTTTGCGGTCACCGAGTTATCGGCGATGATCAGCTTGTGTCCATCCTTCGCATGCTCGAAGTAATAGAACAGGCCATCCTCTCGCATCAACCGTTCGACAAAGGCTAGATCGTTTTCCCTATATTGGGTGCAATAGCTGCGATTCTTCGTTCCCTTCGAGAGCCGGAACTCGAACGACGCGAGCTTGCCGTACTCTCGAAATACGCGCGCGAGAATCGCCTCTGTGTTCTCTTCCTGAAAGATCCGAATGTCCTGCCGGCGGGAGAGCATCCAGAGCCACGGCAGGATCGTTGCGCTGTACATCGCAAAACCACCATCGGTATCGAGATGCGAAAACGCTGCGACGTATCCGTGGAAGTAACGCTCTTCCGAACTGGCGAGCGCGTCGGTCAACTGCAACGTGATTGTCACAGGTTGGCCGATCAGCTTCTTCAGCTCGATATTCTTGTCCTGCGACGCGAGCCGGACATGCATCTCGAAATTCTGAGATAACCCCTCGGTACAATGGAAATCGACGAGCACGAGATCCGATCGACCTTTCAAAGGCGTTTCAATCGTAAACAGGCGATTGCTCTGGAGCTGGAAGAAGCTCGCAATTTCGGACATTTGCATATGTAGCCTCGGAATCTCTCAGCAGAGGGGCAGTTTTTTGTCGGCGCGGCCATTCTAATATGTCTGCGCGCCATTTGGACTAGATGTCGGCTCCGGAAAACGGGGACTGATTATCGCGGATTATTGAATATTTGCAGCGAATGGACCACCTGCTGTCACATTACGAACGTGAAGTCGGACTGCTTGCACGTAGTCTGGCGGACTTTGCTCGACGCTTTCCGAAGATTGCAGCACGCCTTGGCATGTCTGGCGGCCACGTCGACGATCCGCACGTCGACCGGATGGTACAGACGTTCGCGCTGCTAGCCGCTCGTGTCGATGCGAAGCTTGATGACGATTACCCGCAATTCACCGAGGCACTTCTCGAAATTGCCTATCCGCAGTATCTGCGCACGGTCCCATCATGCGCGGTTGCCTCGTTCGACCCCTCGGTTCTGTTCGGTCAGCTTACCGAACCGCTGGCGATAGCACGCGGCACGATGCTGGACGCCAATGCTGCACCGTGCCGCTTCCGTACCGTCTACGACGTCACGTTGTCGCCATTGCGTATTCACTCGGCACGCTATTCGCCAGCGACGCTTGCGCCAACAGCGGCACGCATCCCGGCAGAAGTGACGGGGATCATTTCGATTACCTTTACAAGCGAATCCGCGTCGCAAGCATTCGATGACGCCATTCCGTCCGCCCCAGTGCGGGTACATCTGTCCGGAGAGCGGCCGCTCGTCGTCGCGCTTTCCGATGCGCTGTTGCTTCGCGCATCGGCCGCCTACGTGGAGGTGGACGAAAGCGGACGCTGGACGCGCTTGTCGAAAGTCCCCATTGAGGCGGCCGGCTTTGCCGATGGCGAGCGATTGTTGCCGAACGAAGACGATACAAATGCACAATCGTTCCGGCATCTGATCGAGTATTTTGCCTTCCCCGAAAAGTTTGATTTCGTCGACATCGACCTGGGTCGAATGCGTCGCGCCGCGCGCACCGAAGCCGCTCGACGACTGACGCTTCACGTCGCCGTCCAAGGCACCGCCCATGATTCCGGCGCCGCTCAGATCCTGGCAACGCTGAACATCAGCACGTTCCGATTGTTTTGCACGCCGGTCGTCAACCTGTTCGAACGCGCGGCAACGCCTATCCAGTTAACCAGTCATGATGCCACCTATCCGATCACGCCGACCCCGTTGGCAACCGGCATTCCGCTGAGCGTCTACTCGGTTGAAGCCGTTTATCTGGGCGACCGTACGAAATCGGATGAAGACAAGGCCCTCATCGCTTCACGGGCGACATCGCGCACGCTGGTGTGGCCGTATCGTGCATACAGTCACGCGCGACCCATGGATTCGTCCGCCATCTATTGGCTGGCCTACCGAGATCCGGAAGCCATGCCAGACGGCGCGCTGGCGGAATCGCAACTAGCGTTGGTCGACTTAAAGGGTCAAACCGCTCATCCGCGACACCCGCAGGTCGATGTCGATGTCCTGGCAACCAACGGAGCAATGCCGTCCCGGTTGCCAATCGGTGCCCCGGATAGCGATCTTCTGTACGAGGGTTCGGCATTGGCGTGCCCGATCATGCTGCTCTCCCGCCCCACCTTGCCGGCTGCCTTGCCGCGTGGCGGTGCACTTTGGCGCGTCCTGTCGGCATTGGCGCCGCATCCGCTCGACCTGACGCGGACCGGACTACCCGCGCTGAAGGAGTTTCTCCGTTTCCATGCTCCGCGTTCCAGCGTAGTTGCCCAACGTTGCATCGACGCGATCGCATCCCTCGACTACAAACCGGCGATCAGGTGGATGTCTCTCGACAATCACTTCCCGTCATTTGTTCGCGGTGTCGAGATCCTGCTTTCGTTCTCCGAGGCTGCGGCACGAGATGTCAGCCTGCATCGGTTCTCGGCTGTCATGGACCGATTCTTCGGCCCGTACGCTCAGTCAAACAGCTACGTTCAACTCGTCGTGTTATCGGCCGAGAGCGGCAAGGAGCTTTTGCGGTGCGCTCCACGCCCTGGGACACAACCGCTGGTATAGGTCAGTGGAGATAGCCCGCCAGAATACCACCACCAAAACCGGCCTGAAAGCCAGCCGTTAGACCATGCATGAAGAGCAGCGCCGGAGCATCCGCAATGGCCTCTGCCAGAATCATCGACATGGCTGGGCTCGTCAGGCCCAACGCAAGCAATGCTGGATTGATGCCCAACAGCATGACGGTCCCGCCCTGCGCGACAACTGCCCCGCCGTAGCCATCAAGATAGACGGTTCCGCCTTGCAAATCCGATCGCGTAAGCTCGCTGCCCTTGAATGCACTTGTCATGTAAACGGTTCCATGACTCGGGAAATCATACGTCGAGCCAGCAGCACTTGCGTCGTGGCTACCGAAGCTTGGCAATTTCAACTCGGGAATTGTGAATCTCGGCAACTTGATTTTCGGAATCTTCGCGCCCCAACCGTAACCGATACCCACACCACCGTAGTAGAAGCTTTGCGAATGCTTCTGAGGATCGGTGAGAACGATATCCCCCCCCGTCGCAACTACGATGTCAACGCTCACCCCACCGCCCGCGCCAGTGTCATATTTCCACTTGCTCTTCCGAAGATACGACATACGCCCTCTCTCTTCTGCTTCTCGTTATGTCCGTGACGGCAGATTCATAATCCCGCACACGATTGCGACCGCACCCATGAAGGCAAAAACAATCGTCGAATCCCAGATCGCGGCGAAGACATTCATCGTTGCGCTGCCATCAGGATCGTCGGCTTGGTACCGCACCTCGACTCGCTGACCGAGCTCCACTTTCGTGACAATCCCGCCTTGCGGATACGAAATCTGCTGTCCTGTCTTGGTGGTGAATTGAATCTCGGGATGGTATCCGCCGGCATTGAGCTTAACGACGAGGCCCGGTACCACAATCGACGTTCGAAGAAACTCTCTAGTCGACTGTGCGCTGACTGCAGCAGCGACAAGAAGGCCCACCCCAATCACAATGGCACTGATGCCCTTAAACATGACGCCCTCGTTTACATTCCTTACAATTATTCGGGTGCTCCATGCTGATCGTATCAGCCTGCCAAATTCTAAAACATCCTCATCTGGACGCCAGACTGTCCGCCTGGTGCGCTATTAGACCTTGGTCGGCAAGTGGCGGCGCTTGCGAATGGTCTTCGGGTTTGTCGTCATCTCTAGATAGGCGCACAGTCGACACCAGTGCCCGTTTCTGATCGTATTCGGCGTCGCGAACCAACGATGCCCGATATGGCATTCCCACTCAAGCCTCGTGCTGGAGTTCACATAGTCCGTCGAGACGCATCGACCGCCGCGCTCCCTTGCGATTGTTCGCATCAGCTTCAACCCAAGCTTCCGGCCATCGTACGCACATACACGGCACCACCTCCCCGCGACGATCGCGCCCGGCACTGCCGACCAGCGATGGCCATGTGCGCACGCCCATTCAAGTTTCGTCGCGGCGTTCTTGTAGGTACGAGACAGGCACCGGCCACCATGTTCTTTTGCTAAACGGCGCATATCGGAGATGTCATATACGTTGCCCTGGTTCTGGCATCTCGGGCACCACGATCCTCGAAAGATCTTCGCTCCCTGCGCATCCCATTCGTGACCATGCCCGCAGCGAAACCGGTAATAGGCATCGTTTCCGATGTATTCGGTCGCAAGACAAATGCCGCCACGTTTCAACGCATGCGCCTGCATCGCCTGGAGGCCGTCAGCACGACGATACGCTATCGACTTCCGTGCATTGGCACATTTTCGGCACCACGCACCCCTCGTCACCTCATACCCGACCGTCTCCCATTCGTGGCCTTCCGCACACCGAAAGCGATAACGATCTGAAAGCTTAGTGTAGGTCGTAGACAAGCACTTCCCGCCGCGATTCCGCGCGACCGCACGCAGGCGCTTCATCCCGTCCGGATCGGACATCCGCTTTGAATGCTCCGCACGCGCACACAACACGCACCACGATCCCTTCTGCAAGTTGCCAGTCGTCTTCTCGAACGTGTGTCCTTCACGGCAAACGAACTGGTAGCGCGCCATACGACCGGCATATTTGGCGGACAAACAATGCCCGCCTGCCTGTCGCGCAAGTTGATCAAGCTGTCGCAGCGTTTCCTCATCACGGCAAGTCGGACACGCGACGAGATGGTAGTACAGATGGGAACCGGATCGGCTGACCTCGTGGCCGTTGCGGCATCGGACACGATATTGCGCATTCCATCCGTGCCATTCCGATCTCAGCAGCTTGAACCCATAAGGCAGAAGTGCCTCACGTAATCGTTCCAATTGATCAACCGACAACGTCGCTACTCCGAATGATTGATCTGCCTTGCTTGATGTCGCGACAACCGTGGCAAGTCGCGAGCAACAATCCGTGTGGTTTGTACGATAACGCAAAACCTGTCGATCAACACACTCGCGCAACGTCGGAGCGACGCGTTCGTCGATTTTTAACTATTTTTTTACTGTCTACCCGTCTGTGCAGAAATACGGCCCAGCATCCCCTTTCATCAATACCGCACATTCTCAGCGCATTTTGTACCGAGAATGTCAGGCCCCTCCATACCGCATCTCGCCTTGCTGATACCGGCTTCGATTCCTGTCATGCCGCCTGGTCGACACCCTTTGGTGTGCCCAACGACTTCACCTCCGCGATTGCTTGCAGTTGTTGCAAATAATCGGCCTTATGTTGCGCCAACCATCGGACGACACGCGCGTTATCAAGCAGATTCGTCACGTAGCTCTTGATGACTACAAGCTTGAGACTGTCCGGACCGTAATTTTCCTCAAGCAACTTGGTATCTGCCTGAAGCACTGCCAACTCACGCTCAAGTCGCTGCACCGCTTCGAGAGTCCCGCTTTTCGCTGCTCGCTCCCTCGGCCCTTCCAGCAGTTGATCATCCGGTGTGGTCTCGAGCATCGCTAGCGCGAATTTTCCTGAGTAATTCTCAAGCGTATTCATCGTGTGTGCTACATCGATCTGGCGCAGAGGCTTCATTTGACGCAGGATCGAAAAAACGCGTCGGGGCACGATCTTGTCCGACAGCAATCGGACGGCTTCGTCGCAAATACCGTCCAACATCTTGAAATGCCCCCTGATTGTTGAGGCCGAAAGGCCAAGCGCCTCCGCCAGCTGCTCGGCTGGCACTCCGCTTTCGTACACTTTGACAATCATCTTGTGTTCTTGCACGGCCGCCATCCGGCTAACTTTCTTGTTGTACGTAACCCCTTCATCATCTTTCGCAATTAAGCAACGTGCGTGGGTCCTGCCAAGCTCCCTCAATGCCTCGACTCGAAGATGACCATCGAGGATCGAAAATTGACCGGGAATTGACGAGTGTTGAATGACAACGACAGGTTCCACAAGACCGATCACTCCCACCGAGGACCGAATCTGTGCATATTTCGAGCTTTCCGTTACCTTACTCGGCAGCACTTTTGACGGATGAAGTACCGCCAAAGGTATATCGAACCACTCGTGGTTGAATCCACTCTCAACGGGTCTAATGCGTGACTTCTCCATCATACGAGCCCTCCACGGGTGGCAGCCTCGACCAGTGGTTGCGGAACTGTCGCCAACCCTTCCGCTTTTACTATTCGTACGAACTCCGGAGTGGCAAACAGCTCCTTGAAAATTTCGTTCGCAATGAGCAGTGAGTTACTGACACGATCGGCCTTGAGTTGGATGACCTTATGCCTGTCGGCGTCTCGTTGATACAGTCGCATCAGATCTTCCGGGCTCAACTTCTTGCGCTTAACATTTCTCCCTGCCTGCTCGCTAGTCCCCTTTCCGACGCGCGCGCGCTGATTGAGAATTCGGCGAATGACCGCTACCTTCTTCCCGCGAATCTCCCCGCTATTCACTGCGTCAAGCAACAGATGTTGAGCCTCAGCATCGGACGCCCGCGAGATTTCGATCGCCAAATGCAACGAGATATGTCCAGCTTCTGCCGCAGCAAGCAGACGTTTCTCGCCCTTCGCCAACAGCGTTCCGACCATGTTTACCCATGAGGCCGTATAGCCGATTTTTTTTCCTACCTCCGCATCCGAGTAGCCCTTCTTACGCAGTATCTCGACTTGCGCCAGCATCTCGCTGGCGAGAGGATTCCGTCGAGCAACGTTTTCGACCACGCCCATCATCAACCCGGTCTTTTCATCGATGTCTAGAATGATGGCCGGAATCTCTGTCTGTCCAAGCATCTTGAAGGACTCCAAACGCCCCTGACCGCAAACGAGAACGTATCGATTCGGATCGTCGTTGCAACGACGTACTTCGATCGGCCGCTTCAGCCCTACCCGTTGAATGCTCTCAGTGACCTCGCGGTGCGTCTTTTTGCTGCGAATTCGAGGATTGACTACTGTAATCGAATCCACAGGAATCGTGACAACCGGTCCAGTTTCATTGTTCACGTTACCTCCGCGAGCGGCACCCGAGCCGCAAGTAAATAAAATACTTCAAGGGTATCGAACTGGTATGCGTCCAGCGCAAAGCCGTTGCGCTCCGCACAGGGCAAAAATGCCGATGTGAAATCGATAGAAGGGAGAAGGTAAAAGTCGTACGGAGCGGTGTTGTCGTGATTCATACGAACAACAACCGTTATGTCGGGTTCTAAACTGGTATCGAGACGGATACGCCAGCGATAACTTCCACCAGATGTCGGCTTACACCGCGCAATGACGAGCGACGCAGTGAATTCCTCATTGACGTTGAGCAGATCTGTTTCAGTGTCGCGAAAAGACCGCCCACCAGCCTGCTCGATGCCCGCTTGGATCTCATCCAGTACTTCCGGATGCCGTCGGCGCAGCGCACGGTTGATTTCTAGATACGAGTAGTCGCGTCGCGGCAAGAAGCCAACGAGGCTATACGCGCGCAGAAGACTGCCAAAACGGGACCGGTATGCGGCACTCGATGGCGCCCCATCCTCCTCGTCAATGATCAACCCCGAAAGGGCGCCGTATTTGTCCAGAATACTCGCGAGTGCCTTGAGCATTTCAGCGTCGTCCAGGTGGCGGGAGCGATTCGCAATGATCGCCTGCACCTTCAGGTACCAGTCTGTGGGAATAATCGCCTCAAACGCTCCATCCTTCCGTATCCATTGTTCCGGTGGGTTCCGGACATGCTGCATCTTCAGTTTGAACGAGGTTCGGTTGTATACGTTGTTTCCGATGTACTTTTCGTTCGTCAGGATTTGATGAATCGTTCCTCTCGTCCACGGACGGCCGCAGTGATTCAGTACACCCTCGCGGTTAAGCAGCGATGCGATCACGCGCTCGGGCATACCTTGGTCCAGAAAGAGTCGATAGATGCGATGCACGATCGCTACCTCTTCCGCCGGGCCCGGCACCAGCACGACGCGATCGGTCTGGATGCTTTTTTTCTCCCCGTGATGTAGAGGCCCTTTTACGACGTGGTTCTCATCGATCAGTTGCCGCTGTAGCCCGAAGCCGGCCATACCGCCCTGACGATAGCCTCGCTGAATCAAATTGCGTGCGCCGGCAAACACCTTGTTCGATAGTTCCCTGCTGTACTCCGCCGCCATGCTGCGTTTGAGCCCCTTGAGCAGCGTCGAGCCGATTGACATATCACTGCCGAATTGTTCAGCGCAGTAAATGACTTGGACTCCATTGCGCTTGCACATCTGTTCGTAGACCGCCGCTTCATCGGGGTCGGGGAAACGCCCCCATCGACTCACGTCGTAGACAAGCACTGCCACGAAATCGATCTTCTTGCTTTGTATGTCTTCAAGCAGTCGTCTGAGCCCCGGCCGGCCCTCGATGTTCAACCCACTTTTTCCATCGTCCTGGTACGTGCGCACGATTTCCATGCCGTGCGTTCTCGCGAACTCAGCGATGTACTGGGCCTGATTTTCCGTCGAGTAACGCTGATGCTCTGTCGACATGCGCGTGTACTGCGCGACGGGAATCCTCTTGTCACCACGCTCTTCTTCAAACGTTTCCGAATCCCGCATGATCGCGCTCCAACGATCGACGTTGAAAGACAATCGTTCGCCGAACGCGTGACAGATTGATGGCAGCAGAGACTATTAATTTGGGACATGAGCACTTGGTTAGGAAAACTATTAGGGTCTATCCCAGAAAATTTCACACCTATATCACCTCCACGAGCACGGCCTGCTTTGGTCGCTCCGCCGCTGTATTTCCGCATCGGTGCACTTCGCTCAGGAGATTTCGTGAATTCCACTCTCTATACTGCCGTGCTGGTCGGCTTGGCACTCGTCCTCGTCGCGATGTTCGCGTTCGGCTTTTACTGGCTCGCGACCAAAGATCGTCCGACCTCCCCTCCCTTCCCGGCCCCGTCTTCGCCGTCGTCCGCCGTGATCGACGAACACGATGAATGGGAAGCGCTCGCGCCGTATCCCGATCATGCGCTGGATGCGCTACGCACCCCAGCTTCCATGTCGTCAAACCGCGAAGCATCCGCTTCATTCGCGCCGCGCGAGTTTGATGAGCCGCTTTTCGAACATGCATCGCCCGCACCGGAGGCACGTCACACGCCGCCGCCCTCCGACTATTTCTCTTACGCACCGTCACAGACGCAGGAAGCTGCCTCATCCCGAGCGGACGCGCACAGCTGCCCGCAGTGCGGTTCGATGCACGTTGAAACGCGCAATGTCGGTCGCAAGACCGGCGGCACGATCGGCAGCGTCGCTGGCGCGACCAGCGGTTTTGCCATGGCGTTGTCCGGCGCCGAAGCCGGCGCAGCCGTTGGCGCGGTTGGCGGACCGGTCGGCGCTGTGTTCGGCGGACTGGCCGGTGCGGTGATTGCCGGTCTGCTTGGCAGCGCAGCCGGTTCCGTCGCCGGCTCGGCTGTCGGCGCCGTGCTCGACGACAACGTCTTCGACAACCATAGATGTTTGACGTGCGGTCACAGCTTCGGCTCCACCATTCGTTGAGCCCCTCCGTGCCGTCTGATCCGCACAACCGGCCGAAAGCGCTCAATTACCGCACCATCGGCCAGCGTCGGCATGCCAATGCATCACGTCGCGTTCGTCCATTCTCAGGAAACGAACCATGCTCTATCCCTCTCCACTCGACTACCTCGCCGCGTTCGCCCCCGCGTTCATTGGCGGGATGCTGGTCGCCGCATGCCACTGCAAGTACGTCGGCAAGATTCGCAAGGAGACTACAACCCATGCATGATCACCGCCCGTTCGATGACGACGAGGAATCCTGGTCCACCGGCCCGTCACGATCGGATACCGCTGAATCCACCCATTACCGTCCCGGATTGGGGCCGGCTTATCCGTGTCCGCAGTGCCAGTCGCCGCGTACGGAACCCCGCCATGTCGCTCGTCGTATTGGCGGAACAGTCGGTGCAGCGGCCGGCGCAACCGGCGCCGTCGCTATCGCGTTGTCGGGCGCGGAGGCCGGCGCCACGGCCGGCTTGATCGCCGGTCCGATCGGTTCCGCGTGCGGTGGCGTGGCCGGTGCAATCCTAGCCGGCCTGATCGCTGGCGCGGCTGGCTGCGCAACCGGTGCCGCCTTTGGTGAAGCCGTCGACCAAAAGATTCTCGACAACTGGCGCTGCCTCGCCTGCGGACGCGCCTTCAGCGTTCAACCTCGTTAGTCCGTTTCTCGTCGCATTTTCCTCATTGATTTCGTTCCGCTCGGCCTCGGCCGGGCTTTATGCACCGTGATTTTCTAATAGGAGTTTTTCATGCATCTCGTTCAGTCAATGGCCTACCTTGGGGCCGAACCGTGGCATGGCCTCGGCAACAAGCTCGCCCCGAAACAACCGCTCGAAGTCTGGGCGCGCGCTGCCGGGATGGACTGGCGCATTGAAGAAGCCGAAGTACGCTTCGTCGCCGCCGGCGGCCGCAGCCTTGGCTCGATTCACGCGTTTCCGGAACAGAAAGTGCTGTACCGCTCGGACAACAAGACACCGTTGTCCGTCGTCTCCGCTCGCTATCAGGTCGTACAGCCCGAAGAGATCCTGGAGTTTTATCGCGACCTGACGGAGATCGGCGGCTTCCAGCTCGAGACGGCCGGCGTGCTCAAGGAAGGACGCAAGCTGTGGGCGCTCGCCCGCACCGGTCAATCCGGCACGCTCAAGGGCAAGGATCAGGTCAACGGCTATCTGCTGCTCGCCACGGCCTGCGACGGGACCTTGGCGACCACCGCGCAATTCACGTCGGTACGTGTGGTTTGCAACAACACACTTCAAATCGCCTTGGGCAATAGCGCTGGCGCGATCAAGGTGTCGCACCGTTCGCAGTTCGATGCGGCGGCTGTCAAGCGCCAGCTCGGCATCGCCGTCTCCACATGGGACGCCTTTATGGCACGAACCAAAGCGTTATCCGAGCGCAAGGTGACCGACTCGGCCGCCGAAGCGTTCCTGCGGCGCGTGCTGACGTACTCCACGACCAATCTCCCCGATCGTGAAGCAGTGGCCGTCAACGAGCGCGCCATCAAGGCGGTCGGTCAGCTCTACGCCGGACGCGGGAAAGGCGCGGACCTGGCTTCGGCATCGGGCACGGCGTGGGGCTTGCTCAATGCGGTCACCGAATACGTGGATCATCATCGCCGCGCGCGCAGTGACGATCACCGCCTGGACGCTGCTTGGTTCGGCGCCGGCGCAACGCTCAAGCAACGCGCGTGGGACGAGGCCATGAAGCTTGTCGCATGACCAAGCCCATCCCGCCTCTGGCTGTCGACATGCGCATTCAGATTCCGCGCGGCGCCGGGTTACGGTTCGGCGGCCGTTACGCCACGATCCTGCAAATCACACCACAAGGTACGACAGTCCACCTCGGAAACGGGAAGCTCGTGACCTTCGCATACGACGCATTGCAAGACGCCATGCGCCGTATCGGTTCCAAATAGCCTCCCATCCCCTCACCTCTCGCCCGGCCAGATCTGCTCTGCCGGGCTTTTTGTTTTTGGAGCAAACCATGACTACACCTCACCCCGAACCACCTCGCGCACGCAAGCCCGCGCTGAAGCTCGTCAAGACGCAGGAACTGAGTCGAGATGACTGGCTCGCCGTGCGCCGAACCGGCATCGGCGGATCGGACGCCGCTGCTGCGGTCGGCCTGAATCCGTACATGAGCGCGCTGGAATTGTGGCTCGACAAAACCGGCCGTGCCGACGGCCTTCCCCGTCCCGATCCGGACGATACAACGGCACCTACGTATTGGGGCACGCTGCTGGAACCGATTGTTGCAGCCTCGTACACGAAGCAGACCGGCAATCGGGTTCGGCGCGTGAACGCCGTGCTGCGGCATCCCTCGATCCCGTTCATGTTGGCGAACATCGATCGCGAGATCGTCGGTGCGCCCGACGTGCAGATTATGGAATGCAAGACAGCCGGCGAGTTCGGCGCGCGGCTCTGGCGTGACGGTGTGCCCGAGTACGTACAGATCCAGGTTCAGCATCAGTTGGCCGTGACCGGCAAGACGGCGGCACACGTCGCTGTGCTGCTGTGCGGCCAAGCCCTCGAAGTCCATCGGATCGAACGCG
Source organism: Burkholderia sp. BCC0398 (assembly GCF_902833245.1). Classification (NCBI taxonomy): domain Bacteria; kingdom Pseudomonadati; phylum Pseudomonadota; class Betaproteobacteria; order Burkholderiales; family Burkholderiaceae; genus Burkholderia; species Burkholderia sp. BCC0398. The sequence continues at coordinate 122,098 of NZ_CADFEM010000017.1, forward strand.
ACGACGCGCTGATTGGACGACTGATCGAACTCGAAGCCCGGTTCTGGCGGTTCGTCGAAACCGACACGCCGCCCCCCGCCGATGGATCGGAGTCGGCCGACCGTGCGCTGCGGCACCTGTATCCGGGCAATGGCGAAACGGTCGACTTCAGCGACGACCACCGCCTTTCGTCCGTCTTTGCCGATCTGGTTGCGGTACGGGCGGAGATCGAGACGCGACAGCTGCTCGAAGCGCAATTCAAGCAAACGATCCAGCAGGCGATGGGTGACGCAATCCGGGCTGTCTTCCAGACCGGCTCCGTGTCGTTCAAGCGCAGCAGGGATTCGTCTTCAGTCGACCTGGAGCGGCTATTGGCCGATCACCCCGCGCTCCAACAGCAGTACGCCATCTTGAAGCCCGGTTCACGGCGCTTCCTCATTTCCACCTAACGGAGGTCTGACCGTGAGTCGACACATGACGAATCTCGAATGCCTCACCGACATCATGGAGTTCTCGCGATACGGCGCACTCGCGCAGGCATTCGTCATGGACGCGCTGAGCAAGCACGCCGAACGCGTCGCCAAGCTCCCTCTCGACGAGTTGCATAAACAGCTCGGGAATCACCCGCTTGTCAGCGCGCGTGCCTGGCACGGCGTCGCCCAGGAAATCCACATCAAGCTCGAATCGCATTTCGCTCGGTAGCCCGTACAGCTTACCGGCGATCGCTGCTCTCTTTTCCCTTTTCTATTTGGAGGACCATCATGCTCAAGGGTTTGGCTATTACACCACCGGTTGTCGGTCGCATCGCGATCGGAAAAATTGTCGAGAAGAACGGCAAGCGCTTGCCCGAGAAGGACGACCAATTCACGCTTACCACACAGGTACAACAGCGCGGCGAGTGGATGTTGCATCCGCTGAACGAAACGCTGCGCAAAGCGACGCCCGGCAAGCTGCGCGCAATTCCGATGCGCGTGCTGTTCAACGATCCGGACCTGAACCTGCGTGCCGAGTACACGCTGTTCGACCGTGATACCGGACGGCCCGTGTGCGTCGGCAACGGCGAGACGTGCCGACGTGTGACGGATGCGGGCATCGAAGCCCTTCCCTGCCCCTCGCCGGACAGTTGCACGTTCGGTCGTCAAGGCAACTGCAAACCCTACGGCCGGCTTAACGTGATCGTCGGCGACGACGACGAGTTGGGCTCGTTCATCTTCCGTACCACGTCCTATAACAGTATCCGAACGCTCGCCGCACGGTTGCATTACTTTCGCGCGGTGTCCGGCAATCTCCTCGCCTGCCTGCCACTGGAACTGAAGCTGCGCGGCAAGTCGACGACACAGAGCTATCGGTCGGCGATCTACTACGTCGACCTCGGCGTGCGTTCGGGCAGTGCGCTCGAACAGGCGTTGATGGAGGCGAAGGAGCTGGATACGCGTCGCCGCGCCGCCGGATTCGATCAGGCTGCGCTCGATGCCGCAGCACGTGCGGGGTTCGCCAACGGCGCGTTCGAGGACAGTCCCGATGAGCGCGCGGCCATCGCCGAGGAGTTCTATCCGGAGACGACGCCGGAACCATCGGATGCGGCGAACAGCGGCGGTGCGAAGACGCCGCCTACCCTGCGCGACAAGCTCGAACGCAAAGCCGTCCTGCTCGGCAGCAAAGCGGCATGAGCGCGCAGCGCTGGGCGTTCGCTCTGGCGACCGCCGCGACCGCCACCGCGCTCAGCCTGTCGATTCTGGCAGGCTGGCAGCGCGGCGGCGCGTTGGCAGAGCGAGTCGTCTGGGTCGCGATCGGCATCGTGCTGGTCGTCAGTGCGCACCTGCTGCCGGCGCTGATTCGCGATGCGCCGGTCTTGGTGCGCGGCGTAGGTAGCCTGCTATGGGGCGCGTGTCTCGCGACGGCGTGTTACGGGCACGCCGTTTTCTTCGTCACGGCACAACAACATGCGGGCGAAGTGCGGGCGTCGGCCGTGCCGCCGACTCGACCGCCCGGACGGAGCCTGACGGTCGTGATGGGCGAACGTGCGACCGTCGCCGCACAGCTTGCATCGGCCAACGCGCGTTACTGCGCCGGTAATTGCGCAACGCTCGAAGCCCGTCGCGCGACACTCGCGGCGCGACTGGACGCGCTGAACGCCGAAGCGGACGACGTTCGGCGTCAGCAGGCCGCAACGGATCGCGTCACGGCGCAGCGTGACGCGTTACGCGTCGATCCAGTCACGTCGCGACTCGCCGCGTTACTCGGCGTCACGACACCGCGTATCGACCTTGTGTCGGGATTGATGTTCGCGGCTGTACTGGAAGGTGTCGCGTGTCTGTTGTGGACCGTTGCGCTTCGGTCGTCGGTACCGGTGGCTGAATCGACCGGAACCAGCGCCGCGTCGTCAGTCGTCCCGGCAGTCACGGAACCGGCCGACGTGACCGGTCCGGTAGTCGCGCCGGTCACGAATGTGACGGATTCCGACCAGCCGGAAGTCACGCTCGTCATGGCGAGTCACGCCGCGCCGACCGTTAGTCGCAAAAACGAGCGCCCTAGTCACGTCACTGCACCCGGCAGTCGTGCACCGCGTGATGCCCCGGTCGCACCGTTTCCCGCTGGTGCGCCTATCGACGACTACCTGTCGCAACTCGTTCAAGACGTGACCGCCGGCATGGTTCGCCCGACCGTCGCCGACATCCGTCGTCACCTCGGCTGCTCCCAGGCGCGCGCGACGACACTCCGTCGTCAGCTCGCCGAACTCAACGTGACGGCATAAGGCCGGGCTTCGCGCCCGGCGCTTTTGCTGTTGCTTTCCCCATCACTTTCTCATCGCCATGAAATATGGAATCGAACACGCTCGTCCCCAGCATCAGCATCGCAAATCTCGCCAACCAGCGCGTCGCCGTCGTCGAGCGCGTGCGCGCCGCCCTCGATCTGCTCGGCGAAGCCCAACAGCTTGCCAAGGCTGCACATCTCGGATTTCCAAGACTCGTCCTCGATGAAAGCTACGGCTGTCGTGGGCGACCGACCATTACCGGAGAATATGCCAAACGTGACGAGGCCGAAGCCGCCATGGTCCGCATTGTCGACATACGCGGCTGGGACTACCTGCTTGTGGAGTCGGGACTGCGCACCTTCATGGACGCCAAGGCCCGCGAACAATGGAGCAACCAGATTGCCGAAGGCGACGTGCCGGAACTCACCGTCTCCAACATCGAAGCCACCTTCGCGCAGCTCTACGGCGCGCGGGGCGACATGTTCGAGCGCGGTGTACTACAGTGCTTCCGGCGGCTGTCGTGGTGCTACAAGACAAATCAACCTTTCAAGTTCGGCAAGCGCATCATCGTCAAGTACCTCTTCTCGCACGGTAGCTCGAACTACCGTGTCACGAACGAGCTCGACGATCTGATGCGGGTATTCAGCGTCCTCGATGGAAAACCGGAGCCGGATCATCGCCACGGCATCTCGGGGCTCGTCATGGACGCACAGCATCAACGAAAGACCGAAGCTGAAAACGCCTACCTTCACCTGCGCTGGTTCAAGAACGGCAACGGACACTTGACGTTCCTACGCCCGGATCTGGTTGAGCAAATGAACAAGATCCTCGCCAAGCACTATCCAGGCGCGCTCGCCTCGGAAGCACGGTAGCACCGGGACGCGTCCTGCGTCTCGTCTTTCCCCATTTCATTCAGCGACATCGGTATCCGGTTCTACCGGAGGCCAGCGCTCGCCCATATTCAGGAGCAATCCGTCATGACACTACCTTCCAAGATCCACGCCAGCCCGCGCTTCAAGCTCGGCCGCATCTTCGCCACGCCCGCCGCGCTGGAAGCGATCACCGACGCGCGTGTTTCGATCATCGACCTGCTGATCCGCCATGTACGCGGCGACTGGGGCGATCTGTCCGAATCCGACCGTGAGCAGAACGAGTTGTCGATCGAGGTCGGACTGCGCCTGCTGTCCAGCTACGTGCTGCCCGGCGGACAAACAGTCTGGGTCATCACGGAGTGGGATCGCTCGTCGACGACATTCTTGCTGCCAGGAGATTACTGACATGCTGATCCAGCAATTCCACCCCGGCATGCGGCTCGGCCGGCAGCCGACGCTTGCCACGTCGGGTAACCCACTGTTCAGCCGTCAGGGACACTGGGATGGCGGCAGCACATTGCACCGCGTCGCGATGGCGCTCGCGTTGCTCGGCAAGCTGGCTGATCCTGTCTACTTGCCGTATCACACCGATGGCCCCGAACAGAGTGTGTGGGACGACGCTTGGCCACACCACCTGCATGGTCTGGCATTGTCTGAACTCGCAAGCTTCATTGCCGAACTGAATCTTGGTGTGCGCCCAGCTAACTGCTCGGCCTCCGGCCCAACCATCCTGCACTTTGCTCGCCGGGAACTGGAAGCCGGTTGGCCGGTGATCGTCGGCTGGCGACAACGACATACGGTCAGGCGGCATGCCGCGCTGGTTGTCGGCGTCGAGGGATGTCGGCACGGTCGGGCGTTCGACGCGCAGGCATTGTTGCAGATCGATCCAGCAGGCAACGAACCAGGGCTCGCGGGATTTAATCCGCGTCTCGACCGACACCGCAACAGCCTATTCCGCTATCGATCACCCATCACCGCGCGAGCCGTGAAATTGCGCGGCGGCGTGTCGATCCGCTATGCGGTCGGCGGCTGCTGAAGCGTGATCTCGTGCAGCGCCGCGTTCGCGCGGCGCTCAGTGCCGCACAGTCGCAGAACAAACAAGCCGTTAGAGCACTTACAAACCAGGGCCGGCTGTTGGCGACGCTTAAGGTCCTGCGGGCTCACGTCTACTCACAAGCTGCTTCCAATCTGTAACCGCCCCTCGCGGCGGTCATCTGGGCATCGATGCAAATGTGTTCAAGGCGCAGGTCGCCGCACGTTGAACCGTAGCTACAATACCGTACCCATCCACCTCGCCAGCGGTCTGCAAGCCGAGAGGTACGCGCGGAACATCCGCACGGTCGCAGTGGGGTAATTCTGCAAGGTAGACTGCATAATCCGGCAAGCACAATTCAGATCTATTTGAGGAACTGATTTACCATGGCAAAAGGATACGACGCATTTGAAACGCATCTGCGTAACCTGCCCGAAGACACCGTTAGGCTTACGTACGAACAAATTCGAGAATACAGTGGCCTGGAAAAATTGCCCAAATCCGTTTTTGTCCATGCGCCTCAATACCTCAGTAACTCAAAGTCGCAACCTATCCCGGCCGCGTGGCTGCGCGCTGGATGGAGGAAGTTCAATCACAACTACGATGAACAGTACATCGACCTGCATCGTGCCGTCCCACTTGAAGTCGTGACGCTTGCGGATGAAACTGGCGACGATGGTGTGGATAACGAAAATCGGCAACTTGTGAACGTCAAAACTCGACGTGGCCAACCTGACTTCCGCGAACGTCTCCGGCACGTTTACAGTGACACGTGTGCAATTACGGGTTCAATTGTCGTGCCTCTCCTTGAGGCAGCGCACATCGTGCCGCACGCGCACAAAACGGACTACGCCACGTCCAACGGGTTGCTCCTGCGTGCAGACATTCACACGCTGTTCGACATGCATCTAATCGCTATCGATCCAGACGGCCAGGTGGTTGTCTCAGGACGGCTTCAAGGTACAGAGTATGCGCAATACCAGTTCCAGCGCCTTAAGGCTTTTCCTGAGACTCCGGATGACCAACCGTCCTTGGAAAACTTGAAACGCCATCACGACCTGTTCCTCGCTAGACAAGAAGCATCACCGGACCAACGTTGACGACGCCGACTAGCCTTACTGACGATGCCCCGGTGATCGAATGACCGGTCGCGAGTAGAGCCGCCTCCTTCGCTTCCAATGCAGCAGGATTGTCCCCGATCATCAACGCTAATCGTGGTTGAAAGACTCCTTGAGATCGCATACGCCGTAGTTCGAAACGTTGTCGGCAAGGGACGTTCGCTCCCCAGGCTTTTGCTACTCCATAAGAGCGATAGTCAAGCGCCACAAAAATTCGTCAGAACACCGCTGCGCAACAAGCCCGCCCCCCCGACCAAGCGACTCAGGGCTCACCCGCTCAATGGCAACATCGAACCCATCGAAATTTAGATCGTATCTAACGAGCTTTTCGATTTTCTTGAGAGCGGCGTCGTCCCATACCGTCCAGTCCGGACTGTAGGTGCGAAGCCCCATATAGACAGTCTTCTCGTCTCCATGACCGATGTCCCACGCGAGTGCATCGGACAAGTCAAAAAACGGATCTTCGGTGGCGCGGACGATGTGCGGCCAAGTCGTATAAAACTGCAGGCGAGACAACGGGGGCCACGAGTACTTGTTCAGTTCGCGGCCGTCCGTAAACACATTGCGCGGGAATGCGTTGTGCCGAATCCGGTGTTTCAACCGACCCGCCGACCCGGCAACCTGCATACTTCGGCCGTTGCTGGACGTAACTGAAATCCATTGACTGTCAGTCGACTCGCTGTCAATGATCTCCCTCACTTCGCCCTCATTGAGCAGGCAAACGGTCTCATCTCCGCATACCAGCACAAACCAGACAATATAGTCAGCTGACGAGGTGAGATCCACCAGATCGTCGGGGCGGACCGTAAAGCGCCACGTTCCGCGATTGGCCGTCGCGTACTTAATGAGCAGACGCTTGTCACCGTTGAGCTGGTAGTAGCCTTCCTTTTCACTAACCGAATGCACTTGAGACAGAGCCGGATACGCCGCGATCTGCGCCAATGCAGCGCCGTAGTAAAAATCCCCGACCTTGAGCTTCATATTTTCACTTAGTTGGAGGCCGCCGGCACTCGTCCGGATGAACGGGACCGGCTTAACTTCAAGGACTGTTTGCTCGATGCCCAGACACGCGCGCTTGCGCTGATCGAACCATCCGTCCCGAGGATCTACCCCTTGACCGGATTGAAGTTGTAGTCCTGGCACACGACGACAACTGCTCGACCATAGGCAATCAGCAAGCTCCTCGCACCAAGGCTGTGCGTTAACTGTTCCTGGAAGGCCTCCTTGATTCGCTCGCGGCCCGTCGCCTTGTAGAAGTCTTTCCATTGGTACGTGAGGGCTTGTGCGCCCTGCTTGCGCATCTGATCTGAGATTTCTTCTGCGATTGTTGCAGCGGACTTCGGCATGTCGCTTCTCCTTATTGGAAGCCGAAGTATAAGGCTCACGTACAATCAGCACAACAAGATTTTGCGCTACTCCTAAAAAATTCTAAGGTATCTCTAAGACAATCGTAACAGCGGTTATGGTCGGCCGAACGGGGTTTTCGCGCTGTTGCAAACACGCAGAGCAACGGCACGTGACAAGAACGATGCGACGCAGCGAATGGCAATTCGCCCGCCGATCGTAATGGATGATTCCGCGAGACTGACTGTGAGATTCTAGTGAGATGCTCGGACGGCGCACGGGGAATGCCCGTGACTGTCATCAGCGGCGCTGTCATGATCAAGGGCAATTCTCGGGCAAAGGGCCGCCGTTCAAAGGTCGACACTGAATGCCGAGCGAACGACCGGATGTGGCCGACAACCGACCTTCGATTTTCGGTCATGCATCGGAATTTGGGCCCGACAAGCCCGCAGGAACCATCCCAATCACCGCAACCGCTGGCGCTTGATCTCTGGCGGTGTCGCCGCGTTCGCGCGCCGCTCGCCGGTCGGCTTCAGCGACACCCCATCCAGCGGCGCAAACAGCTCCGCCAGCGTCACGTTCAACGAGTAGCAGATGTTCGCGAGCGTCTCGATAGAAGGATTCGCGATGCCGCGCTCTATCGCCGAGATATAGGTACGGTCGACGAGCGCTTCGAAGGCAAGCGTTTCCTGGGATTTCTCAGCCGCATGCCGACACTCCTTGATCCGTTTGCCCAAGGCAATCGAGATCGGAGCCGGTCGGGTAACGGACGGGGATGAGCGCTTCACAGTCATGGCGTGCAGGATGCCGCGCCGTCGACTGATTCACGACGTAGTATACACAACGTTAATCGCAGTGTTTACTCTACAATCCGTTAGCTATTGATCCGAGGGATGCCGGATTGTCCTCTGCCGCTCGCGGCCGAGCGAGCCATCGCACCCCGATTTGTCGAGTAAACACTACAAACCAAACGCAGCAGCTCACAAGAACAACCATGACCAAAATCCTTTCCGCCCCGGCCACGGCGGCGGCCGGCACGCTCGTCTACCGGCCCGACATCGATGGCCTGCGCGCCGCCGCTGTGCTCGCCGTCGTGCTGTTTCACGCATTCCCGTCCGCACTGCCCGGTGGCTTTGTCGGCGTCGATGTTTTCTTCGTCATCTCGGGCTACCTGATCACCGGCATCCTGTTGTCCGATCTAGAGACGGATCGTTTCTCCTTTCGCCGTTTCTACGCGCGCCGGATGCGGCGTATCTTCCCGGCGCTGATCGCCGTGCTGCTCGGCACCTACGCAATCGGCTGGTTCAGCCTCTATGGCGACGAGTACCGCGAGCTCGGCAAACACATCGTCGCCGGCGTTGGGTTCGTGTCGAACTGGGCGTCGTGGACCGAAGCCGGCTATTTCGACCAGGAGGCGCAAGCCAAGCCGCTGCTACACCTGTGGTCCCTTGGTGTCGAGGAACAGTTCTACATCGCCTGGCCGCTCGTGCTGTGGGCGGCGCACAAGGCCAAGCGCGTCGGATGGGCGTGCGGCATCGTCGGCCTCGCCTCGTTCGCCGCCAACGTCGCGCTCGTCGGCCACCATCCGTCCGCCGCCTTTTACTGGCCCATCACGCGCATGTGGGAATTGCTGGCCGGTGCAGCCCTGGCGATCGGTGCCGTCGGGTTCTCGCCCGTCGGCGGGAAATGGGCGAACGCGCTGTCGGTCAGCGGCGGCCTGCTGTGCGCCGCGTCGTTCACACTGCTGAACGCGCGCATCGTCTTTCCCGGCTGGTGGGCACTGATGCCGGTCGCGGGTGCTGTCACGCTCATCGCGGCCGGTCGGAACGGCTGGGTCAACCGCCACGCGCTCGCCCATCCCGTATCGGTCTGGTTTGGCAAGATCAGCTACGCGCTGTATCTCTGGCATTGGCCGCTGTTGTCGTTCGCGTTCATCGTCGCCGGCCGGGCGCCCTCGCCGGCGGTACGCTGCGGACTGGTCGTGATCGCCGTCGCGCTCGCGTGGCTGACGACCTCCATCGTTGAACGTCCGATCCGCTTCGGGCCGGCGAAACGCTGGAAGCTGATCGCACCGTGTCTATTGATGGTCTGTGTCGCCTATCTCGGCGGCATGACGTACGCGCGCGGCGGACTCGGTTTCCGCAAGGGCTACAGTCCCGATGCCGATGTGACCACCGCCAAGCTCGGCGCGGGTCATGAGTTCGTCAATTCCATGTGCGGCGTGTCGCCGGACGAACAGCAGCTGTTTCCTTTCTGCGCGACAGACAAGCGCGTGCGCTCGCACTTTGCCGTGTGGGGTGACAGCAAGGCCGACGCGCTGTACTGGGGGCTGGTCCGCGAATCAGCGCCCGGCGAAGGCTGGACGCTGATCGCGCGTCCGAGCTGCGCGCCGATGGCAGGCGTCTGGCGCACCTCATCCAACGCAGATGACGATCCGGCGCTATGCCGTGACGCCAACGCGATAGCGCTGCGGATGCTGCTGGACACCCCGGAACTCAAGACGGTCGTGCTCGTCATGACCGATCGAGACGTGATCGGACAAACCTTTGCCGACCGCAACCAGACCACGGCCCGTGAATCTGCCGCGCTCGACGGTCTAGACCGGGCGGTGAAGGCACTCGAGCGGGCCGGCCGGCGCGTCGCGCTGGTCCTCGATAACCCGCGTCTGCGCGATCCCCGACAGTGCATGGATCGACGCCCGCTCGCGTGGCCCTTCGTGCGGCATGCACTGGGCGTCACCGACATGAGCGCGGCTCAGCGTTGCGCGATCGGCTATCGCGCACACGTCGCGCGCATGGCGCCGTTCACCGCGCTCATTGACGAACTGAAGCGCCGCCATCCCGCTCTGCTCGTCTACGACCCGGCAAACGCGCTGTGCGACCGCAGCCGCGACACCTGTCCGATGACAAAGGATCGCCACTACCTCTACAGCTACGGCGATCACCTGTCCGACTACGGAAACGAACTCGTCGCCCGGCAGTTCTTGCCGTTGCTGCGCCGCTGATCGCGCCATGCGAATCAACACTCGCGCCATGCTTCATTGCCTGGGTTCTGGCGCCCATCCGCCTCGGATTGCCAGAACCACTTTGCCGACTGGGGAACCGGTCGGCTCTTTTTATTCCTATTGGCCGGTTGCGTCGGCCCCCTACCTCACGCGCATCACTCAAGGAGACCCTATGAAAAACCTCATTGCCTCACTTTGCGCCGTACTCGCGTTGGCCGGCTGTTCGGACAGTCACCTGAAGGTGGGCCTGACCAACAACCCCGCCTTCCCGGAGATTCCTCGCCTGCGTCTTGCCGCTACCGATCAAGACGTGACCATCAGCGGAGTCAAAGTCAACGACGGCGACTGCTCGCTGAACATGCTCGAACGGTTCCCTCGGACGATCCCGAAAGGATCGAGCGATGCCATCGACATTCTGTCGTCATGCGACACCGTAAAGAGCGTTGCCATCAAGACCGACGATGGCACCTTCCACTTCTCTTTTTGAAAGGAAATCGACTATGAAACAGATCCTTGCGCTACTCGCTGCTGCCTGCGCGTTCACAACCGTCCATGCTGGTACCACGTGCGTCTATACGAAGACAAAGACGTTGCCCAACTACAGCCTCGCCCTCGTACATCCGATCACTGTCTATAAGGAACCTGATGTGAAATCGGAATCGAAGCAGATCACAGAAGTCGGCACATACTACGTGACCGCGCGCAAGAACAACTTCATCAAGCTTGCGGACGCGCGCTATCACGAGAAGAATCCGGCGTATGCGTTCGCTGGATGGGCGAAGAAGGACGATTTCGACGTCGTTGCATATCGCAACTGCGCCGCAGCCTCGACATCTGAGTGATCTCCGACGATCACAACGGCCGCAGGGGAATCCCCTGCGGCCCACTGCATCGTTTTGCTTTTTTTGTCCAAGGGTTCAAAAGTGAGGCAGATCGCCTTTGAACTGGTAGCGGCTGGATCGAGCTAAAGCCGTGAGCCCATACCACCGCTACCTGAGACATCGTCCGGTTAACAGATGCCGCCTATCCGCGATTAGATGTGTTTTATCGATTCACCGTAGCACAGGTTCGATCCGCCGCGAATAGTCTTCACAGGCGTGGGCATCTCCTTGCTCGACCTCCATGAAGGCGTCGACTGCTCCGTCAATGTCCTGTTGGACCACCGCTGGAAGTGGCGGTGGTCCTTCTTTCATCTCGTTGCCGTTGCACATCAGCTGCTAGCGCGCACCCCTCCAAACAGCCATCATTTGCGCACTGCCATCACCCCCGCGTCCACATTCCAGATGGCACCGGTTACCCACGAGGTCTTGTCCGAAAGCAGGAAGACAATCGTGTTCGCAACGTCTTCGGGCGTACCGACGCGTCCGAGCGGATGAAACGAATCGAGCGCTTTCATCGCACCGGCAATGTCTTCCTTCGCCATGAAGCCTTCGTAAATCGACGTCTGTACGATCGCCGGCGAGACAGCGTTCACCCGGATACCCGCATCGGCGAGTTCAATCGCGAGATTGCGCGTGAGCGCGTGCAGACCTGCTTTCGCCATGGAATACGCGGACGCCGCCGAGTCGCCCAGCGCTGCCTGCGCGCCGATCGACCCGACGTTCACGATCGCGCCTTGGCGCTTCGCGGCGAGCATGTTCCTGACCACGTCCTGCGTAATAAAGAAAGTGGCGCGATTGAGCGACAGGTACATGTCGTAATCGGATTCTTCGTGGTCGATGAAGGCTTTCGGAACAAAGATGCCCGCAGAATTCACCAACAGCGAAATATCTTTGTGATTCGCGTTGATCTCCGCACGGATGGCGTTCATGCCTTCCTCGGTCATGAGGTTCGCCGCGATCACGGAGACCGGACCGAGCCCGCTCAATTCGGCGCGCACAGCTTCAGCCTTGTCCTTTCTATTACCCGTTAAGACGACGCTACCGCCACTTTTCAGTACTTGTTTGGCCGTTGCGAGCCCGATGCCGCTGGTGCCACCGACGACAAGAAGTTTTTTACCGGAAAAATCGTTCATTTTGGTTTCCTTAATTTGAATGTCTGGACCAGTTCCGTATGCGCGGCCGTGCCAAAGCGCACCATCGCTCGCCTTGTCGCGTCCATGAATCAGTTCGCCCCGCGTAGAACGCGGGACGTGACCGGCATCGCAATACGTGCGCCGGTTAGCCTTCGCGGACTTCGAGCGTCGAGACCACGCGGATCGCCTTCGAGAAATTCGCGCGGTTGACCGAAGTTTTCGTCACAACCCGGTGCAACTCCTCGACACGCTCGCGCGAAGCGTCGGTGTGGAGGCGAACGACGTAGCTCACTTCGTCGTACCCAGGGTTCACGCTCTCGTCGAGCCCGAGGAAACCGCGCAAGTCCAACTCACCATCCGTCTCGATTTCCAGACTGTGGACAGTGATCCCCATCGCGGCGGCGTTGACGACGTACCCGACCGTCAAACAGGCATTGAGCGCCGCCATCAGCAGTTCCTGCGGGTTGGGCGCGCTATTCGTACCCAGAAGCTGCGTGGGTTCGTCCGCTGCGATTTCGAAATGCCGCTGGTGGGTTACCCCGCCCAGCTCATAGTGGCTGACGGTTGCCACGGAGCGCGTCTGGTGCGCCCATTTCGTCTTGACGTTGAAGCGTGCATTCCGCTTCGTGGGGTCCGTGGCGACCTCTTGCACGAATTGCTGCAAAGCCGGCACGTCGATTCCGTTCGGGTGGGTAGTCATCTGGTGGTCCTCCTGGGGGCGCTCTCGCGCAGGGAAAATTGAAACTCACCAGAAGCCTACCATCTAGTTGGTAGCTTCACAAGGATCTTTCTCGTCCTGGAGGTCGCGGTGTTCCTGCGAGATTGATCACACAATTTGCCGCCCTGCGGAACTGCAAAAGATCGGGGCGCCGCTATGCTTGACAAGAAACCAACTAGTAGGTAGACTGCATCTCATTGAGTTTGGCAGTGAGCCGGAGGATGCATGGCAGTAGGTACGCGCGACGCGCTGGTTCAAGCTGGAGAGGGCCTGATGCGCTCGATGGGTTATGCCGCGTTCAGTTATGCGGATCTGGCCGAAACCGTTGGTATCCGGAAGGCAAGCATTCACCACCACTTCCCGACGAAGGAAGATCTGGGCGTTGCAATTGTGGAAGCCTATGTCACGAGAGTGGTGGAAGCGTTCGAGCGAATCGACCGCGAGAATGAGGACTTCTGGGGTCGCCTGAACGGATTTTTCGATACCTTTCGCGCCAGCAGTGATGGAAGCCTGCTCCCGCTTTGCGGTGCGCTTGCCGCAGAGCTGGCTGCTTTGCCGCCCGAACTACAGAAGCTCACACACCGGTTTTTCGAGCTGCAACTGCGCTGGCTGACCAAGGTCATCGACAAGGGCATCGGCGACGGTGAGATCCCCGCTGGCGTCGGAAGCTACCAGAAGGCGCATCAGGTATTGAGCGTTCTTGAGGGAGCCAGCTTTGTCGAATGGGCGATGAAGAACGGCGAAACGCTCGATCGCGGCATTATCCGACTTATCGTCTCCGCAGCATAAAAAGGAATCGCTTCCCCAAGCTATTCATCGTTGCACCAACCGTGAGAGCCGTTTTCCACGTGAACATGGCTCTTTTATTTGGCCCCAAACCCTACCAACTAGTTGGTTGTTATCTGGAGAGGAACCATGGAAAACTGGACTGAAACTATCGGCGCCGTCACCCGCCGCGTGCATGAACTTGCACGGTACACCCCGGACACCATCAAAGGCGTCGGTTTGCTTGGTGCCGCCGGCGCCAAGACAAATCATCTCGACGCAAAGACGCGGGAGCTGATTGCGCTGGCAGTCGCTGTCACCACACGCTGCGACGGCTGTATCGCTTTTCACGCCGCAGAAGCCAACAAGCTCGGCGTGACGAAGGAAGAAGTCGCGGAAGCACTCGGTGTCGCCATCAATCTCAATGCCGGTGCCGCTGTGGTCTATAGCACGCATGTGCTCGACGCGCTGGACCAGCTCGGCCGCGAGTAAATGTCCTGCCCGGCGCTGCCGCTGCGAGCGGAGCGCCACCAAGCAGCAATTTCCAGCTGAGGATGAAACATGAAGCGGGTCAATGTAGAAGTATGGTCGGACTTTGTCTGTCCCTGGTGCTGGATCGCAAAACGACGCCTGGAAAAAGCGATAGAAGGCATGGCGCAGCACGTCGACGTTGTCGTGACACACAAGTCCTACCGTCTCGCGCGAGGCATGGTTCCGACTGGCTTTACAGACGCGCTTTATGCCAAGTTCGGAAACCCCGCAGCAGCGCAAAGAATGATGGATGCGGTGTGCTCGGCCGGCGCCCAGGAAGGACTGAACTATCGATTCGAGACCATGCGCTTTGGTGATACGAGCGACGCGCACTTGCTCGTCAAAAGCGTCCAAAAGCCTGAAGACAAACAACGATTGATCGAAGCGATCTACCGGGCCGCGACGACCGACGGTGTTGACATCTTCGACAGAGCCGCGCTCGTCGAGCTTGCGAAGAACATCGGTATCTCTGCTGCGTCGCTCTCCTTCGACGATCGCGAGATGGTGTCCGAAATCGCGCGAGATGAAGCAGAAGCGAATCGGATCGCAAACGGCGTTCCGCTGTTTGTCTTCAACAACCGAACGTACCTCTCGGGCGCACGTGAAGTCGCTGTGTTCGAAAAAGCGTTGATCGACTCCGCCGAGAACGTACCGGACGAAAGCGCAGACACCGGAGGCATGAGTTGCAGCATCGACGGATGTGCTGGCTAGGCGGCGGCGCCCGATTCATAGGGGAGCCAATTTTCCGGATTTGTTCAATATCCGCGTGAAGCGGCGATCCACCGCGATTCGATAACCGTCCAGTTCATTTCGCATTCAGCGCGACACTTAACCAGCGCCCTGGCGCACCTTCATTTTGAGCAACATGATGAGTAAATTGTTTACGCCCTACGATCTTTCCGGGACGCAGCTCGCCAACCGCGTCGTGATGGCACCGATGACGCGCACGCGTACGCCCGATAACATTCCCAACGACCTCACCGCGCTCTACTACGCGCAGCGGGCTTCTGCCGGCCTGATCATCACCGAAGGTCTTCCGGTGTCCGAAGAGGGTCGCGGCTATCTGTATACGCCGGGCCTGTACACCGACGAGCAGACGGAAGGATGGCGAAAAGTCACCGATGCCGTGCACAAAAAGGGCGGCAAAATCTTTGCCCAGCTCTGGCACGTTGGCCGGCTGTCCCACGTTTCCATCCAGCCTGGCAATGCGGCTCCGGTGTCGTCGGGCGAAGTGCCGGCGACCACGACCATGGTCTACGCATGGGTCGAACCCGGCAAGGAAGGCCCGGTCCTCCCGAGCGTGCCGCGTGCGCTGACCACGGCAGAAGTGCAGCGTGTCACTCAGGACTTCGTTGCATCCGCGCGTCGGGCGATGGACGCAGGCTTCGATGGTGTGGAAGTGATGGCAGCCAATGCCTTCCTGTTCGACCAGTTCCTGAGCAGCAAGCTAAATACCCGCACCGACCAGTATGGCGGTTCCATCGCTAATCGTCAGCGCTTTTTGCTCGAGACGATCGACGCTCTGGCGGACGCCATTGGCGGTGAAAAGGTAGGCGTGCGCATCTCGCCGTTCGGGCGCATCTACGATATGGAGGCCTTCGAAGGCGAAGCGGATGCATGGGCGAGCATGGCCTCTGCCTTGAACGAAAGAAAGCTGGCGTTCGTGCACCTGAACTATCAGACGACTATCTCCGCTGCCGGTACACCGGAGGGCTTTGGTGCGGCTTTCCGCAAGGCCTACCAGGGCACGCTGATCGGCGCCGGCGGCTTCACACAGGAGCTGGCCGAAGCCGAACTCGCGAAGGGAGAACTTGACCTGATCGCATTTGGCACGGCCTTCATTTCCAACCCCGATCTGGTGGAGCGGATGAAGAACGGTTGGCCGCTCACGGAGCCCGATCGGTCGACCTTCTATGGCGTCATTGGTGCCAAGGGCTACACCGATTATCCGACGTTCGAGCAGGAAACAGCGTAATCGGACTGAAATGCCGACGCACCAGTCCGGTCCCCGACATGAAAGTGAGATGAGGTACGGCGGGCTCGGACTGCTTTCATGGGAAGTCTTCGAATCAACTTTTTCAGGTCATTCGAAGTACTTCCCGTCGGCATTAAAAATGCGTCCAAAGATCTGGCGAAACCACGCCGGCCGGCCATGGTCCGGACCGGTCGACGCGTCGCCTCAGGTTGCATGCCACATTCAGACCGCCCATCGACGTCAATGCAGGCCATCGAAGCTGTTGCGCGTCATGGGGCCGAAAGGTCAAGCGGATATGCCGTCGTACGTCGGTGCGATAGACCCGTAGCTGCATCGCGCGAGGCTCGTCGAATGCTTGATCTCGTACATGGAGAATCCAGTATGGGCTATAACTTTGATCGCTCGATCTCACGCCGCGACACAAATGCGATCGCGGAAGAAGGTTTCGCCAACTATCTGTTCGGAGCGGATGCACCTGCACTTGCACTCGAGATGCCGAGAGAAGAGCTGCTATCGATGTGGGTGGCCGACATGCAATTCGCGGCCCCCGATGCCGCCATCGATGCCATTACCGAGCGCCTCAAACATCCCATCTTCGGGTACACAGCAGACCTGGACGAGCAGCTCTATCAGGCTTTCCACTCGTGGTGCGCGCAACGATATGACTGGCATTTCGCTCGCGAGGAAATGCAGGTCTCACTTGGCGTCATACCCGCACTCTTCGCGCTCGTCGAGTACGTGTGCCAACCCGGCGACAAGGTGCTTGGTCTGACGCCTGCCTACGGATACTTCAAACACGCGGCGAAGCAGCGCGGCCGCGAGTTCGTGACGTCGCGCATGCTCGCATCCAACGATGGCGAATACACGGTCGACTTTGAAGACTTCGAAGCGAAAGTGAGCGATCCGGCAGTGAAGCTCTTTTTTCTGTGCCACCCGCACAATCCGACCGGCCGAATCTGGACAAACGACGAGTTGCGTCGCATGGGCGAACTCTGTATCGCAAACGGTGTGAAGATTGTCTCCGACGAGATCCATTGCGACCTGCTGAGAACCGGCAAAGCACACACGCCGTTAGCGAAGCTGTTCCAGGGCAGCCCGGACATCATCACGTGCATGGCCGTTAGCAAGACATTCAATCTCGCCGGGATGATGATCGCAACCGTCATCATCCCGGACCCGGAACTGCGCTCGGAATGGAAGCGTCGCCACTACCCGTTCGCGAACCCGCTCAGTCTCGCGGCCGCCATCGGCGCGTATCGCAACGGCGCTCCGTGGCTGGATGCGCTGCGGCTGTATCTCGACGAGAACTTCGCCTTGACTCAACGCTTTCTGGGGGATCACTTGCCAGAAGCCAAATTCCACGTTCCGGAAGCGACCTATCTGGCGTGGATCGACCTGCGGATCTATTTCGACGATTCAGTCAACCTCACGCGATTCTTTCTTGAAAAGGCTGGTGTCATTCTCGAGGGCGGTGAAATGTTCGTCGAGAACGGTGACCGAAGAGTGCGACTCAATCTTGCGTGCCCTCGGGCTCAGCTCCAACTGTCTCTGGAACGAATCCGCGATGCAATTTTGAGCCAATACCGTTGAATCAAGCAGACGCAAGGCAAGACAGCGCCATCAACTCAAACAAATCCAGGGAACACTTATGCCACTCATCAATGTAAAAGTCATCGAAGGCGTTTTCTCCGCAGCCGACAAGGAAAAAATCATTTCTACCCTGACCGACGCGATGGTGTCGATCGAGGGCGAAAACATGCGGCCCGTTACCTGGGTCATTGTTGAAGAAGTAAAGAGCGGTGACTGGGGCATTGCCGGCAACGCACTAACAACCGAGAAAGTTAAGGTACTGGCCGCAGGCCAGTAACTGACTAGCCCCGACGGGCTCCAGCGGCAGTGAGCGACCATCACTTATGCAGTTGGAGCCCTTTTCATTGCCTCCAAGGCATGCTACGTATATCGCGCAGTCAGCGATGTATGTTCGAATAGTCGAACTACAGAATCGAGAACTACCATCCACGCCTCCATCCAAATCCTCATCGCATAGGTGCACAGCCAGTTTGACGCCCTGCGACGTCATCGTTTGGGTATCTTCTCACGCGAATCTGTGCCCCTACGCTTCCAGATCGAGCGTGGGGGAACACACTAGAGCGGGTTCGAGAAGAGCTATATCGACTGCGCTGAAGAACGGGCGGCCATCCCAACCACGCCCCATAGTTATCGCTTACGCTCGTCTCGGAAATACGGCCTGTCGGTGGGAATATGCGCCGATGCACGGGGCCGCCCCTGAGCTCCGGTGGGAGCACCAATGAACCAAAAACACTGGCGAGCTGCCCGCGTAATAGCAACGTACGCAAGCCGGAGGATCTCGTGGCGCTGGGCTGTGTCGAACGGCGTAATGTCGTTATCGACACCCAGCCCTGCCGCGATATATGCCTGATTCTTGTACGGGGAGTCCGTCATGTGGACGCAGTCACCAATTAGAAATACCGCGTCCGCCTCCAACCCCTTCGAGCGATGGTAGGTGAGCAGCTTCAGACGCTGCTTCTTTTCAGGAAGACGCTTGTCGACTTTAATCAAGTCGGCCAGCAATTCCTTCATCGCCTCTCCGTCGTCGCCTCGCCGGAAAAGAACCATAACTGAGTCGCCCTTGGCATATCGCTCGCGGACACGCTCCGCGAGGGCCGCATCGTCTCGATCAAGCACCACCACGGGAACTGGATCCGCCGCCGCCGTGCCTGCGGATCGAGCCTTCTTGCCAGGAATCGCCGGCGCCGATCTAACGATGTGCTCGGCCGCATCGATGACGTACTGGTGGCTGCGAAAATTCTCGCTCAGCATCACCTGTGTTGTGGCAGGAGATTCGAATTCGTCCTCAAACTCGAGGAAATATTTTGGCGAGCTGCCCCGCCAGCTGTAAATCGATTGCCAGTCGTCACCCACACAAAGCAAGGAGCTATGCATAGCGTTGCGCCCAGCATGCAGCGCCGCGCCACGACGCCGAATCTCAGTCAACACGGCCCGAACCCATGACACGATCTGCGGTGAGATGTCCTGGAACTCATCGACCATCAGGTGCGACATCGTGCGCAACACCGGATCTGGCACAAGGCGCAAATTGGCTCGTGAGTGCTCTCCGAACAGCGCGAACATGCGATTGAACGTCATGATTTTCGGCTGCTGGGCATCCAGGTGACTTTCGAATGCTGGCCAGAAAATCGCCAAAGCCTCGAAGAACAAACGGTCCGGATCAGACGACGTGAATTTCATCTGACCGACGGTCCCAGGCACGTCAAGCCCTAGGTTTTCAATGAACGACGCCGCCGAGAAAAAACACTGCAACAGGGACTCGGGCCTGATCTCCCCTGCGATTTGATACTCGAACCCCGGAGGGGCACTCGCGCCGTCGGCCAACCACTTCAGCAGACCATCCGTTGCGTTCGGTTCGGTAAGCCAGACAACAGGTACGTCACAGCAAGCACGAAAGATTGTTTGCTTGAGCCCCAGTTCCTGCCCCAGTCGATATTTGCTTCCCGGCCTGCTGAACGCCGAACCGGGAAGTTTGTCAGGCATCAATATCACGGGCATATCGAGAGCGGTGATTCTGCCGTGAACGTAAAACGTGCGCCCTTGGACCTTGATGACTTCGCGGCACTCAGTAACGCCAGCGATCGGCCATTTGCCAGCGCTTCGCCATTCGGCTTCAACTGCGTCCATCACGGCAACGTCATTCTCCGAAGCATTCTTGATCAGCCGAAGCTTTTTCTTCACCTCCTCATCATGCTCAACCGGCGGAAGGATCAACGAGCGCCTATACAGGATCTGGACGAGTGCACGAAATGCTTCGTTGTCAGCGTACAGCTTGGTGAAGGTCTCGTTCAAAAGCTCCTGTTGCAGACTGTTCAGGCGAGTTTCGAACGGCAGTCGATCTTCGTCCTCACCATCGGCGACACTATCCCGCTTCTTGACGAACTCAAATGCACTCACCTTCGCGTACCCAGGCAAGCCTCGAACGAAGGTCAGAATCTTTGAATGAAAGGTACAAACAACGTCTTTCGCCTCTTTGAAAGGTAAGTCGATACCCCAAAGCGCAAACGTCTCGATCAGCTTCGCAACGAAGTCCCAGCGCGACATGTTCGTAAACGTCACGACAGTAAGCGACGACAGCTCGAATCCGAGATAGTGATGCAGCAGTAGTATGCGGAGCACCAGTGTCGTCGATTTCCCGGAGCCCGCCCCCGCCACAACACAGGTCGAAGGCGTCGTACTGAAGATCATTCGCCATTGATCGTCGGTAGGCTGCTTGTACGCCGGCAGCTTCGCCTGGACATCTGCTATGACGCGTTGCCGGAGCGATTCATCGATCGGAAGGGACCAACTATCGAACAGATTGTTGTCAATACCTGGCCTTGCAAATTCATTACTACGCCGATCGACGACTTCCAAGACCTGCTTACCCTCTTCCAACCCTTCCGCATATCCGACCTTATGCCCAGCCTTCTCGCCTGCCCTCTTTCCCATCGCATAGCCAGCTACATGACCTTGCTCAAATGAAGGATCATGCAACACTCCAAGGCGCGTCAACGCTCGCGAGAGCATCGATGCAACGAGCCGTATTTGGAAAGGTTGGTGTTTGCTGGAAGCAAGTGGCACCGACGAAAAGAATTTATTCTGATCAGCTTCGGACAAGATGACGCCTTACGTAGAAGTTCGTTGTTCAGTATCACGCCGTGGTCTATTCTGACATACGCAGCAGAAATGTGACGGATTGATTTTGACGTTTCACACAAGTAGATATTTTCTCTACAATGTCGCATCACCCTTCACACACCACAACCGATAGACAAAACAGATGACGACAAGCGAAAACATTGCCGCAGAAATAGCCGAGCTCGAGCAGAAGCTCAAAGAGCTGCGAAAAGCCGCCGACGAACAACTTGCCCGAGAGAAGGTAGACATCATCGGTCAAATCAATGAACTGATAGCCAAGTACGGTATCTCACCCCAAGAACTGGCCTTCCCCAAAACAATCAAGGGCAATAAGGCACCGTCCTCCAAACCCCAGAAAGGAACTCCTGGCAAGCCCAAATACCGGGATCCCAAGACCGGAGCGACCTGGACGGGCAAGGGCAAGCCCCCGGCCTGGATCCGAGACGCAGCTAATCGCGACGAATTCTTGATCCAAGGCTAATGAAACGACGAGGAGGGACGTCCCTCCTCGTTATTCGCTCCGAACCTGAGGCACTCAGAGGCACCTTCGCGCGGCTCTATTACGGGCACGCACCGATCTTCCCTTCTCCCGGTAGAATCAATTTTCCGAAAACGAACCTAGGCCTCCATGCAAGTCCGTGTCGCATACGAACACAGCCTTTCCGATGCTCCGGATGACTTCATAGCCAATGTACCGTCTCAGGTCATTGAAAACGTTCCAGCGAACATCCCACCAGCATTGTTGCCAGAGTACCTCACCGACCTGATTCTGAAGCGCTCACCTCAGATCGGAAAGGTTCGTAATCTTCGGCTGCTTTGAGGCTGAAGATTGCCATGATGCGCGCAGTAGAGAACTGTATTCGATCGTCCTGTCGGACATAGGGTAGATGGTCAGCTTAATTTAAAAGTCAGTCTCGCGGTCAACTCGACCGCTTCGAGTAGAAGACTACGCTGCGTGTCCTTAGCGCCCACAAGGCGCGTTGGACACTTCGCTATTTCAAAGTTAGATCTCGTCCCTCTCTGGGGACTCGATAAGGTGCCGCTCCACGAGGAGTCCTCGTTCCGCTTAATAAAGTTAGTCGGTGACCTTGGAGGGTCACCGATAAAGGGGTAACGCTACGCTTATGCTTGACAGCATAAGCTCCGCTCTAAGTGCCTCGACGTTGCTTCGCTCGTCTCGGAGAACGGGGGTGGTTCAAACCATAAGCAGGACGATAAAATTTTATACCAAACCACGTTTCGATAAACAAACTACTCCCGTACAAACTATCGGGCGCAGACGCCCAATCGTTCGAACGGAAGTAGTTTGTTGTGTGCTGCGTGATTTCCCCGAAGGGGAATGTGTAGTCAGGTTTGTATCATGCGCGCGCCGTTTGATCCATCCAAGCGCGCTGCAACGCGCACACGACATACACAACGGCACCCGAATCTCTTCAATGCCTCAACCAAACATTACGGCCGCTTCTTTCGCTCATACGTGATGCCCGATTTACCTTGTTTTGCCCCGCGCCCTTCCTTATCATAGCCGCACCCGGTTCGGAGATCACTTTTCCCAAAGCGCCGCGTATTATCCTTGATCAATGTCGCAGTCGACGATTGCTTCCCCTGCTTTCTCAGAGCCGCCGAAAACACCATCGTCTTTGCGACCTTCAGCAAATTACGTGCTCGTGCAGAGTCTCTTGCAACAACCCCTACGAACCCTTGCTCGTCAGGAATTCGACCTATCCTCTCCATCCTCGAAATAAGATTTCCCGACGAATAAGGACTGAGGCTCGCTCCAGTAAGTGCGCGGCATCCACCAGCGCCGTCTGTAATTTTACGCCATCGCTCGCTGATATGTTCCCCGATAGCATCTATTTGACCGTAAAGACTTACATCGAAGAACAACACGAGATCATAGTGCAATGCGATCCCGCCATTCACACCCTGCTTACCTATCGTCCACAACCGCTTCCGCAAGCTTACCTTGAAACTCTCCTGTAACACCCAAAAATATCCGACTGCTTGTTTCAGGTAAGTATCGCCGCGCCGATCTCCAATCAAGCGATTAAACGCTTTCGCCATTCGATCGCCCATGTAATCCAGCGCGCTCGCCTGCCGGATAGACAATCTTAGCGCCACCACTACCAGTCGCGTGTGATGGTTCAGCAGTCCATTGATTAAGGACGAAACACTATTTGCTCGCGATCGGAGCTTGGATAGCTCCCTTGCCCGCTTCGAACGATACTCGTTGCCGCTGACAATTTCTGCGATCCGCTGTATGGCTTGATTGTAACGCTCAACGGCCGGCCACACCAGTTCAGTAACTCCCTTCCTAAATTCAAACTCCGAGACATCGTCCGGACGAGGAAATCCAATTGGCGGAAGCTCGATAAAACCGGTCGGATACACAGACAATAGTGCATGACGAGCCGCTTCGATACTGACGCAATATTTCAGTGCCCCGTACTCGGGCGTACAGAGCAACGCGTAGAACGCTCGCAATATCTCGTAGAAATTCACCGCCATCGGTGAGTGTCTCAGCAATTTCGCAAACTTTGGCTTACCAAACGGAATATCGCTCGACGGATATTCCTCTAGTGAGAACTTTGCGCCCCAGAAGGACGGCGATCTATGGAGGTTGATCTCAATATGCCGCACGACCTCATAAACCAGACCCAGGGTCTTTTGCGGAAATTCAGCAACGTCCTCCTGTCTCTTATCCCTTTCAGGATCACGGAGAAGCTGAATGACCTCTCGGGTGACGTCCTGTTCGAGTCCATCCCCATATTCGTACACTTCGTAGATTTCAAGCGCATCCTGGCCATATGGCCGTACCTTCCTTACCACGACGCTCCTCCAAATTTACCCCATCGGTTCATGTTCGACGCCCATGCATGAGTCGCCCTACCGCCCGGTAATCGCTGCCGTGGTCGAAAGCCGCCCCGGCGCGTTCGCGCCGTATGGTTGATCCCATTCCCGCGAGCATACACCGTTAGCACGTAAGTCTGGCAACAATAAGTCTGGATTCGGTTGGAAACGGCATGACATCCACGAATGATTTCAGCGGATTACAGTGGATTTGAGCGGATTCACTCTATCAATCGCGCACTAGGTTTGGATAGGCGTGGTAGAGTCTTCGCAGACGCGTCTTTGTTGATAGCGACGGCATAAAGGCTGACGTCGAACCGCCAGCGCGATGGTCAGTGTGATGTGCTGTTACCAGCTTCGTAAGCAGACTGCTGCTGGTCGTCACGCCACCGCCAAGCCTTCGCGCCCTGCGGCTTGTACGGGCTAAACCCAGCGATCGGCCTACGTTGGCGGGCATATTTCGTCAAAGTCAGATACTTCAGATTGGTTAATCTGGCGACTTCTTCTGTCGTATAAAAACCCCGTTGCACAGGGCCTATGTTCAGCAAGTCGGAGACATGCTGGTTGTGGCTGGTACTCTTTCCGCTCGACGGTCCAACCAATGGCTGCCTCAGTCCGCTTCCGCTTCCGCTTCCGCTTCCGGTTCCGGTTCCGGTTCCTTCCTGCGATTTATCTGAAAAATGTCCACTATGCCGCCCTCGCAGCGCGCTAACCAATCCAAATGGGATTATGGCGGGCAGCTTCAGACCGACAGCATTGCCGATAATGAATAACCAATGAAGTTGATCGATCACCTCGCGCCGCAGCATGTCCCTTGCCGCAATTTTCACCCCATTCTCTGCCTGAGAGATCCCTCTGGATACTCCCAATCGCTCCATCATCTCTTTAGGCGTGCCGACATCGATACGCAAATCACGAAATCGCCGGAGCAAATTCCCATATAGAACGGGATTCGATGGCAAATACTCATCCGGATCCAGGGGCACCCCATCTAAAACCGTACTGATTTCACCATTCGATGCTGCCTGCTTCTCTGATGAGCATTCATTCGGGGCAAAACCAGCGCAAAGCATAGCAGTGTCCCTCGCCGTCCATGTCGGTTTCGCCAACCATTTCGACAACACGGGATTTACTCTATCGTAAAAATCGATTAACTCCGTTACGCTGTCTGGAGACGTCCGCCCGCTATTCAGCAACATGATTGAACACCCATCACGATCCGTCACCCGACTTTTTTTTCTTCATCATTCGATCGACCGCATCAAGCGGCCATGCGAGCGAGCGATTGTCTTGTTTGGCAGGCGCGACGCCACGATAATGACCATCCTCAGAGTGACGTTTGTAGATGGTCTGCGGCTGAACACCTAATGCAGATGCGAGCTCTTCCGTTGTCAGGTGCTGACGAAGCGGATTGATCACGACCTTGGGACTACCATCGCCAGACAAGATGGGGACGACGGCAATCGAACCTCGGCGCGCCGCCTTAATTGCGCGACGGTCGATCTCGTCCAACTTCTCGAGAATCAATTCCAACGGCTGCGCCGTCTTCGCGGCATAACGCGCCACCTCGAACGGCACATGGCCGCTCGAGTAGCCAACCATATCTTTGAACACGTCAATCCATTGAAATTGATGGTGGATGGCGAAACGCTCTTTGATTTCGTCCTCGACACACCAGTCAATGAACTCTATAGGCTTCATCCCGGCCGCCGGATCACGTCCGCGATCCTCGCACCAATCATTCCACTGCTTCAGGATTGTTCGCGCTTCGTGATACTGGCCAGTCCCAAAGCCAACTATCTCGGCACCGTCAAGGCCGATACCGCCGCTTTTCGGTAATTCCGTGCAGCCAGGAGGCGGCTGGATACCGGACAGCAGCAACGCACCCGTTACTGGCGTCCAGCTGTCCATATCGAGATAGCCGCGCAAAGTCTCGTGCAACTTCGTGCTGAATTCGATGATTTCCTGCGGCGCCTTCTGTTGCGTCACTCCTCACCCCGCTCTGTTATATCACCGGCGGCCAATCCGGCTTACCCAAGCATCGATATCGTGCCACAACTGACGCAGATCGGAGCATGATGGCAGCAGTCCCTCACGTCGGCTTGCGGCGCTGCCAATCGCTCTCCAACGCCCCTTCCGACATGGATTAATCTGGATCTGCATTGGCCGCGAACACCTACACGACGCCTACATGGAATTTTTTGAGGATCGGGATAGACTTTGAAATACGATCTAACCCATTGATTTCATTGGCCCGCCCTACACGATTCGAACGTGTGACCTACGGCTTAGAAGGCCGTTGCTCTATCCAACTGAGCTAAGGGCGGTCGGGGAGAAAAGACACGGCCTTTCGCGGACCGTATTCGGCATCGGGCTTTCGAGTAACGCACGGCAGCGACCGCACCGCCAAACTCAAACCCCCGAAACAAAACGGGCCCGACACGAAGCCGAGCCCGAAATTATACCCGATCATCGCACCAGATCACGCGAGACCGGCCCCCCGCGGCATCAAACCGGCTGCGGATGCAGCATGAACCAGCCGAGGCAGAACACGCCGGCGATCACGCAATACACGCCGAATGACGCGAGCCGGCCGCGCCCTTCGAAATAGCGCATCAGGAACCGCACGCTCAGGTACGCGGCGATCGCCGTCAGCACGCCGCCGAGCAGCGCATCGGCGAGCTGGTCGCGCGCATGGAACAGCTTCGGCAATTCGAGCACGCCCGCGGCAAAGATGATCGGCGTGCCGAGCAGGAACGAGAATTCCGCGGCCTTTTCCGCCGTCAGCCCGGCCACGTTGCCGGCAATCATCGTCAGCCCGCTGCGCGAGAAGCCCGGAATCAACGCGCCGATCTGCGCGAGGCCCACGAAGAACGCCTGCTTGAACGTCATCTTCTCGGGCGGCTGATGCGCGCGGCTGCGCTGGATGCGATCGCCGACCCACAGCAACACGCCGTTGACGATCAACGCGATCGCGACGATCCGCAGATCGTGAAACACGCGCTCGATTCGCTTCTCGAGCAGCAGCCCGACGATGCCGGTCGGGATCGTGCCGATGATCAGCGCCCACATCAGGTGCCCGTCGTCGTTCTTGCGGCCGCCGAGCTGCGCGAAGAAGCCGCCGATCAGCGCGATCCAGCGCGCGCGGAAGTACCACAGCAGCGCCAGCGCGGTGCCGAGATGGAGCGCGACGAGGAATGGCAGCAGTTGCGGCGCGTGCTTGTCGATGTGCATGCCGAACAGCGCCGGCACGAGCAGCGTATGGCCAAGGCTGCTGACGGGGAAGAGTTCGGTAACGCCCTGCAGGACGCTCAGGAATACCAGAAACCAGAGGCTCACGCGTCGGTCCTTTTAGTGAAGATTAAGCGGGAAGGAAGGCGGACGACGCGATGCGCGTCCTGAAAAACGCGCCCCGATTATGCCGAGCCAGGATTACTGCGCCAAGGCATTTGGCAGGATATTGCGGCGCTGCACACAAACACTTGCAATTTGTAAGCGCGCAGAAAGCAAAAAGCCCGCCATTTGCATGGCGGGCCTGTCGACTTCGGCAGGAATTGCCGTCAGCGGCCGAGCTGATAGAAAAATAATACCGTGCTGCCGGTAAACATGCCGAACAGTGCGATTCCCATTGCCATTGCCAGATCCATGGCCCCCTCCACGAAGTGTCATGACCCGGCAACATCACCGGTTTAGAGGCATTATCCCGACGGTCGACCGTGTTAAAAACTCGCAATTTCCCGAGAAGGGTTTTCCCCGACCGGCCGCGGCCCGATAATGGAACGCCCGTTGCTCCCGTCACCCCGCCCAACCCGATTCGCCATGCCGATCTTCCAGCAACACGACATTCACGAACTTCACGCCGGCCCGTCGCTCGTCCGGGTCGCCCCGCAATTCGGCGGCCGCCTGCTGTCCTGGCACGTCGATGGCGAACCGGTGATCTTCTGGCCGGAAACCGCCGACTGGAGCAACCTCGCACGCGTGCGCGGCGGCAATCCGCTGCTGTTCCCGTTCCTCGGCCGCCACCGCGTCGACGGCGAGATCGGCCGCTGGCGCGACGCAGCCGGCGTCGTCCGCGACCTGCCGATGCACGGTTTCGCGCGCGATCTGCCGTTCGACGCGCACCCGTCGGCCGACGGCGCCGCGCTGTCGATGACGCTCGACGCGAACGATACGCTACGCGCGAGCTACCCATTCGATTTCCGCTTCGAAACGACCTACCGGCTGGCCGACGCGCATACGCTGGACGTCGCGCTGACGACGACCAATCGCGGCGACACGCCGCTGCCCTATTACGCCGGCCACCATTTCTATTTCGCGCTGCCGCACGGCGAGCGGGCCGACACCGTCCTCGAGCTGCCGCCGACGCACCGTTGCCAACAGCGCGCGGACGGCTCGATCAGCCAGCCCGAACCGGGCCAGGCCCGTTATCGCCTCGACGATCCGGATATCCTCGATCGGTTTCACTGCCTCGACGGTCAGCGGTTGGCGCCGGTGCGCATCGTGATGCCGGGCCGCCGCCGCACGATCGAGATCGCGCTGGACGTGCCGGGCTCGATCCCGTGGTACGCGGTCACGACGTGGACCGAAAAGCCGGATTCGGATTTCTATTGCGTCGAACCGTGGCTCGGCCTGCCCGATGCGATCCACAACGGGCGCGGGCTGCGCATGCTCGCGCCGGGCGCGACCGAGACGGCCACGCTGCGGATCCGCGTCGCGCCGCTCGCCGGCTGATTCGACACGCGCCGAACCGGGGCGCGGCAGCCGCACCCGCGACCGAAACTGCAGTGCGCGGGTCGAACCCGTTAAAATCTGACGTTTTGTGTTGCCTGCCGCGTCATGCGCGGCGGGGTTTTGCGAGGTTCAATGTTCGGAACAACAACGAAGCGACTCTTCGCAGCCGCCTGCGCCGCCCTGCTCGTCGCGTGCGGCTCCGCGCCCGTCGGCCCCGGGTTCTATCGCGTCGAGCGTGGCGACACGCTGTACAAGATCGCGCGCGACAACCGCACGTCGGTACAGAGCATCGTGCGCTGGAACCAGATGACGAACCCCGACGCGATCGAAGTCGGCCAGGTGCTGCGCGTCGCACCGCCGCCCGGCACGACCACCGCGTCGACGCCGTCGACCACCGGCACCGGCAGCGCGGGCCGCGCGCGCCCGGCCCCTTCCGCGCCGGTCGAATCGGCCGTGAAGCCGGCCACGAGCATCGCGCTGATCTGGCCGGCGGCCGGCAACGTGGTGCGCACGTTCGACGGCTCGAAATCGAAGGGCATCGACATCGCGAATTCGCCGGGCACGCCGGTGGTCGCGGCCGCGCCGGGTGTCGTGGTCTACGCCGGTAACGGGCTGCGCGGCTACGGCAACCTGATCATCCTGAAGCACAACGCCGATTACCTGACGGCCTACGCGCACAACCGCGCGCTGCTGGTGAAGGAAGGCCAGTCGGTCACGCAAGGGCAATCGATCGCGGAGATGGGCAACAGCGACAGCGATCGCGTCGCGCTGCATTTCGAGCTGCGCTATGGCGGCCGCTCGATCGATCCGTCACGCTACCTGCCGGCGCGCTGAGCGCACGACAGACGACACGCGACGCCGGCGCGCATCGCGTGCCGTCGCGTCGAAAACGGAAAAAATCGAGTCAGCGCTTGCGCAGACGTCCGGTGAAACGGCCGGACAACGGATCGACGTGACGAGCAAACACCACCAGCACCCCGATTCCAATCAGGCTGAACCCCGCAGCTATCAGAAGCAAATCCATGGTCACACCACTGTTTTGTCTTGATCTTATGCGTCATTGTGGAATCGTGCACTGAGCCTCGCCTATTGGACGAGTCCGAACATTCCCTATCAGGAAACACCATTGTGGATTCGTCTGCGTGAACTCCTGATGTAAGCCGTTCACCCGACGCCACGCTCGACACCAGGAGATCGCCCGATGCTGCCCGCCGCCGACTGCTACGACGCGCGCCTCTCCCGCTTCCAGTGGGGCATTCCGGCGCGCTACAACATCGGCGTGGACGTGTGCGACAAATGGGCAGACGGCAGCGGGCGCCTCGCGCTGATCCACGAAACGACGCAAGGCGGCGTTTTCCGCGTCACGCTCGACGACCTGAGGAATGCCTCTAACCGGCTCGCGAACAGCTTTGCGCGTGCCGGCCTGCGGCGCGGCGACCGGATCGGTACCTTTCGCGCGCGACGCCCGCCGACTGGGCATGGAGCGCGCTGCGCGACGCGTGAGCGGCCCGCCCGGCCGGATGGTTTATAGTGGCGCCACGTAGTCTTTCCAAGAAACCGATGTCCTCTGATCAACACGCCGCCGCGGGCGCGTCGCACAGCCCGCTCTACGCCAAACTCCTCGGCGAGACCGCCAAGATCGACTGGTGCGATCTCGAGCGCTTCTTCGCGCAGGGCAAGCTGCTGTCGATCGCACGCGACCTCGATCTCGTCAGCGTCGCGGAAGCCGTCGCCAGCGACGACGCCGAACAGGTCACGCGCTGGCTGTCGTCCGGCCTCGTCGCGCGCATGCCGGCCGAGACCGCCGCCGACTACGCGGCGCGCAATCCGGAGCTGTGGGCGGTCGTCGTCTCGCCGTGGGTCTGCGTGCAGGAACGCGCCTGACGCGTCCACCATGTCCGACTCCGCGTTACCGCACGGGGACGGCGGCGCCGCGGCCGCCGTCACGCATCGGCGCGTCCTCGCGCTCGCGTTTCCGATCGTCGTCGCGAACCTGACCCAACCGATCCTCGGCGCCGTCGACACGGCCGTCGCCGGCCACCTCGACGGCGCGCAATATCTCGGCGGCGTCGCGCTCGGCGGGCTGTTCTTCAATTTCGTGTTCTGGGGCTTCGGCTTCCTGCGGATGGGGACGACCGGGCTCGTCGCGCAGGCGCATGGCGCCGGCGACGCCGCCGGGATCCGCCTGAACCTGCTGCGCGCGCTGATCGTCGCGTTCGCGCTCGGCGCCGCGGTGCTGGCGCTGCAGGTGCCGCTGCTGTCGTTCGCGCTGTCCGCGCTCGGCGGCAGCGATGCGGTCCGCGCGACGGCGCTCGCATACAGCCACGCACGGATCTGGAGCGCACCGTTCGCGCTCGCGAACTACGTGGTGCTGGGCTACCTGCTCGGCATGCAGCGCGTCCGGCTCGCGCTCGTCGCGCAGGTGTTCATCAACGCGGTGAACATCGCCGCCGTGCTGCTCTACGTGTACGGCTTCGGCTGGGGCATCGCGGGTATCGGCGCGGCGACCGCCACCGCGGACGCATGCGGCTTCGCGCTCGGCGCGTGGATGCTGTGGCGGCTGCGGCCGCGCGGCTTGGCCCCGCTCGCGGCACGTGCGCTTGCCGACCGCGTCGCGCTCAAGCGGCTGATCGCGCTCAATCGCGACATCTTCCTGCGCACGCTGTGCCTGCTCGGCGCGTTCGGCTGGTTCGCGCATCTCGGCGCGAAACAGGGCGACGCGACGCTCGCAGCGAATGCACTGCTGCTGAATTTCCAGACCTTCATGGCGTACGGCCTCGACGGCTTCGCGCATGCGGCCGAGGCGCTCGTCGGCGCGGCGGCCGGCGCGCGCGATCGCCGCGCATTCCGGCAAGCCGTGCGCATCACGCTGTTCTGGTCGGCACTTGGCGCGCTGCTGTTCGCGCTCGTTTACTGGGCGGCGGGCGGCTGGATCGTCGCGCGCCTGACCGATCAGGTCGAGATCCGCGCCGTCGCGCTGCGCTACCTGCCGTGGGCCGCGATCTCGCCGATCGTGTCGGTCTGGGGTTTCCTGCTCGACGGCGTGTTCATCGGCGCGACGCAGACGCAATCGCTGATGCGCGCGATGGTCGTGTCGTTGTCGATCTTCATCGCGGCCACGCTCGCCGCCGTCGGCACATTCGGCAATCACGGCCTCTGGTTTGCGCTGCTCCTGTTCATGGCCGCGCGCGGCGCGACGCTCGCGCGCTACCTGCCGGCGCTGTTGCGGCGCATTGGTGCGGACCCGCAGGCCGCGTCCGCGACCCGCGCGTGACGGCGAGCGCGGCCGAGCGTTACTGCACCGGCTTCGGCGACGGCGCGTCGAGCATCGACGGCGGCGTCATGTCGGTCGGCACGCCGTGATAGTCGGCAGGATCTTCCGGTGGGTGGCCGCGGCGCGCCTGGCGAGGATCGCTGCTGCAGGCGGCAAGGAGGGATGCGGCCAGCACGGCCAGCATGAAACGGGTCATCAGGTAGAGCTCCGGAAAACGGCGCGCCCATCGCACGCCGGGACCGCGCCGAGTCTAGCGGAAATCCGGTTTCGGGGTTGCGCCGCACATGTCCTACTATGTACGCATGGCGCTGTGCCGTTGAAAGGAGGCTGCCATGTCGTCTGAAGAAATTGCGGGCCTGATCGGCCTGTTCATCGGTCTGATGGTGCTCGTCGCGCTGTCGTACTTCGAGTCGCGCGAATACAAGCGCAGCCACGAAGGCGAAGGGATGATCCACCACTGGATGGCGGAACACCATCTGCTCGACTGGCGGCGCAAGCACTGAGCGCGTCGCTGCTGCTCGGCCCTCCCCGGGCCGTCGCGAACGTGCCGCACCGCGGCACGATGAGCGTCGCGTATCGCTGAAATTATCAGGGCCGATACATATACATGCGCCAGATACACGAACGCCGTCGCGTAGCACTTGCCACGCGACGGCGTTCGCTTGCGTGCGCCGCGCCTCAGGGGCGCGATACGGTTCAGACCGCTCAGCCCAGGAAGTGGCGTGCGTAGCGCGCGTTGATGTCCGACAGGCGGAACAGCGTCAGGAAATCCGCGCAGTTGAAGTCGGGATCCCAGGCCGGTGCGCCGCAAATCTTCGCACCGAGACGCAGGTAACCCTTGATCAGCGGCGGCGGCGCGACGGCGGTGCCCGTCTGCAGTTCGTCGACCGGCAGGGCCGTGTGCGGGAACGCGCGATACTCGGGCGCCGTCAGCGAGCCGGCCGACAGCGACTGGTACAGGTTGGCCGCGTAGTGGCCGCCGTCGGCCATCGACACGCTCGCGCAGCCCAGCATCGTTTCGTAGCCGTTCTGCATCATGTACGCGCCCAGGCCGCCCCACAGCGCCATGATGACGGCGCCGCTGCGGTAGTCGCTGTGCACGCACGAGCGGCCGACCTCGACCATCTTGCCGCGCAGATGCGTGAGGCGCGACAGGTCGAATTCGCCTTCGGCGTAGAGGCGGCCGACACGTGCCGCCTGGTGCGGCGGCAGCACGCGGTACGTGCCGACGACTTTCAGCGTGTCGAGATCGCGGACCAGCAGGTGGTCGCAATACGCGTCGAACGGATCGACATCGAGACCGGACGGGCCGCTGACCTGCGCGCCCATCTCTTCGGCGAACACGCTGTAGCGCAGGCGCTGGGCTTCGCGCAATTCGTCTTCCGTACGCGCCCATGCGGCGCGCAGGCGATACTCCGATGTGACGGTTTCACTGGCGCGCGGCAGGTGGCGCCGCGACATGTCGAGGGGCAGCGAGGCAAAAGGGAGCGTAGGCGTCGGCAGTTCTCGCATTAGGCTTTCCTGGTCGTAAGGAATAGGACGACATGCCCGCCAATGTAGTAACCGGCCGTGACCGTTATGTGGCACGACCGTGTCTTTTCAATGACGTGTCGCCGAATTGACTTTAGCAGAAAGCTTGCGAAACCGTACGATCAATCCCTTCAAACCCATTCAGGCGGGCTTCACACCAGTTCGGGCGTCAGCACCGCGCGCAGCACGGCCTGCCGGCTGCCGTCGCGCGTGCGGCTCGCGAGCCACACGATTCCGCCCTTCTTGACGCTCCAGCTGTCGTCGTCGCCGACGATCAATTGCGCGGCGACGCTGCCGAGCGTCGGCTGGTGGCCGACGATCACGACCGTCGGCGCGATGCCTTCCGGCCAGCCGGCCGCCGCGAGCACATCGTCGACGCTGCCGCCCGGCGCGAGTGCGTCGACGGTCCGGTACTGGTCGGTCAGCGCCTCGACGGTCTGCACGGTGCGCGCCGCCGGGCTCGCGAGGATCACGGTATTCGTCTCCAGCCGGCCGCGCAGCCATTTGGCCATTGCCTGCGCGTCCTTGCGGCCGCGCACGGTCAGCTGGCGCGCGAGATCGCTCGCCGCGTAGTCTTCGGCTTCGGCGTGGCGCCACAGGATCAGATTCATCATGATGTTCTCCTTGCTTCGGCGAGCGGCCGCGCGCGCATGCGCTCGGGCCGGCCGATCATCATGGGAATTGTCGCAAATCGCGGGCGGTTCGCGGTCGCGACATTTACCCGCATATCGTGATTGACCGGATCGGCCATTCGACGTTATTATCTTTGGCTCGTCGGAGCGTAGCGCAGCCTGGTAGCGCATCTGATTTGGGATCAGAGGGTCGTAGGTTCGAATCCTATCGCTCCGACCAAGAAAATCAAGGACTTACGGTTTCGCACCGTAAGTCCTTTTTTCTTTTCCCGCTGGCCGTTACCGTCGCGTTACCGGAAAAGGGCTAGCACGGCACCGAACATCACCGGCACCAGTCGAACCCGACGGAACTGACGCTCGCTTCTGCCCTCTTGGCTCATCCCCCTCGCTTGCACATCGCGACGCGAAACAGGGGCTGGACCAATTGCGCTGCAAGTGATAACCTATGACTCGTACGGGGTGGTGAAACTTGGTAGACACACCGACTTGCCAAGTCGGCGCTGCAAGGCGTGCGGGTTCGACTCCCGTCCCCCCCACCAAAATTGCACGGGCTCTGAGTCAAGACTCAGAGCCCGTTTTGTTATGCGTCATGGCAATCATCGTCCTTCCAGCAGAGTACTAACTTAGGAAGGTTGCCGCGAGTCATCATTCGTTTCCGAGCGGCATCACCGCAGCAACCTTTCGTGCCGCCAATCGGTGTGAGAGCACGGGGACGTGCACCTCCACGTCCAGGCGCTCACCAGCAATACACGGGGGAAGCCCCCAGAAATCAATGCAATCAGCAAGGCGGGCAAGCTTTTGAGGTTACTCGATAGCTTCTGCCATCAGCGCATCGGCAATCGCTCCGCCCAATTCCGTCATTGTCATTTTGATGATCTGATCGCCCCGACGGACGTGCCATTCATCCCCATTACCCACCCGTGTCGTGAGCTCAGTACCGCCGGGGGCCCCATCGTCCACGGAAATGACCTTGCCCCTGTTTCACGAATCCCATAACCGAGGCAATCAGGCCGCTTGCCCTTGCTGAGCGGCGGCCCAGTTCTTCTCGAACGTCATG